>JAZRJR010000027.1:0-56601 GCA_045645885.1 Acutalibacteraceae bacterium | reverse complement strand
CTACGATCCGACTTCGCAAAGCTGAGTATTGCCGCAACAGTTGCAAGTATAATAACCGTTACGGTGCGCACAATTTTTTTCTTAGACAATTACATCACCTTGCCTTATTGTAATTTCTTCTGTATAAAGAGTTTTTTCTTCGCCCTTTTCGGTGAGTATTTCAAGCTGAAGCCTTTCGTTCACGCCAAGAACAGTTGCAGTATAAAAGCTTTCTTTTTCTCTTACGGTGATTTTTTCACCCACATAAAGAAGTCTTTTTCTGTATTCCTCAGAAAAGGTCACCTTGGGCATACTATTATAATAAGAAAGAAACTCCCTTAAAAAGACACCTACAAGTCTGTCTCTTTGGCTAGCAGAAACCTTTTCTTTTAAAGCCCCTGCAATATCTTTTATCTCTTCGTGAAAGCCCCCCACAGGTACGGTGAGATTTATGCCGATGCCTACGATTACATAGTCAGTTTTATCTTTCGATGAAAACGCAGCCTTTGTGAGAATTCCTGCCGCCTTTCTGCCCTTTACATAGATATCATTCACCCATTTTATGTCTGCTTTAACAGAAAGAACCTCGCTGATTGCCTTTGCCGCTGCAACAGCCGTCATAGGTGTGAGCAGATTGCAGTCATCAGGTAAAAAATCAGGTCGCAGAAGAATACTCATATAAATTCCGCTGCCTTTCGGTGAATGAAAGGTTCTGCCCATTCTGCCCTTGCCGAGAGTCTGACTTTCAGAAAGCATAACGGTGACTTCATCCATACCGCTTTTTGCAAGAAGTTGGAGCTCGTCGTTGGTTGAACCGACTTCTTCCTTTAAAATAAAACGGACTCCATTATTATATTGTGAAAGCTCATTTCTGATGGTTTGTTCGTTGTACATACTTTATTCCGTTTCTTGTTCACCTATAGATTTATATACTACAGGATTTTCATAATCCTTGTATTCTTTTTCTGAGTCATCCTGAAGCCACAGATATCTATTGCCCATAGAATCCTCATAAATATAACAATTGTAGCTGTCATCATATTCATCTTCACCTATGGGATAATGGGCTGTGTATTCCTCTAAGAATGTTTTCTTAGCATCCTCAGGCAGACCGCTATCGATTCTTACAAAGGTTTCATCAAAGCACACAACAGATTGAAAATCTTCTGAGATAATAGTGTTGGGATCCGATGAATTTGCCCATTCAGCTATTAAAACAAATGCCACAATAACAATCAAAACCTTTATGATACCTATAAGACATCCGTGTTTTTCATTTGTAGTATCGTCAGCCTGCTTTTCCATAAACAGAATTCTTTCAGGAACAGACATGCGATAAAGCTTTTTTATACACCTTTCTATTATCTTATCAGCAGAAAGTATTTTTATAAAAAGATATTCGGGAATAAATAAAAACCAATCTATAAGAATAAAGCCCGAATTCATAAACAGAAGCATATTTCTGTAAAGGCGTAAATACTTTTTCTTATTTGTTGATTCGGTTTTTTTAACTGCAACTGTACCATCTGAGGTTATGATATGAGGGAACATACACGACACAGGTAAGAAGTCCAAAAACTCTGCAATCCTGCTTCCGCCCACAATATATGTACCTTCTGTAAAATCAACGGAAACATCACCTGATATATTGCTGATTTCATATGTAACCTTTACATTCAGTACGATTTCGGGAATTTTTTCCACCAACTTTTTTGTAAGCTTCATTAAAACTCTTTCTTTGAATGTTTCGGGCTTTTCTTCTTCAAAACCGTCGAGCAGGTCAAAAGCTCCGTTCTCGGCAGTAAACTGTACTTTGTTACCAAACAGCGGAACCTCAACAGATGACAGAGGTGCAATGGTGTAGTTTTGGTTGTTGTAAAAAACCACTATACTGTTGTGTTCAAATTTATTATTAAATGTAATATACATTCTGAAAACCTCTTTATTATATAATCGTATAAAGTATACCACACAATACCGTTCATTACAAGAAATAACCGCAGTTTTGAAATTTTGTAAGAATTAAATCATCAACAAACCGTAAAACTTTCCTTTTTACTCTTGAAATGCAAACTAAAAAATAGTATTATAGAATTTGGTATAGAAAACCAGTATATTGTGAAAGGATGATTTTTTCATGTGGCAGTTAAAGAAAGCTTTTTTCAGAGCATATCAGTCAGTATTCAAGATTGCTATGTTTGCTTTTGACTGGTCAGAACCTGAAACCCTTGAGGGCCCCGGTGCAATCCGCAAGCTTCCCGAATTCATCAAGAGTAAGGGCGTAAAGAAAGTTCTTATCGTAACTGATAAGGGACTTATGGGCATTCACCTTCTTGATTCTCTTTTTGAAGAGATGACAAAGGCAGGCGTTGAGTATGTTGTTTATGACGGCACAGAACCCAACCCCTCAATTGAAAACATTGAAGATGCTCGTCAGCTTTATGTTGACAATGCTTGCGAAGGTCTTATCGCTTTCGGCGGCGGTTCACCCATGGACTGTGCAAAAGCAGCAGGTGCAAGAGTTGCTAACCCCAGAATCCCAGTAAAGAAAATGCGCGGTGTTCTCAAGCTCGTACATAAGCTTCCTCCTCTCTTTGCTGTTCCCACAACAGCAGGCACAGGCTCAGAGGTTACACTTGCAGCAGTTGTAAGTGACCGTAAGACTCACGAAAAGAACGCAATCAACGACCCCAGACTCAGACCCAAGTATGCAGTGCTTGACCCTGAGCTTACAACAGGTCTTCCCCCTCACATCACTTCAACAACAGGTATGGATGCTCTCACTCACGCAGTTGAGGCTTACATCGGCAGAAGTAATGTAAAGTCAACAGAAATGTACGCTGAAAAGGCTACAAAGATGATTTTCGAATCACTGGAAACAGCTTATAACGACGGCAAGAATGTTGAAGCAAGAGAAACAATGCTCAAGGCTTCATACTATGCAGGTATGGCATTCACAAGAGCTTATGTAGGTTATGTTCACGCAATCGCTCACAATCTCGGCGGTTTCTACGGCATTCCTCACGGCCTTGCAAACGCAGTAATTCTTCCCTATGTTCTTGAATACTACGGTGAAACAGCTCACGCTCGTCTTGCAAAGCTTGCAGTTATCGCAGGTGTTAAGACAGACGGCTCAGACAAGGAAAAGGCTGAAGCATTCATCGAAGCTATCAAGACTATGAACAAGAACATGAACATTCAGGATAAGTTCGATTGCATCAAGGAAGAAGATATTCCCACAATCGTTAAGCGTGCGCTTAAGGAAGGCAATCCTCTTTATCCCGTACCGAAGATTATGGACGAAGCAGACTGCGAAGCTGTAATCAGAAGACTTATGAAATAAAAAATCGCCTTCGGGCGATTTTTTATTTCAGTTTTAAGAGTTAAGAGTTGAGAGTTAATATAAAACCCTTCCGTCACACTGCGTGTGACACCTTCACTTTTAGGGACGGCAAGATAAGGTTTGATGATTGTAACGCTTCGCTCCGATTGTAACACCTCTCCGTCTTCGTCTTCGACGAATCCACCTCTCCTTTCAGGAGAGGCTTATTTTATTTCGCTTTTGGAGAGCACCATTATTTGAATACCATACATATGTTTTGTGTACGATTTGAAAGCCTCGTCAGGCTTGCCTCTCCTGAAAGGAGAGGTGGCACACGCAGTGTGACGGAGAGGTTAAAATCAACTCTTAACTCTAAAATCAAAAGCACCCTTCGGGGTGCTTTTGATTTTAATATTTTCTTGAAAGGAGCTTTGTTGCTTCTTCCTTTGTGATTTTACCACAGTTGCAGTCAGCCATAACCTGAACATCCTTGTCCTTAAGTCTGTAAAGTGACCAGATGCCGAGAGCGATTACAAGACCGATAATGGGCACAACGTTGTAGGTGAACCAGAGACCGTCAAGTGCGCCTGCGGGCTGAAGCTCAATTGCGTTTGCTGCCTGAAGGTCAGCAAAGCCTTTGATTTCAATTCCTTCAAATTCTGTTCTGAACTTGAACAGACCGAGAAGGAAAAGACCGAGACCGCTTGAAATTGCCGCTGAAAGCTTAACTGCAAAGGTCTGGATTGCAAAGGTGATACCCTTTGCCTCTGTGCCTGTTGTAAACTGTCCGTATTCAGCACAGTCAGGTGTAAATGTAAAGGCAAGAACACCGATGATGCCGAGAGGAATTGAACGAAGCATAAAGGTTACGATGAAGAGCACAAGGCTTTCTCTTGCAAAGCAAACGGGAATTGAAAGAGCAATTGCCGCAATTGTTGAAATCTTGAAGAGAGTTGTCTTGTCGATTTTTCTGATAATTTTCGGAACAAAGAGAGCCATAATAAGCTGAGGAACAGCTGCAACTGTACCTGTGATAAGTGAAATGAGCTCGTTGCCGTAAATATAGTAAGCCATAAGAAGGTGAAGCGCTGTATAGGTCTGAGCACCTGAATAGAAGATGTAACCGAGATAATAGATAAGAAGATATTTGTTGCTTACAACATACTTTATCATGCTTCTTACGGTGAACTGTTCTTCCTCTTCAGCCTTGTTTCTTTCTTCACACTTGAAGCATACGGGGAACATTGTTGCAGCAGCAACAATTGCAATAATAATTGCTGTGGGGCCGTAACCGATATTTACAGACTGACCGATAAGAAGAGTTACAAGAACAGTTGTGAGAGCTGAACCGATACCGCCTGTGATTCCCTTAAGAGAAAGAATTGTGTTTCTTTCTTCAATCTGGTTTGTCATTGCGGTGATAATGCCGAAGGCGGGCACGTCACAGATTGTGTAGGCTGTATCCCAGATGATATAAGCAAGTGCGAACCACACGAGCTTTACAACCTCAGAAGCTGCTGAGGGAATGATGAACACGGCAATGGTAGCTGCAGGAGTAAGCGCACAGGCAATTTTAAGCCAGGGTATGTACTTCTTGCCGCTTCTGAATTTAATCTTGTCAAAGATTACACCGAAGATTGCATCGTTGACTGCGTCCCATACCTTTACGATGGTAACAATCATACCTGATTTGACGGGATCAATTTCCTTGAACACAAGGTAGGTTGTAAGATAGGCAGCCAGCATATTGTAAATCATATTCTGACCGAAGAAATAACTGTAATAGCTTTTTCTTTCGGCACTGTTGGTTTGCCAGAGCGGGTTTTTGTTTGGTTTCATAAAAGTTCTCCTTTTCTCCTTTTTTATACTATACATATTAACACTCAAACGCAGTCAAGTCAACATTATTCTTTGTTTTTGTTCCTTTCTCACCTCAATCTTTACAAGTCGCAATCTTTGTGGTAAAATAACCTTATATTTAAGTTATTCTTAAGATTGTTCAATACTATTATATAAAAAGCCGTGAGGTTAACATTATGGATATTAATGAAAATATAAGCATCAAGGATACCAATGCAAAAAAAAGATATAAAAAAGAAAAGCTTGCAATGTATCTTTTCAAGGGCGGAATAATTGCTCTTTTCAGTCTTATACTTTATTTCGTGTGGCTGAAATATTTCAACCCCTTTGTTCCCACTCCCTTCTACAGAATGGGTAACTATCTTCTTCTTGCTCTTTTCGTTGCAATTTATTCGTCCTTTGTGAATGTGTACGGTGGCTTTGCCGTCGGCACCTCGCCCGTTTCCGACCTGGTATTCTCACAGATTATTGCAATCGGTTTTCTCCAGGGCTTTTCTTATGTGCTGTTCTCACTCATCAGCTACCGCCTTGTTTCAATCTGGCCCTTTGCGGGAATGTTCGTTGCCTTTTCGCTTTTTGCAGTATTATGGTGTTTCCTTGCAAACAGAGTTTATTTTTCAATTCATATTCCCAAAAAGACCATTGTTCTTTTCGGCAATGTTGATTCATACTATTCACTTAAGAATATCCGCAGTATGAAAAACCGCTTTGATGTTGTAAGCACCTTCAACAGTGAAGAAACTCCTCTTGAGGATATTTATGAGAGCCTTAAGTCAGTTGACGCAATTTTCCTTTGCGGTGTTCCCTCAGATTACAGAAATGAGGTTGTGAAGCACTGCATCGCCAATGATAAAGTAGCTTATATAAAGCCCAAAATTTCCGATACTATTATAAGAGGCGGAAAAACAATTCAGCTTCTCAACATCCCCGTATACCGCTGCAAGCGTAAGGACAACAGCAACCTTATGTATCAGTATGTGAAGAGATTTTTTGACATTGTGCTTTCACTTATTGCAATTGTAATTGCTTCACCCGTAATGCTTGTGACTGCAATTGCCATCAAGGCTTATGACAAGGGTGACGTACTCTATAAGCAGGTGCGCCTTACTCAGAACGGAAAAGAATTCAAGGTACTCAAATTCCGCAGTATGATTCAGAACGCAGAAAAAGACGGTGTTGCACGTCTTGCTTCAGATAACGACGACCGTATCACCCCTATCGGCAAGGTTATCCGTATGCTCCGTCTTGACGAGCTTCCTCAGCTTTTCAACATTCTGAAGGGTGATATGTCCTTTGTAGGTCCGAGACCCGAAAGACCTGAAATTGCTCACCAGTATGAAACTGAAATGCCTGAATTTGCACTTCGTCTTCAGGTAAAAGCAGGTCTTACAGGCTATGCTCAGGTTTACGGCAAATATAACACACCGCCTTATGACAAGGTGCAGATGGACCTTATGTATATTGCAAATCAGTCTATTCTCGAAGACTTCAGACTTATGCTTATGACCTTCAAGATTCTCTTCATTCCCTCAAGCACAGAGGGTGTTGAGCAGAATCAGACCACTGCACAAAGACAGCAGAACGACACAGATAAAGAGTGATTTTCATGAACGACTTTTCAAGCTTTCAGCCTGAATTTTACCGTATGCAGAATGAATTTCTGCTTTCACAGAAAACAAAAGAAATCAAAGCACTCCGAAAGCTGAGCCTCCTTGCAGGCTCGGCTGTGCTTCTTTATGTCCTTATTCAGAATATTATCTTTGTTTTTGTGGAGCTTTCCGGTCTTCTTGAGCTTTACAGAAATAATATGCTTTTCGGCGGCGGAATTGATATTCTGATGACAATACTCGGTGTATTTCTTCCCTTCAGCCTTATGGGAGGAAAAATGAAGGCCGTTTCAGGAGAAGCGGAGCCTATTCTTTCTGAAGCTCCCGATAAAATTCATCTTCTGATTTCCGGTGCAATCGGAGCAACAGGTCTTGTTATGCTCTGCAACATTATTTCATCATACATCACTGCTTTCATTTCACTTCTCGGATATGAGCTTGCTTCACCCAACATAAATATGCCTGACGGTGTTTTCGGCTTTGCTCTCAGCATGGTCAGAATAAGTATTCTCACTGCAATTGTTGAAGAATATTCTCTCAGAGGTCACGTTCTCGGCAACCTCAGAAAATACGGTGATGCTTTTGCAATTTTTATGTCGGCTGCTGTTTTCTCCCTTATGCACGGCAACCTTATTCAGGTACCCTATGCAATGCTGTCGGGTATGGTCTTAGGTTTTTTCACTCTTAAAACAAAATCTGTCTGGCCTGCAATTTTCGCCCATGCAGTCTGCAACGGACTTTCTGTTATTGCATCTTATCTTATAGAAATAGCAGGAGAAGAAAATGCCCTGATTATTTATTCTTTTGTTATGTATGCAATAATTTTTGTCGGTCTTATTGCAAGCTTCATCTTCATACTCAGCACAAGAAACAGACCGCTCAGAAAATCAGAGTCAGTTCTTAAGCCCACAGAAAAGCTCTTTCATTTTCTCTTTACACCAACCACCCTTATAGCTTTTCTCATTATGCTTTATATAACGGCAACATCCGTTTCCTGAAGGTGAAAATATATGGAACACAAAAAATTTATGACACTTGCACTTTCTGAAGCACAGAAGGCAAAAGAAAAGGGTGAAATACCTGTTGGTGCGGTTATTGTAAAAAACGGAGAGGTTATTGCTAAAGCTCACAACCTGACTGAAGAAAAAAACTCACCGCTTGCCCATGCAGAGCTTCTCGCAATAACAAAGGCTCTTCAGAATGAAAATGTAAAATATCTTTCTGACTGCACTTTATACGTAACTCTGGAGCCTTGCCCTATGTGTATGGGAGCAATTCTTCATTCCAGAGTTGAGAGAATTGTTTTCGGTGCTTACGATGAAAAAACCGGCTGCAGCGGAAGCAAAGCAGATTTCAGCGAGTTTTCATTTTTCAGAAAGCCGCAGATTCTCGGCGGATATATGGAAAAAGAGTGCAGAGAAATGCTGACAGAGTTTTTCAGAGAATTAAGATAAAACTTGGGTGTATTTCTGAGCGGAAAACAGGCAAAATAAAGAAGACTCAAAAAAAGCAAAAAAAATTGAAAAAAGTTGAAAAAAAGTATTGACAGAACAGAAATGTTGTGATATTATACTTGAGCGTTGTGAATGCGGCGTGAAGAAATGGCGGCATAGCTCAGTTGGCTAGAGCATTCGGTTCATACCCGGAGTGTCGTAGGTTCGAGTCCCACTGCCGCTACCAATTTCTACAATAAAGAGTGCAGGATAACGTGTCCTCCTCTTTCATATATAAGGCCCGGTGGTCAAGCGGTTAAGACACCGCCCTTTCACGGCGGTAACACGGGTTCGAGTCCCGTCCGGGTCACCAAAAGAAAAGTCGCACAAAAGTGTGACTTTTTTCTTTTTGTATTATTCATTATTAATTATTAATCATTCATTTTTCATTTGTGTCTGTGCGACTTTTCTCAATGAATAATGAAGCCGCTTCGCTGATGAATAATGAATAGTTAATAATGGCGTTTTTAACTCTCATAAAAAGGTCAGCAATCTTCCGCACAGAAGGTTGCTTTTTATATTGAAACGGAGAAACAAATGTGTTATTCTTTAAAAAAGGAGAGTGGAAAATATGGTTATCAGAAAACTCACATCTGAAGATTATGAACAGGCAGAGGTTTTGTTCCATAAATTGCATAACATTCATGTTGCTGCTCTTCCTGATATGTTCAAAGAGCGTGACCATATATACAGGAAAAGAGATTTCAAAAAGCTCATTAAAAGCAAAGATAAAATTCTTCTCTGTGCTGAAGAAAAGGGCAGAATAATCGCAGTCAGCAACACAAAGCTCTGCACATCGGGTATGACAGAAATGAAAATGGCTTTTATGGATGCCATCTATGTTGAAGAGGGATACAGAAAAAACGGTGTAGGTAAGCAGCTGTTTTCTGAAACTGAACGCCTGGCAAAAGAGTGGGGAGCAAAGCGCCTCGACCTTTCTGTCTGGAACTTCAACAAAACCGCTCTCAGCTTTTATGAGGCTTTGGGTATGCAGATTCAGAATTATACTTTGGAGAAGGTTTTATAACCCTTTCAGCACATCTGCCAATTGACACCCGCTTTTTACCAGAAAAGTTTGTCAAAAAAAATCTTTTTTAGACTTGATACATTTAGTTTTCCGTGCTATAATAACTTAATATTATTTAGCAAACAACCACGTATATATCAAAAACGAGAGAAAGGATTATGGTTATGGATTTCAACTCAAAGTTTGTAAAAGAAGGTCTTACCTTCGACGACGTGCTTCTTATTCCTGCTGAATCAAATGTTCTTCCTGCAGATGTAAGTCTCGAAACCCAGCTCACAAAAAACATCAGACTCAACATTCCTGTAATGACTGCCGCTATGGATACAGTTACAGAAGCAAGAATGGCAATCGCTATCGCCCGTGAAGGCGGTCTTGGTGTTATCCACAAGAATATGTCAATTGAAGCTCAGGTTCAGGAAGTTGACAAGGTTAAGAGAAGTGAAAACGGCATTATTTCAAACCCCATGTTTTTGGCTCCCGACAACTATGTTTACGAAGCTGAAAACCTTATGCACAACTACCGCATTTCAGGTGTACCCATCTGTGAAAACGGCAAGCTTGTAGGTATTCTTACAAACCGTGACCTTCGTTTCCTTTCAGATTACAATATTAAAATCAAAGAAGTTATGACAAAGGAAGGCCTTGTTACAGGTCCCGTCGGCACAACTCTTGAAGAAGCAAAGATCATTCTTATGAAGCACAAGATCGAAAAGCTTCCTCTTGTTGATGATGCAGGCTACCTCAAGGGTCTTATCACAATCAAGGATATTGAAAAGGCTGTTCAGTATCCTCACTCAGCAAGAGACTCAGAAGGCAGACTTCTCTGTGCTGCCGCTCTCGGTGCAACACCTGACGTTCTTGACAGAGCTACTCCTCTTGTTGCCGCTCACGTTGACGCATTTGTTCTTGACTCAGCTCACGGCCACAGCAAGAACATCCTCAAGGCAGTTGAAAAGGTTAAGGCTGCATTCCCCGACATTTCACTTATTGCAGGTAATGTTGCAACTGCTGAAGCTACAAAGGCTCTTATTGAAGCAGGTGCTGACGCAGTTAAGGTTGGTATCGGCCCCGGTTCAATCTGTACAACACGTATCGTTGCAGGTATCGGTGTTCCTCAGATCACTGCTATTTATGACTGTGCAGAGGCTGCTGCCAAGTACGGCAAGAACGTAATCGGTGACGGCGGTATCAAGTATTCAGGTGAAATCGTTAAGGCTATCGCTGCAGGTGCAAGCGCTATCATGGTTGGTTCACTTGTTGCAGGCTGTGAAGAATCACCCAGCGAAACAGAAATCTATCAGGGCAGAAAATATAAGGTTTACCGTGGTATGGGTTCAATTGCTGCTATGAATCAGGGCAGTAAGGACAGATACTTCCAGGCTAACAACAAGAAGCTCGTTCCCGAAGGCGTTGAAGGCCGTGTACCTTACAAGGGAACTCTCAGCGAAACCGTATATCAGATGATGGGCGGTCTTCGTGCAGGTATGGGTTACTGCGGCTGCGGTACAATCGACGAGCTCAAGGAAAAGACACAGTTTGTAAGAATCACAAACGCAGGTCTTATCGAAAGCCATCCCCACGATATTTCAATCACAAAAGAAGCTCCCAACTATTCAATGGGCAACAACTAAAAAAAACCGCCTTCGGGCGGTTTTTTTTATAGAGTGGAGAGTGGAGAGTGAAGAGTGAGATGCGGGGAGCTACGCTCCGATTATATCCGTTTCAGCTATAATAAACCTATATAATAATTACCCGCCAAAGCAACTAAGTTAACCTGGCGGGTTGAATTTTTCTTATTAATTTTATTCAGGCGGATATAATCTGCTCTTTTCACTGTGCGCAATCATAAACTCCGCAGTAAACTGATTTGCTTTTTGAACAAAGTTAAGGTGCGACCACATCTTAACTCTCAACTCTTAACTCTTGACTCAGGGAATAACAAAGCCGACTTTTTTCATAACCTTTGTAAGTGTTCTGTCGGAAATTCTTGTTGCAAGCTCTGCACCCTTTGCCTGAAGGTTTTTAAGCTCTGCAGTATCCTTCATATAATAATCGAATCTTTCTCTTACGGGGCGGAGCTCTTCAATTACTGACTCTGCAACGGCAACCTTGAAATCACCGTAGCCCTTACCGCTGAACTCAGCTTCAATCTGTTCATTGGTAAGACCTGTGCAGCAGGAATAGATGCTCATAAGGTTGTTTACACCCTCTTTGCCCTCGCCGTAGTACACGCCGCCTTCACTGTCGGTAACAGCACTCTTGATTTTCTTCATAATCTGTTCGGGAGTGTCGAAAACAGAAATGTAGCTCTTGGGGTTGGGGTCTGACTTGCTCATCTTCTTTGTGGGGTCCTGAAGGCTCATTACTCTTGCACCGCTCTTGCCGATATAGGGATCGGGAATAGTAAAGGTTTTGCCGTAAATTCCGTTGAAGCGGTTTGCAATATCTCTTGCAATTTCAAGGTGCTGCTTCTGGTCTGCACCAACGGGAACAAGGTCAGCCTGATAAAGAAGAATGTCAGCTGCCATAAGCACGGGGTAAGAGAAAAGACCAACATTGATATTGTCAGCGTGTGAAAGTGACTTATCCTTGAACTGAGTCATTCTTGACATTTCACCAAACTGTGTGTAGCAGTTGAGAATCCACGCAAGCTGAGCGTGGGTGGGAACCTGACTCTGAAGGAAAATAATGCTCTTTTCAGGGTCAAGACCGATTGCAAGAAGAAGTGCGAACACTTCATTGCTCTGCTGACGGAGCTTTTTTGGGTCCTGTCTTACGGTAATTGCGTGAAGGTCTGCAACGGCAAATGCACCGTCGAAATCATCAGCAAGCGCCTTCCAGTTTTTAAGCGCACCAAGGTAATTTCCGAGAGTCGGAATACCTGAGGGCTGAATACAGGAGAGAATTTTCTTTTTTCTTTCAGGCTGAGCATTCTCAGCAGTAATAATTTTTTCTTCCATTTCTGTCATCCTTTCGATAATAAAAAAACCTGCTCCCGAAAAAGGAACAGGTCTGTCTGTTTTAGCCACCTTTTTTCACGTACTTCATACGCTCTCATCATAACGGTCAGAGTTTCCGTCGCCGCCTACTGCAATTTTCGGAGCGCCCTCACAAGTCCATTGGGCATTACTTTCACTGCTGCATTCCACCATTCACAGCTCTCTGTAAGTTTCCGTAAAGCTTACTACTCTTGTTCATCGGTTTGATTATATTGTAGCCATTATAAACCACACCAATTGTTTTGTCAAGGATTACAGATACTTTTTGAGACTGTCGCTGAGGTTTTCCTCCTCATTGATAAGCCGTTTTGCAAGACGCATGGATTTTTCGTCAGCTTCGGTGTAATCGTTGAGATAACCTGTCAGCTGTTTTATTCCCATATTGCATCCGTCGATAATAAGTGAGGCAATTGTTTTGTCATCCTCGTGCATCATCATTTTCATATTGATTTTTGCCCAGCTCATCATTTTCGCCATTGGTGAGGGATCCTTTCCGTCACCCTCAATTTCGTCGAGATATTCTTTTATATCCTGAATTATCAGCTCGTGCTCCTCTGTGCTTTTTGTGAGAAGTGCAAGCAAATCCTTTGATTTTACATTATCAAGAACTTCCTTTATTGAGCTTACTGCAGTTTTTGTGCCTGCATCACATTCTTTTAAAAGCTTTATTGTATCTTCGTTTGGCATAAAATCACTCCTTCGTTTTCAGTATGGGCGGAAAACGGGGCGGTAATACAAGGGAAATGAGATAAACCGGGAAGCGAGGGCGCCGATAACTGCGGAAAAATCCGCAGTTGCTGCGCCAAAGGCGAAGCTGCAGAGTTTCCCGAAAGGGAAACTCTGCAATCGGCGCCCCCAACTCACCGCAGCAGCTTTTTTGCCTTTTCTTCACCGCCCCGACCTTTAAGGCATAATTTAAGTGGCTCTGCTATATTCTAAAGTGAATTAAACTGTTGCAATTTAAGCAAATAGGTGCTAAAATGTATCTATTAACCTAAAGGAGGTTTTCGTTTTGGACGAACTTAAAAAAGATGAAATCCTTGAAGAAGCTGAAGAAACCGCTGCAGAAGAACTTGCTGCACCTGAAATTGCTTCTGAGGATGTAGAAACAATAACAGAAGAGGAAGTTACGGAGCTTAAATCAGAGCTTGAAACTGAACTTGAAGAGCTTCGTGATATGTTCCAGAAGGAGCTTGACGCTCAGACAAACGGCACAGAGGGTCTTGTTGTTCCTCAGTCTGATGATGAAGCTGTTGACGCAGAAGAAGAGGAAAAATTCATTCCCTGCGACTGTTGCGGTGAAAACCCCCGTTCAGTTTCATTCGGCGAGGATTATCCCTACTGTGATTCCTGCCGTGAGGCTATGAAGCGCTATCCTCTGAGATTCAGCGGCTTTCTTACACTCATCATCAGTCTTGCTCTTATTGTAGGCACCGCTTATCTGGCAATGCCCACAATTGACAGCTGGATTCCCGCACTTGAAGGACTTATGCTTTTCGAAGAAGGCAAGCTTTATTCAGCAATTGAGTCATCATTCTCTTCTCTCAACAGCGCTGAAAAGGAAAACGTTTCAAAAAAGCTTGTGCGTAAGACAATTGACGCTTATGTTTCAACCGGATATTACAGCGATGCTGCAGGTCTTATTGAAACCTTCTTCACTGAAACAGAGCTGAAGATGCCCTGGAATGCTAAGTATAACAAGATACTTACTGATAACACAGTTCTTCAGGAAACCTACTATACTGTTTCTGACATAATCGAGCCTGTTGCAAACGGACTTGAATATGATTATGATGAAATCATTGCTTCTCTTGATGCGCTCAAAGAAGTGAACCCCAAGGAAGAAGGCAAGAGCACCGTTACAGAAAAGTATAATGAAGTATTCATCGAATATTACAAGTATGTTGTAATGAGTGTTAACGGTAAGAGCCTTGATGAGCAATTGGCTCAACTTAAAAAGGTTGATGAAATCGGTGAAGGCTATGAATGGGCTTATCTTTCAAACCTTTGCGGAATTGCTGCAAGAGCAGGTGACGAAGAAACCGTAAACAAGGCTTTTGAAAAGGCAATTGAAATCAACAAGGAAGACACAAACGCTTATATTGCAAAGGCAAGCTACTACCGTTACCTTGAAACTCCCGATGCTGACAAGATTCTTGAAATCTGCGCTGAGGCTGCAAAGAATTCCTACGGCAGTGATCTTTCCTACAAGCAGTATGAAGCAATTGCTTACCTTATCAAGGGTGAGGGTGCTATGGCTCTTGAGGCAATTGAAGAAGCAATCACCTCAGGCTACACCGTTCAGACCTGCAACCTTTACGCTCTCTGCGGACTTTACAACGGCAACACCGATATCTACAAAGAGATGAAAACTCTTCTTGCAGGCTCAGGTTATGAAATCAGTCCGCTTGTTGAAAAATATAAGAACGACAAAATCACAATCGCAGAAATTATTGCTGACAACGGAGGTGACATCTGATGACAGGCCTTTATATTTTAATAAGATATCTCACCTTCCCCGGTGCAATTATGAAGGGCTTCTGGCAGCAGGTTGTCTGCCGTATCTGCAAGGTTCCCGTTGAAGATAACCGTTATCTCAGAAATGATGAGATGTGCGGAAGCGTTGAGCATGAATTTATGCCTAAGGCAAGAGGAGCCTTTGCTCTTTGCTTTGTGCCTGCGTTTATGAATGCACTTATCGGCTGTCTGCTTCTTGTTGTTCCTGAAGTAATTTTCCTTATGGGCTTCGGCTCTGCACCGCTTAAAATTCTTTCTGCTGTTTCCCTCTGGTTCGGTCTTTCACTTTATCTCAACAGCTATCCTCTTATTGAGGACGCTATGAATATGATGAACAAGGTTTTCAGACACGGAAACATTCTTCAGAAAATTTTCTATGCTCCTGCAGCAGCACTTCTTTATATCGGTGCTTATCTTGAAAGATACAATGTAACTCTCATTTTCGCCCTTGCAGGTGCAATTGCAATTATTACAATTTTCTGATAAATCAGTTAACCTACCCTTTCCCTTCACGGAAAGGGTATTTTTCTTATACTTTTCTTGACAAAAGTGTTTTGTTGTATTATTATAGATTAGTATATATTTGAAAGAATTATTTTCCGAAAAGGAGTTTTAAAAATGCTTAGCAACAACGAAAAATCAATGGAAAAACTCGTTGCTCTCTGCAAGGGCAGAGGCTTCGTATATGCAGGCAGTGAAATTTACGGCGGTCTTGCAAACACATGGGACTACGGCCCTCTCGGTGTTGAACTCAAGAACAACATCAAAAAAGCATGGCTCAAGAAATTCGTTCAGGAAAATCCCTACAACGTAGGTCTTGACTCAGCTATTCTTATGAATCCTCAGACATGGGTTGCTTCAGGTCACCTCGGCGGTTTCTCAGACCCTCTTATGGACTGTAAGGAATGTAAGACAAGACACAGAGCTGACAACCTTATTGAAGCTTTTGACGGCACAAACGTTGCAGGCTGGTCAAACGAGGAAATGCTTAATTACATCAACGAAAAGAACATCTGCTGTCCCGACTGCGGTGCTCACAACTTCACAGATATCCGTCAGTTCAACCTTATGTTCAAGACATTCCAGGGTGTAACTGAAGACAGCAAGAATGAGCTTTATCTCCGTCCCGAAACAGCTCAGGGTATTTTCGTAAACTTTGCAAACATTCAGAGAACAACAAGACGCAAGGTTCCCTTCGGCGTTGCACAAATCGGTAAGTCATTCCGTAACGAAATCACACCGGGTAACTTCATTTTCCGTGTTCGTGAATTTGAACAGATGGAGCTTGAATTCTTCTGCAAGCCCGGCACAGACCTCGAATGGTTCGACTACTGGAGAAGCTACTGCCGTGACTGGCTCTATTCACTTGGTATGAAGGCTGAAAACCTCCGTCTTCGTGACCACGACAAGGATGAGCTTTGCTTCTATTCAAAGGCAACAACTGACTTTGAATATCTCTTCCCCTTCGGCTGGGGTGAGCTCTGGGGTGTGGCTGACAGAACAGACTATGACCTTACCCAGCACATCAACACCTCAGGTAAGGCACTTGACTACTTCGACCCCACCACAAACGAAAGATATATCCCCTATGTTATCGAGCCCTCTCTTGGTGTAGAAAGACTCTTCCTTGCAGTTATGACAGAAGCTTATGACGAAGAGGTTGTTGACGCAGAAAAGAACGACAGCAGAGTTGTGCTTCACTTCCATCCCGCTCTTGCTCCCTACAAGGCAGCAGTTCTTCCTCTTTCAAAGAAGCTTTCAGCAGAAGCTGAAAAGGTTTACTTTGACCTTCAGAAGAAGTTTATGGTTGAGTTTGACGATGCAGGTTCAATCGGTAAGAGATACCGCCGTCAGGACGAAATCGGTACACCTCTTTGCATTACCTTCGACTTTGAAAGCCTTGAAGATAATTGCGTAACTGTTCGTGACAGAGACACAATGCAGCAGGAAAGAGTTGCTATCGCAGACCTTGCAGCATATATCGAAAAGAAAATTGAATTCTGATTTTAAAGTATAAAAGAGAGAAGCGAAAACTTCTCTCTTTTTTTATTTG
Organism: Acutalibacteraceae bacterium; assembly: GCA_045645885.1. Taxonomy (GTDB): domain Bacteria; phylum Bacillota; class Clostridia; order Oscillospirales; family Acutalibacteraceae; genus UBA6857. The sequence goes on along the minus strand of JAZRJR010000027.1, from coordinate 39,744 downwards.
TAAAAAACACCATTAAGCATACCCTGACATTTGCCTTACACGCTTATTTTTTTCCGCTTAACCACTCAAATAAAGCAACCAAAAATGTTGCAACAAAGCCTCCGATAATTCCGGTCAAAATAAACAGCGGTTCATCCTTCATTATAGCAACTATTTCTGAAAAAGAGCATCCCTCTAAAACAATCAATAAAACAGGAGCTATCATAGAAAAACCAACTGAAAAGAAAACAAGCATAAAAATCAAAGCTTTAAAATTTAATCTTGCATTTCGTTCAAATAAGCTTTTGAAGTAATCGTCATCCTTGTCCGTTTTTTTCAGGTCAGCTTTTTTTGCAGCTGCTTTGACTGCTTTCTGAGTCAGGATTTCGTATGATGCTTTATCCATTGCTCCTGCATTCATTGTAGATAATATCGAAAACACTGCTCTTCCGCCGCAGTCAAACATTGTTGAATATATATCGCTCGTATCGGTATACTTTTTATTGAAAATTGTTCCCACAAAAAATGTGGTATGAATAACATTTTCACTTTCAAAGGAATAACAATGTATGTGATGCTCAACAAATTTCTCATAAGCAATAACATGAGATAAATTATAAGTTTTCAATAATGTAGGTTTTTTTATGCTGTCCTTTTTGTAATAATCAGGATATACCCCTGTATATCCCCATTTGTTCATTTCTGCAGTTATAAGCCGTTTATGTTTTTCGAAAGCTTCTTTTGAAACGGATTCTTCAAAATATGACGGTAAATTCTTTTGAGTTTCAGCTACAAGACAGAAAACATCTCTCCAGAAAGGCTCATATTTTTTCTTGCATAAATAAGGCTTGCTCAAATCATAGGGCGGCTTTATCTTGTTCTCAAGCTTATGCTTTTTTATTAAAGCATAAAGTTCAGCCGGTACTGAATCCAAATCAGTATAATGTTCACCTGTTAAATGTTTTACAAGACCGAAAATTTGTTTTTCTTCTGCAGTTTCCACACCGCACTTGAAATGCGCATTTATATTATTAGCAAGTGTTACGATATAATCCCACGGTGTTTTAACAAAAAGCCAGAACAGATAATCACTTTCTGCACTGTATGCTTTTAATGAGACTGCTATGTTTTCAAAATTAATGCTATAGCACTCATCGGTAAAATAATCTCTGAATTCAAAAATGTATACTCCGCTATCTTCTGCAACTTCAATACCGTGAAAAAACAGGTCAATGCTTTCATCAGCTGTTAATTCACCGTTATGATAAACTCTTGCATTTTCAAAAGTAATTTTTCTTAATACACTATCAGAATATTCTTCGATGAATACAGCTGAATCACTTATTTTCAAATCAAACATATTATTGCCAGATAAAAAATAATCTTTCAGAAAATCTGCATTTGCAAAGTTTTCAAGCTTTTTCGTCAGAAGTATATTGTTTTTCTCCGTCTGCCCTTCAAATGTTTCATTAGCTTTTTTTAAACAGTCTTTGATTTCCTCAATCGAAAACGGTTCTGTAAACATCGCTCTTGTTTTTTCGTCTGAAGAGGCTAAAACGCTTTTCATATCTTCTTCTCTGAGCTCGTCTTTTAATCGTTCAATAAAATCTCTGTCATTATACGTTTCATATAAAACATTAAACAGAAAATTGAGCATTGCAATTTCTTTTGATATTGTAGCCATATCTTTCACCTACCTACTGAATACTTGATTCATTATACTACATCTTAATTATAAAAACAATTGTTAAAGGAAAATCAGTGCAACCCCAATGAGGTTGCACCGCATCTTTTTATTCATATTTCTCTATAAGCTCCTCAAGGATTTCTGCCGCATCATAGACCGCCTTTGCACAGGGTCTGCTTGCATAATAGCTTGCGTTACGCTCATCGGGTGTGGCGCTTTCCTTTTTCTCTGCCTGAATTTTCAGCATTTCACGGCAGATTATTGAGCCGCCGTGTCTTTCCTTGAAAAGATCACAGAATTCACGCACAAGCTCATAATTTTCTTTTTTACCCTTAGCGTCATCACCGTCAACGGCAGCTTTTACTGAACCGAGAACCATAACCGCACCGCTGACTGCACCGCAGACTTCTCTTTGTCTACCCACACCGCCGCCAAGACCTGCCGAAATTCTTTTGGCTGTGTCTTCGTCAATTCCGAAACGGTCAGCAAAGGCTGTGAGCACACTCTGTGAACAGTTGAAGCCTTCCATAAAAAGCTCAAGGGCTCTGTCTTTTTTTGTCATATCGCTTTACCCAGGGTTTTCTCACTTACAAGTATCAGATAAGCGGAATCGCCTCTTCCTTTCTGTCGGTATACTCTTGTTTTCTGCGGCACAAACATTTTCGGCCCTTTTGTTGCACCTCTTGATTTCAGCTGCATCTGCCCGATTACAGGGAAAATCAGCGAAACAAGCTTGTCACCCGTTGCCGCATTCCACACCTGAAAAGCAAAGTACATACAATTGAAAATGAAGTCCCAGCCGTTTCTTATGTTGAGTATTTTATCAGTTGCCTTCTGAAGCTGACTTTTTGTGATTTCCTTTGAAATTGAAAGCCAGCCGCTCTGACCGAATTTATCTGCGCAATATGATTCTACATTGTAGTAAATTCCGTAACCGTCAGCTCTCGATGCTGCATAACAGCCCACAGAAACACCCTCACCCGGAGGAAGACTGTAAAGCCCCACCTTTAGCTTCTGATTGCTGAGGTTTTCAAAATAAACCCAGGCGTGGTCTGTCCATGATGTACCTTCAAGATAAGTAATTACATAAATTCTTGCCACAACGGGGTCCTTCGCAGCAGCAAAAGACGGCACCGCAAGTAAAAAAATCATCAGCGCAACAAGAATTGCTGATATTACTGTTTTAAAGGTTTTTTTCATTTGAATACTCCTTTTCTTAAAAGTCAGATATCTGACCTTAAGCTTTTATTGACTTTCTCAGCCGATAGGAGTTACAAGTGAACTGCTTTTTACAACTACCATTGTTGCTTCTCTGCCTGAGCCTATCTGTTTGTAAACTCTGTCTGCAGAGGGGTAATACATTGTGAGGTTTCTGTGTCTTGCTCCTGCAATTCTCATCTGAAGCTCACCCAATGTCGGTAAAATAAGGTTTGCAAAGCTCTGTCCTGTTGCGGTCTTCCACACAGAAAAAGTGAAATGCATACAGTTTTTGAAAAAATCCCAATCGTTGAGAGAAAGAATTTTGTCACTTACTTTCATAAGTGTATCAGCTGAAATTTCTTTTGTAATTGAAAAGAAATCGTGATGATCATATTTGTTTATACAGTGTGATTCAATGTTATAGTAAACACCCTTACCGTCGTCTCTTGTGTTTGCAAAGGTACCGACGGAAACACCTTCACCCACAGGAACTGTATACGCACCCACCTGAATAGGCTCAGATGAAATGTTTTCAACATATATCCATGTGTGGCCGAAAGACGGTACTTCCTTATCTCTTGAGCAGACTGAAATTTTTGCAACGGCTCCGTCACCGCCGTCAGCAGCAAACGCATATATGCCTATTGCAAAAATAAGGATAACGCTCATTAAAAGTGATAATAATTTTTTCGTTGTCTTTTTCATAGATTAACCTCCTGAACTTTTAATTTGTTCAGTATAGCTTTTCAGTGTTCAAGAATGGTTAATACTATATAAAGCAACTATTATTTTATTGCAGATGTGCAAATAAGTCTTTGATGTTATTTTCTTTTAAATCAATTTCGCTTTTTTCTGTCATAAGATTTTCGAGATAATGGGCATCGCTGCTTCTTAAAAGCCTCTTGCTTTTTGTTGCAGGGTATTTATCTCTGTAAAGCTTTTCGTCAGCTTCATAGGTCAGTTCAAAAAGCGAGGTTTCAAGCTCTTCTGAAAAATCACCGAGGGATGAGATGATACTGTAAGAGCTTCTGTCAATATGTGCGGGATACCAGAGTCCGCCATAATCCTTCATAAGTGAAGACAGCTCTTCAATGCTTATTCCCGATGCTGTTGTAAGAAGAGTTTCAAAGGATGAAAGAATGTTATCCTTTTCATCCATAACATATTGGTTGCCGAAAATCTTCTCTCTGTTTTTTACGGGAGGTAATGTTGATTTTACATAATCCGAAAAAGAGAGAGCATTTTTCAGCTCAGGAAAAAGACAGATGCAATGAATTTCTTCACTTGTGCAAAGTTCCATTCCCGGCACAACCGTAAGTCCTATATCCTCTCCGACCCTCATTGCGCTCTCACAGTTGAGGCAGGTGTTGTGGTCAGTAAGTGCGATTATATCGCAGCCGCAGATTTTTGCCATATTAGTGAGATTATAGGGTGTCATTTCATTGTCACCGCAGGGTGAAAGGCAGGAGTGGATATGTAAATCGTATCTTAGCTTCATAAGAGCTTTGAAATTTCTACCGCAAGGTCATATGCACTTTTTTCGCTCTGAAAAACGGGAATTGACATAGCTTCAGCTTTCAGCCTTGCATCCTCGTCAAGAGGTGCGTTTTCTGTAAGCACCACGCAGGCACAGTCAGAAAGCACACAGACCGCAATTGAGTTGATGTTGCCCATAACGGTGAGCCACACATCATTTTCTTTTATACGGGACATAACCCATGAAAGAAGGTCGCCGCAATAACAGCCTTCAACCGCTCTTTCGCTGTCGCCTTCGACAAGGGTTCTGAGATTAAGCTTTTGAGAAAGCTCTTTAACCTTCATTGTTTTTCTCCTCTCCGGGTTCTTCATTCATAACCTTGATTCTGAACGGTGCAGGTAACCAGTCTGTGTTTCCGCCAAGCTGGATTTTTGAAAGCACACAGTCGCTTTCCTCTGCATAGCCACGGACAATATCGTCAGCAAGTGCTCTGCAGGAGGGTGCACCGCAGATTCCGCAGTCAAGACCGGGAAGTGAAGCCTCAATTTTTTTAAGCTCTGACATCATTCGCATAGCCTTGATTACATTATCGGCAAGCTTAAGAGCAGGTGAGGGGGTAACCTCTTCCGTAAGGCCAAGCTCTTCAAGCTCATATTCATTTCTGATACTGTTGCATGAAACAGGCATAAACTTTCTCAGGTGCTGAATTCTTGCCTTTGCAACGAAGGGATTTTCAACTGTAAGAACACCGCCTACACAACCGCCTGTGCAGGAGTTAAGCTCAATAAAATCAAGGTCGTTGAGCTTTTCATCCTCAAGCTCTTCAAGAACATTGATTACATTTCTTATACCGTCAGCTGCAAGGTATCTTTCTTTGAGAAGACCCGCAGCCTCACCGCCGCTGCTTGCCCAGCTGACACCGATAATACCTGAATCACCAAGAAGCTCAACATCATCGGTTTTCAGCTTATCCATATTATGTACAAGCTGAGGGTAGATATCCTTCATTGCAATTGCACCGATGGCATCGCTTTTGCTGTAGCCTAAGGGGTTTTTTATAGCAGTTCTTTTTGCAGGGCAGGGTGAAATGAAAAACACACCGATTTCTTCATCCCTGAGTCCTGTTTCCTTTATTGCTTCTTCTCTTGCAATTCTTGCCGCAAAGTCAACGGGCGCATAAAGAGGCAGAAGATTAGGAATAAGATTCGGGAAGCGGATTCTGATAAGTCTTACAACTGCAGGACAGGCTGTGGAAATAACGGGCCGTTTAAGGTCGTCAGTTTCCATCATTCTTCTTGTTGCACTGCTTATATATTCAGCCGCCTTACTGACCTCGACAACCTTGTCGAAGCCCATCTTTTTAAGACCTGTAAGCACATAGTCAACGTTTTCAAGATTGTTGAACTGACCGTAAAGTGCAGGTGCAGGCAGAGCAATGTTATATCTGAATTTTTTTGTTTCCTCCAGATTTTCCATAACTGCATATTTTGCATGCTGAGGGCAGACCCTTATGCATTCACCGCAGTCAATACATCTGTCAGAGATTATGTACGCCTTTTTATTTCTGACACGGATAGCTTCCGTGGGGCAACGCTTGATACAGTTTGTACACCCCACACATTTTTCGTCGTCAAGGCGAACTGAGTGGAATATTTTTGCCATTATGTTTTCTCCTTTTTAATTAAAGTGGAAAGTTAAAAGATGAAAGTTGAAATACGGGTCGCTTCGCTCCGATTTTATCCGCCTTTATATTCATAAATGAATAAAATCCTACCCGCCAAGTCTATCAATCTGCTTTGGCGGAATGAATATAAAGACTGAGCAGAAAGTTAAAACGGATATAATCGGAGCTTTGCTCCCTACATTTTAACTTTCAACTTTCCACTTTAAACTTTATTCAATAAGTACCGCAAGCTTCAGTGTTGTTCCCACACCCACTTCGGTTTCAATTTCGAAGGTGTCGCTGTATTTCTTTATGTTGGGCAGACCCATACCTGCGCCGAAGCCAAGGGAACGGATGTTGTCGGGTGCAGTTGAATAGCCTTCCTTCATCGCAAGGTCTATATCTGCAATACCGGGGCCGTTGTCTGCAAGAATCATATTGATTCGGTCTTCTGTGATTTCAACATCGATTTCACCGCCGCCTGCGTGAATAACCATATTGATTTCACCCTCATACATGGCAATTGCCACGTTTCTTATAACATTCGGTGAGATGCCAAGCTGTTTCAGCGTGCGCTTGACATCACCTGAGGCTGCACCCGCTCTTGTGAAGTCGTCACCGGGCACCTCATAATGAAGTCTGATACTCTCACTCATTTTCCGCTGCCTCCACGAAGTCCGTTCTGATAAAGGCGGCCGCAGGAGGTGAACATTTCAAGATTTGTGCAGAGCATAACCATATCTCTGTCCTCTGCCATTTCAATCATATCAAGAGTTGGTCTTTTTCCTCTTACAAAAACAATGCAATGCATATCCATCATTTCTGCGGTTCTTACAACCTGAGGATTTACAAGACCGGTAAGAAGAACAGCCTGCTCTTTTACAAAAGCAAGAACATCACTCATCATATCGCTTCCGCAAGCTGAGTTCACCACTCTGTCCATAAGGTCATCACGGCAGATAATTTCTGCCTCAAGAATTTCTTTAATGTCGTTTACTGTCATAATTTTTCTCCTTTATAAAATCACAAAAAGCGACCTTTGTGGGCCGCTTTTAAAATCAGATATATTTGAAATCGGCCTTTTCGATTTCTTTTTCAATAATGTCAACGGCAAGATTCCAGACTGTTTTGCCTGCATTTACAAAGCCGTCTTTATTTTTTACTGAGCAGAGCATTGCAAACGCTTCACCGATATTTTCTGAAAGGTTGCCGCCCTTCTGCACCGCAAGGTAATAGAAGGTGAATGCTGCTCCGTTTTTAATATTATCATAAAAACCGGGAGATTTCTTTTCAATGCAGTCATACATTGTTGCAATTGCTGTTGTGGTGATAATTGAAACGGGAATTTCAAACTGAAGAACGGTTTCACAGGCAAAAACAAGAAGCACCTTTATCTGATAAAGAATATCTGAAGCAAAATATTTCGGTGCAAGGTGATCCTTAAGGTCAACAATTATGCCGTCATCACCTTTAGGAGTGATTGTTGCAAGAATTTCACCCAGCTTTCTTGCCTTGTCAATATTGCCGTTGAGACGGTGAGTCATCACCTCATCAAGGGTTCTTGAAATTTCCTTTGAGCTGCTGTCAAGGTCGTTTTTTGAATTATAAATCTTTACATCGTTTTCGCTCATAAATTATCACTGCAGACTTTTGTCTGTTCCTTTCTTATTTTTCCTCTGCTGCAGCCTTTCTCTTTCTTCTTTTCTTTGCCTTGTAGGAAAGAAGCTGTGAAAGTGCATCTTCTGTAGGACCGTATTCGCCAAGCTTCAGAGGATAAGCATTGAAGCCGCCGTGGAAGTCACTGCCGCCTGTCATAAGCAGACCGTGCTTTTTCGCAATTCTGATAAGCTCTTCCTGCTGTTCAGGTTTATTTTCGGGATGCCATACCTCGACACCGTCAAGACCGAGAGGAATAAGCTCTTCAAAAAGCTCAAAATTATCATAGAAACCGGGGTGTGCAAGAATTGCAATACCGCCCGCTTCGTGAATTGCTTCGATAATTTCCTGAGGCTCAGGATATGTAGGATCCATTGAAACATTTAAAGGTGAAGCCTTTGTGAAAAGCTTTTTGTGAAGTTCACCGAAAATTTCTGTGGTATAGCCGGCTTCCATAAGAGCCTTAAGAATATGCTGCTTGAAAATGTTTGTTGAGCCCTGAGCATTTCTTAAAATGAAGTCTTCTGTAAGAGGAAATTTGTTTGCCACCTTTTTAACCATAATAACTCCGGCTCTTTTTCTGAGAAGAGAATTGCTTTTGCAAAGTCCCTCAAGGCGCTCAGGTGTGTCAGGAAGATAGCAAAGAATATGAGCCTTTGAATTTCTCTTCTTATCAGTTGCAGAAAACTCTACACCGGGAATAACGGTTACACCGTATCTTTTGCCTATCATCTCTGCTCTGACAGTACCTGCAAGGCAGTCATGATCAGTAATTGAAATTGTGGAGACACCCGAATTTTTGGCAAGAATAATGATATCATCAATGCCCATTGTGCCGTCGGAAAGTTTTGTGTGAATGTGTAAATCTGCTTTCAAAATCAATTCCCCGTTTCTTTTTTCGTGACCGTTTTTCCTTTCAATTTTTTCTCTTTTCCGTTTTTTTCTGAAAATAAGGTCTACTACTCTATACTACCTTATATTATACTATTAAAAAATCCCTTTTTCAAGATGAAAAGGGATTTTTTTATGTTTATTTATCACATATTTTTAAGCATTCTTCCGAGAATATTGAGAAGAAGTTCTGTAAGGCAGCTTTCTTTTCTGTTATTCATTTCACGGTAATCTTCAACTGAGCTGTCGTCTGCATCGTCGCTGATTTTGCGAAGGGAGAGGAAGGGGATTTCAGCCTTGTCGCAAACGGAAGCAATTGCCGCCGTTTCCATATCGAAGGCCTCGATTCCGAAGCATTCTCTGTAGTAATCCTTCTTGACCTTGTCTGTGAGGAAAATGTCACCTGTTCCTGTGGGAGCCGCAATAATTCCGTCACTCTGAAGTGCATAGGAAAGAAGAGTTTCGTCTGCCTTATAGATATATCTCTGACCGTCTGCCTTTACACCGGGACCGTAGCCGATAGCGGTAAGGTCGAAGTCACATTCTACGTGGCTTGTTGCCGCAATCATATCTTCTCTTTTAAGGCGTGAAACCGCACCCGAAAGACCTGCATTGAGAATATAGTCAGCTTTATCCTCACCTATTAGATATGCAGCTGCCGCAGCGGCGTTGCTCTTACCGATTCCGCATTTTACCGCAATAAGCTTAAGGCTGTTTTCACCCTCAGAAAGATATGTTATCACACTGTCGTTTCCGTGCTTTTTTTCTTCTTTGAATTCTCTTTCCTTTACCCATGAAAGAAAAGGTGCATATTCCATTTCATCAGCAAAAAGAATACCTACTGTCTTTTCCATTCTGTTTTTTCTTCCTTTCATTCTGTTTTTGATTCTTTCTGATTTTACCACAGTTTGCTCTCTTATGTCAACGAGTTTGATTTCACATAAAATATAATATGATATAATATCCGCTGAACGTTTTTCCGGTGCATTTCTTTGCCGTGACAAGCCGGAAGCTGCATCTTTTTCGGTGTGCGTTCTGCTTTATATATAAGAGAAACTCTTACCATATTTTTTCAGAAATCCATTGCATAAAAAACTCATTTCTGTTATAATGTCTGTGTTCACAAAAATTCATATTATAGCTTAAAGGAGTTTGGAATGATGAAAAATACAAAAAGAATTTTTATCTGTGCACTCTGCATTATTCTTTCCGTGATTGTTGCTTCAGCAACACTTATGGCAGGCGCAACTGATGTAATCAATGAATCCACAACAGCTGCCGCTTCAGCAGAAGTTACAGAAAAAACTACCATCCCTGCAACAGAAGTAATTTCAACAACAGAAAAGCCCATTGAAGATTCAATCAAGGATTTTGTTTCAGAAAACGATTTGCAGGATGATTTAAACGAAATCGGCAGCGGAATCAAAGGCTTCAGTGCAAGTATAACTGATTTTTTTGAAAATCTTATCAAGGGCATTGAAACTGCATCTGAAAGAATTGTTGAATTCCTCAAGCAGGTTTTCAGAGTTGCTTCTTTTGACTGATTTTTCTGTTCAGCTTATTTTCCGGTGATACAAAGGTATTGCCGGTTTTTCTCTGTCCAATAATATAAAGTATAATTCTGAAACCGTTTCAAGAAAGGATGAAAAAAAGTGAAAAATTCTTTTAAAGCCTCTGTGCCTTACTATAAAAGAATGATGTCGATTGCCGTACCCATTATGATACAGATGGGTATAACCAACTTTGTCAGTATGATTGACAACATTATGGTGGGCAGAGTAGGTACTCTGCAGATGACTGGCGTTTCAATTGTCAACCAGATAATTATGGTGTTCAATCTCTGCATTTTCGGTGCAATGTCAGGTGCAGGAATTTTCACTGCCCAGTATTTCGGCAAAAAGGACAACGAGGGTGTGAGAAACACCTTTCAGTATAAAATCATTGCTGCACTCATTCTTTCCGCCTTCGGTATAGGTGCTTTTGTTTCAATGGGCGATTTTCTTATAAATGCCTATCTTCAGGGAGAAGGCTCAGCTGAGGATATTCTTCTCGTTTCCGAATATGCAAGGGGATATCTTAAAATTATGCTTCTCGGTATTGTGCCCTTTGCACTTTCAAACGCTTATTCATCTTCTCTTCGTGAAACAAGCGATAGAATTGTGCCTATGATTGCAACTGTTTCTGCCGTATTTACAAACGTAATTCTCAACTACTGCCTTATTTTCGGTAACTTCGGTTTTCCGGAGCTTGGCATCAACGGTGCGGCAATTGCAACGGTTATTGCCCGTTTTGTTGAGCTTTTCATTCTCCTCATCTGGTCACATACCCACACAAAGAAATATCCCTTTATTAAAAAACTTTACACCGCAACAACCATGACCCGTCAGGAGATAGGCAAAATCACTCTCATTGCTATGCCTCTTCTTATTAACGAAACTCTTTGGGCAGGGGGTATGGCTTTCCTCAATCAGTGCTACAGTATCAGAGGTCTTGACGTTGTGGCGGCAATAAATATTGTTTCCACTCTCAGCAATGTTTTCAATGTTGTGTTCATTTCATCAGGCAGTGCTATCGGTATTATTATGAGTCAGCTTCTCGGTGCAAAGAAGGTAAAGGAAGCAAAGGAAAACAGTATGCGCCTTATCTGGTTCTCTGTTCTGCTTGCCTTCATTATGGGTGTGGTTATGGCTCTTTTTTCACCCTTATTTCCGAAAATTTATAACACCACTGATTCTGTGCGTCATCTTGCAACCGAGCTTCTCTTTATACTCAGCTGCTTTATGGTGGTTCACGCCTTCACAAACGGCAGCTATTTCACCTTGCGTTCAGGCGGCAAGACCGTTATGACCTTCATTTTTGACAGCGGCTTTGTCTGGCTTTGCAGCGTTCCCGTTGCTTTCATTATCAGCAGATTCACAGGTGTTTCCATAATTTATCTTTATATCATAATTCAGGCACTTGACCTTCTCAAATGTATTCTCGGATATGTTTTTGTGAAGAAAGGCGTGTGGCTGAATACGGTGGTGTGACCCACTTGATTATTATATAAATTTTTGCTATAATAATTATGAGGTGTTAACTATGAAGATTCAGCAGTCGGCAGAAAATTATCTTGAAACAATTTTCGTACTTACTAAAAGAAACGGAGTTGTCCGTTCAATAGATATTGCAAATGAGCTTGGCTTTTCAAAACCCAGCGTCAGCGTTGCCATGAAATCTCTTCGTGAAAACGGCTGTATTGACGTTATGGGTGACGGCCATATAATTCTTCTTCCTGAGGGCAGAAAAATCGCAGAAAAGCTTTATGAAAGACATACGGTGCTTACAAATGCACTTGTTTCTCTCGGTGTGTCGGAAGAAACCGCTGCAGAGGACGCATGTAAAATTGAGCACATACTTTCAGAGGAGACCTTTGAAGCAATTAAAAATTACAGAGAAAATATAAAAAAGTGAGTTTTTACACTCACTTTTCTTTTTATTTAACCTTATTTTTACACCATTCACGCATTGAACATTTTTCACATTGCGGACGTCTTGCAATACATACCGCTCTGCCGTGAAGAACACATCTGTGACAGAAGTCGTTGCTCTCTTCGGGGGGCAATATTTTTTTAAGCTCAAGCTCAACCTTTTTAGGGTCTTTTGTTTCAACAAGTCCAAGAAGATTTGTGATTCTGATAAGATGTGTGTCAGCCACAACCGCAGGCTTTTTGTAAACATCACCCACTATAAGATTAGCTGTTTTTCTGCCCACACCGGGAAGCTTTGTAAGCTCCTCAACTGTGTCGGGAAGTATGCCGCCGTACTCGTCACGGAGCATTATGCACATATTTTTGATGTCCCTTGCCTTTGCTCTGAAAAAGCCGCAGGAATGAACAAGCTCTTCAATTTCTTCAATTTCTGCATTGCAGAAAGCTTCGATGTCGGGAAACTTTTTAAAGAGTGCTGGAGTGACCTTGTTGACCCTTTCGTCAGTGCATTGTGCCGACAGTCTTACCGCAATAATAAGCTGAACGGGATCGTCATAAACAAGAGAGCAGATGGCATCGGGATAATCCTTTTTAAGTGCTTCAACACAATTTATCGCACGCTGTTTTTTTGTCATTATTTTTCACCTTTTTTAATCCTCATCTTTAAGATTTCTTCGCCAATGAAAAAGATACTGCTGAGCAATACCCTCGTTACCCTTTATACATTCGGGAAGTCCGTCAGGATAAAGCTCTGAAACAATTCTTTTCACCCACACATCAACAGGAAAAGCCTCTTTTCTGCCGAAGCCGTAAAGAAGTGTACATTCAGCAACCTTCGGACCCACACCTGTTATTTTCATAAGCTCGGCACGAGCCTCTTCAATGGGCATTTCATAAATTTTCTGAAGGTCAATCTCTTTGTTGTTAAGCTTCTTTGCCGCATCAAGAATGTATTTATTTCTGAAGCCTGCCTTAAGTGGTGCAAGGTCTTCAACGGTAAGCGAGCTGATTTTTTCATATGTGGGAAATGAGAATTCACCCTTTTCGTTTTCTTCACCGAAGAGTCTGCAAAGGCGGTCAATTATACCGCTTATTCTCGGAATGTTGTTGTTCTGAGAAATGATGAATGAGCAGAGGGCCTCCCAGGGTTCCTGCTTTAAAATTCTGATTCCGTAATACATTTCAACTGCCTTTTTTATGTTCTCATCAGGTGAGATTTTTACGCAGATTTCGGCATAGTCTGTTTCCAGATCAAAATAAGGCATCCATATATTTTTAAATTCATCTTCATCTGTACCGTGAAAAAGGTAACCCTCTTCATTTTTTTCAATGAGAGCAGTTTTTCCCATAACCGTACCTTTGATAAATCCTTCATCGGTTTTAGTCCATCTGAAAGCCTGTCCGCAGAATGCGGAAAGCTCAATATCAAGACATTTTACATCTTTTAAAAAAATACCGTTTTCAAGTTTTAAATAATCCAAGATTTTCACCTCGGTTTTATTATAACTTATGACAAATCCAAAATCAATAGATAAGAAGTTTTTGACACTATAACCTAATATTGTTGAAAAGCCTTGACACGCTCGATTTTATATATTAGAATAGATTAGTGTAACTATTTATATTGTATACTTAAATTTAAAGTTATTATATATATAAATAAATATAAAGGCGAAAATAAAAGAAAAAATTCAGGAGGTTAAATTATGGATTCATTTGCTGAAATCTGGCAGGTTGTTCAGGAAGAACTCAAAAACAGCGTAACAGAAGTCGCTTACAAAGTATGGCTCAGTCCCCTGGAATTTCAGGGCTTCAAAGACGGAAAAATTTATCTTTCAATTACCGAATTCAAACGCAAAATTATAATTGACAAATTTTCATATCTCATTGATTCAACTCTTGAAGCAGTTTTCGGTTTCCCCGTAGAGGTTGAATATGTAGTTCCCGACGAGCAGGTTAAAAATGAAAATTCAAAAGCTGAATCCTCTTCAGTTAACGATTACAACTACACTTTCAAAAATTTCATTATCGGCCCGTCAAACAAGTTTGCTCACGCAGCAGCCCACAATGTTGCATGCAGTCCCGGAATGGTATATAATCCGCTTTTCATCTACGGTCATTCAGGTCTCGGCAAAACTCATCTTCTTCTTGCAATTCAGAACGAAATCAAGGAAAGACGCCCTGATGCAAAAATAATTTACACAAGCGGTGAGCATTTCACAAACGAGCTTGTTTATTATATCGGTAATCACAACACCCACGCTTTTCACGATAAATACAGAAGCTGTGATGTTCTTCTGGTTGACGATATTCAGTTCATTGCAAAGGGTGAAACCGTTCAGGAGGAATTCTTCCACACCTTCAATGCTCTCAATTCAAGCGGCAGTCAGATTGTTCTCACCTCAGACCGTCCTCCCAAGGAAATGATGACACTTGAAGAAAGACTGCGCACACGTTTTGAAATGGGACTTATTGCTGACATTCAGCCCCCCACAATTGAAACAAGAATGGCAATTGTAAACAAGAAGTCAGATGATCTCGGAATTGAGCTTCCCGATGAGGTTGTAAAATTCATTGCAGAAAACATCAAAAAGAACATCAGACAACTTGAAGGCACAGTAAAGAAAATCAAGGCTTATCAGGATGTTGAAGGTCTTAATCCCAGCCTTTCAGTTGCAAAGCGTGCAATCAAGGACATTATCAACGACAACAAGCCTCTCGGTGTCACTATTGAAAACATCATCAACGAGGTTTCAAGAACCTTCGATGTCTCCGCCGCAGATATCCGTTCAGATAAGAGAAACGCAAATATCTCTCAGGCAAGACAGATTGCAATTTATATTGTTGAGCAGGTTACCGGACTTCCTCTTAAAACAATCGGTAACGAATTCGGCAACAAGCACCACTCAACAATTATATATGCACTTAAGGAAATCAACGGCAAGCTTGAAAAGGATGCGGCACTTAAATCCACCGTTGACGATATTATCAAGAACATAAATGAAGGCTGAGTTTTCAACACAGTTTTTAGTTTTCAACACAGGGTTTTCAACTCTTTCAACACAGTTCATAAGAGAGATGTTAAAAACTCATTTTTTTCAACAAAAAGATTAACATTAAAAAATGCCTCTGAAGGCAGATAAATAAAGGGGTTTCTGAGTTTTCCTCACTTTTCACAGCCCCTACTACTACTACTATTAATATTCTTATTTATTTTTGAATTTTTCGAAAGGATTGGTTTTTTATGAAAATAATCTGCAACAGTGCTGAACTTTCAAAAGCAGCTGCAAACGTTCAGAGAACAGTATCAGGTAAATCAACAATTCCTGCTCTTGAAGGTATTCTTCTTGAAGCAGAAAACGGAAAAGTAACTCTTACAGGCTATGACCTTGAAGTAGGTTCAGTTATAGTTATTGATGCAGAGGTTGAAGAAAGCGGAAAGATTATTCTTGCTGCAAAGAATTTCTGCGATATTCTCAGAATGCTTCCCGATGAAACAGTTCTTCTTCAGTGTGATGAAAGAAACATCTGCAAGATAAAGAGCGGTGAAACAGATTACTCACTTATCGGAACAGCAGCAAACGAATATCCTGAGCTTCCTTCACTTACAAAATTTTCACCTGTAAAGATAAACCTTAATCTTCTTAAGGATATGATAAAGAGAACTGTTTTCTCAGTTTCAACCGGTGAAAGAAATCCTGTTCACTCAGGCGTAAAGTTTGAAATTGAAGAAAACAAAATCGTTCTTGTTGCCGTTGACGGTGCAAGACTTGCAATCAGAAGAGAAGCAATTGAAAGAACAGAGGAAGAAGCTCTTAACTTTGTTGTTCCTGCAAAAACTCTCAATGAAATTCTTAAGCTTAATACTGACGAAGAAGCAGAAATTGAAATTCTCGTCGGTGACAGACATCTCATTTTCAGAATGGAAAACTATGAAATTGTTTCAAGACTTCTTGAAGGTAATTTCATTAACTATAAGTCAGCAATTCCCATGACATCATCAACAAGAGTTGTGGCTGACACAAGAAGACTTATTGAATGTATCGAAAGAACATCACTTATTATTACAGACCGCTCAAGTCCCGTTCGTCTTGTTGTTGATGAAGGTGTTATGAAATTCTCATCAGTAACTGCTATAGGTACTGCAACAGATAAGATGCTTGCTGACATTGACGGCAGTAAAATTGAAGTCGGCTTCAACAACCGTTTCCTTATTGATGCACTTAAGGCTGCAGAGCAGGAAGAAATCAGAATTGAATTCGGTTCATCAAACCAGCCCATTATTGTAAAGCCTCTTGAGGGTGAAGCTTTCTTCTATCTTGTATTACCTGTAAGAATCTAAATTTAGAAAATCGAAAAGAGTTGTAAAAATAAAAATGCAGAAAAAAATTACAGTTAAAGTAAAAGTAGCTGAAAAAAACTTCAAAGAAGTAAAAATAACAACACCTGACATCCGTCTTGATGCTGCACTTAAGCTTTCATCAGCAGTTTCAACAGGCGGTCAGGCTAAAATGGTTATTCAGGACAATATGGTAAAGGTCAACGGCGAGGTATGTACTCTCAGAGGCAAGAAGCTTTTTGACGGTGACGAATTCAGCTTTGACGGAAGATTTTATAAAATAGTAAAAGAATAAGATTATGAAAGTAACTTCACTTGATGTAAGAAATTTCCGCAATATCAGAGAAGCACATATTGAGCCTCACGAGGGAGTTAATGTAATCTTCGGTGAAAATGCTCAGGGAAAAACAAATCTTCTTGAAAGCATATGGCTTTTTACAGCCTGCCGTTCATTCAGAAGCTCAAAGGATAATGAACTGATTAATTTTAACAGTACAAAAGCTGAGCTTTCAATGGATTTTGAAGCGTGGAACAGAGTTCAGGAAGCACACCTTGAAATAGGGGAGGGAAGAAAATTTCTTCTCTCAGGTGTGAAAAAAAGCACCACTCAGTTTATGGGTGAATTTCTTGCGGTTGTTTTCTCACCTGTTCATCTTTCCCTTATAAAAGACGGCCCTTATGAAAGAAGAAGATTTGTTGAC
This sequence comes from Acutalibacteraceae bacterium, assembly GCA_045645885.1. GTDB lineage: Bacteria > Bacillota > Clostridia > Oscillospirales > Acutalibacteraceae > UBA6857. Next base: position 22,681 of record JAZRJR010000027.1, on the reverse strand, counting down.
ACTGCTATAAGTCAGCTGAAACCTAAATATGCGGCTTCACTTGCGCAGTATAACAAGGCAGTTCAGCAGAGAAATGTTCTTCTTAAGGATCTTGTTTATCATTCGGAATTATATGACACTCTCGATGTGTGGGAAGACAGAATTGCTTTTTTTGCCTCAGAAATTATAAGGCAGAGAATAGGTTATATAAACAAGCTTTCGCAGTACACCGATGAAATATACAGAGGACTTTCTTCAGGAAAAGAAAAGCTCACTATAAGCTATAATCAGCAGACCGTTGTTTTCGGTGACAGTAAGCAGGAGCTTTATGAAAATATGAAGGCTCAGCTTTTTGCTTCAAGAAAAAATGACATTATCTGCGGTTACACTACTGTGGGACCTCACAGAGATGACATAAGCGTTGAAATTGACGGTCTTCAGGCAAAAAGCTTCGGCTCTCAGGGTCAGCAGAGGTCTGCCGCCCTTTCAATGAAGCTTGGTGAAGCTGCTGTTGTGAAGAATTTTTCTGATGAACAGCCTGTTGCTCTTCTTGACGATGTAATGAGTGAGCTTGACAAAGGCAGACAGAATTATATCCTCAATCACATAAAGGACTGGCAGGTTTTCATTACCTGTTGCGATCCTTCAGCAGTTGAAGGACTTAAGACAGGTAAAAAGATTGAGATGAAAAACGGACTTATTTATTAAAATCCGGAGGATTTTTGAAATGTATCTTCATTTAGGACAAAGCACGGTTATAACTCACGATGAAATAATCGGTATTTTTGATCTTGACAATACTACAGTTTCAAAAAAGACAAGAGATTATCTTTCAAAGGCTGAAAAAGAGGGCAGGGTAAATGTAGTTTCATATGAACTGCCGAAATCTTTCATTGTCTGCGGAGATAAAGGAAATCAGAAGGTTTATCTTTCACAGATTTCAACAACAACACTACTGAAAAGAACAGAAGAAAATTTCTGATAAATATAGAAAAATTATTCATCATTTATTATTCATTAAAATGTAGGAGGTATGAGCCATGGATGAAAACAAGGCTAATGCTGAAAAAATTGAAGAGGTTGCAGTTGCCGTTGAGGAAACAGCTCAGGAAGCAATTGAAACTATGAACACCGTTGTAACTGAGGAATACAACGCTGATGCCATTCAGGTTCTTGAAGGACTTGAAGCTGTAAGAAAGCGTCCCGGTATGTACATCGGTTCAACAGGACCGAGAGGTCTTCATCACCTTGTATATGAAATTGTGGATAACTCAATTGACGAAGCACTTGCAGGCTATTGTACTGACATCGAGGTTGAAATTCTTCCCGGTGATGTAATTACTGTTCGTGATAACGGCCGTGGTATTCCTGTCGGCATCAATGAGCAGCAGGGTCTTCCTGCAGTTACTGTTGTTCTTACAGTGCTTCACGCAGGCGGTAAGTTCGGCGGCAGCGGTTACAAGGTATCAGGGGGTCTTCACGGTGTAGGTTCTTCAGTTGTAAATGCCCTTTCAGAATGGTTCGAGGTTGAGGTTTCACAGAACGGCCACGTTCACCATCAGAGATTTGAAAGAGGTCACATTATAACTGACCTTAAGGTTATCGGTGACACAGACAAAACAGGTACCTTCATTAAATTCAAGCCTGACGCTGAAATCTTCACAGAAACAACAATTTATGATTATGAAACTCTTCAGAGACACTTAAGAGAATCTGCTTTCCTCAACGCAGGTCTTAAAATCAGTCTTACAGACAGAAGAGATGAAGATAATATTGTGGAAGATGTATTCTGCTATGAAGGCGGTATCGGTTCATTCGTAGAATACATCAACGAAAGCAGAGGTCTTACTGCAATTCACGAAAAGCCTGTTCATTTTTCAACAGTTGTGGGAGACAGAAGTGCTGAAGTTGCTCTTATGTATAACGACGGTTATAATGAAACTCTTCTCTCCTATGCTAACAACGTTAACACAGTTGACGGCGGTACTCATGAAACAGGCTTCAAAACTGCACTCACAAAGGTATTCAACGAATACGGTAAAAAGTATAACTACCTTAAGGATGCAGATAAGAAGCTTTCAGGTGAAGATTGCAGAGAAGGTCTTGTTGCTGTTATTTCAGTAAAGCTCACCGAAGCTCAGTTTGAAGGACAGACTAAGGGTAAGCTTGGTAACACAGACATCACAAAGCTTGTAAACAACACAGTTTACACAAAGCTCACCGACTATTTTGAAGAAAATCCTCAGGTTGCAAAAGCAATCTTCACAAAGGCTCTCGACGCTTCAAGAGCAAGAGAAGCTGCAAGAAAAGCAAGAGAAGCTGCAAGAAGAAAGTCACCTCTTGAATCAAACTCACTTCCCGGTAAGCTTGCTGACTGCACAGAAAAAGATCCCACAAAAACAGAAATTTACATCGTAGAGGGTGACTCAGCGGGCGGTTCTGCAAAGGAAGGCAGAGACAGAACAATTCAGGCTATTCTTCCTCTCTGGGGTAAGATGCTCAACGTTGAAAAGAGCCGACTTGACAAGGTTGTTTCAAACGAAAAGCTTCTTCCCGTTGTAACAGCTCTCGGTGCAGGTATTTCAGATGATTTCGATGTAACAAAGCTCCGTTATCACAAGGTTGTAATTATGGCCGATGCCGACGTCGACGGTGCTCACATCAGAACACTTCTCCTCACCTTCTTCTTCAGATATATGCGTCCTCTTATTGACGGCGGTTATGTTTATATTGCTCAGCCGCCTCTCTATAAGCTCAGCAAGGGTAAAAAGCATGAATATGCTTACTCAGACGAAGAGAGAGACAGAATTATGGTTGAAATGCCCGGTGCTGATATTCAGCGATACAAAGGTCTTGGTGAAATGGACCCCGAACAGCTCTGGGAAACCACAATGAATCCCGAAAACAGAATTATGCTTCGTGTTACTCTTGAAGATGCAATTCAGGCTGACGAAACCTTCTCAATTCTTATGGGTGACCAGGTTGAGCCCAGACGTGACTTCATTCAGAAGAACGCTAAGTATGTTCAGAATCTTGACATCTAAGGTGACATAAAATGACATCTTGTTCAATCGTTTTTAAAAAAAGTGATGCCGTAAATCTTGGGGCAGTCACCTTATGGCAGGAAAAATACGGTTTTCTCAGGCCGTCATTCCGTTTTGCAATTATTTTCATCTTCAATGTGCTTGCTGCTTGTCTTGCATTTTTTGGAATGTATTCTGAAGAAGAATTTGAAATTCTCGGTGCAATTGTTTTTATAGTTCTTCAGACTCTGGTTTTTACCTTTCTGATTGATAAAACCCTGAAAACAAAAATTGTTCCCGAAATGGCAAAGAATGCAGACCTGAGAATAAGCGCATGCTCAGACAAAACAGAGGTTACTTTAAGAGAAAATGATTTCGAAGTGAAAACCCAGTATAAAAAAATCAATTACTTTTATGATGAAGTAAAAAAATGCTTTGATATGGGTACCTTTTCAATAATTGTTGTTGATGAATATGCCTACCCAATTATAATTTCCTATATTTCCCTCACAGAAGGGGACAGAGAAGCCTTTTCAGCTGTTCTTAAGGAAAAGCTTCAGGAAAAGTATGAAAGAGGGGTGTAAGGGCAAAAATGAAAAACTTTTCAATTTCATTCTCTCTTTCAAAAGACGACTACAAGAATTTTTATAAAACAATCAACAAGGCAGTGATGCCGCAGAGACTTAAATTTTCTGCAATTACTTTTGTTGTTGCTTTTATTCTTGCATTTATGAAGTTTTACAGTCTTGCCGTAACTTCGGCTTGTCTTATGTTCATTATGTTTTTCCTTGGTGATTTTATAAATCAGGTTTACATTCTCAGAATGAACGATAAATCAAAAATAGGCAAGAGAAAAACGACAGTTGATTTTTACAGTGACCACTTTGAAATTATTTATCTTCCCGATGAAAACTTCAAGGGAAAAAGCGAAAGACATTATCCTCTTTCCTCTGTAAAAATGGTTCTTCAGAGCAGCGAATATCTCTATTTCAAAATGGATGATTACACAACTCTCATAATTCCGAGAAGAGATATTGACCCCGAAGCCAAAGAAAAAATTAAAAATATGATAGATAACCTTTATCCCGACAGATTCTTAGAAGAATTATAATTCCGACGAAAAAATGGTGATATTATGGAAACAAACAACTATGAAAATCAAACTATAATTGACGTTGACCTTAATAAGGAAATGCGAAAAAGCTTTCTTGACTATTCAATGTCAGTTATTACATCACGAGCTCTGCCTGATGTAAGAGACGGTCTTAAGCCCGTACACAGAAGAATTCTCTATACCATGCACGAAAACGGTCTTTATCCCGAAAAGGCTTTCCGTAAGTGTGCTGACACAGTAGGTTCAGTGCTTGGTAGATACCATCCTCACGGTGACGCATCAGTTTATGATGCAATGGTTCGTCTTGCACAGAGCTTTTCAACAAGATATCTTCTTGTTGACGGTCACGGTAACTTCGGTTCAGTTGACGGTGACCCTCCTGCTGCTTACCGTTACACAGAAAGTAAAATGAGCAAAATCTCCATGGAGATGCTCACTGATATTGACAAGGATACCGTTGACTTTGCTCCCAACTATGACGACCGTCTTAAGGAGCCCACAGTTCTTCCTTCAAGATTCCCCAACCTTCTTGTAAACGGTTCAACAGGTATCGCTGTTGGTATGGCTACAAATATTCCTCCTCACAATCTCGGTGAGGTTATTGACGGTATGTGTTATTTCATTGACCATCCCGAAGCAGAGCTTGAAGAGCTTATGCAGTTCATAAAGGGTCCCGACTTCCCCACAGCAGGTATTGTTATGGGCAGAAGCGGTATCAGAGCTGCTTATGCAACTGGTAGAGGTAAAATTATTGTAAGAGCAAGAACTGAAATTGTGGAAGGTAAAAACGGCAGATTCCAGATTGTTGTTTCAGAGCTTCCCTATCAGGTAAACAAGCGCCGTCTTATTGAAAGTATGGCTGACCTTGTAAAGGATAAGAAGGTTGAAGGTATTGCCGACATCAACGACTACTCAAACCGTGAGGGTATGAGAATGGTTGTTGACCTTAAGAGAGACGCAAATCCTCAGGTTGTTCTCAATCAACTCTTCTCCTACACTCAGCTTCAGGTTTCATACGGTATCATTATGCTTGCTCTTGTTGACGGTGTGCCGAGAATTCTCACACTCAAGGATGTGCTTTCACTTTATGTAAAGCATCAGGAAGAGGTTATTGTCAGAAGAACAAGATATGACCTTAAGAAGGCTCAGGAAAGAGCACACATTTTAGAAGGTCTTATGATTGCTCTTGACTTCATTGATGAGGTTATTGCAATTCTCCGTGCTTCAAAGGACCAGACTACAGGTAAGCAGGCACTTATGGACCGTTTCGGTCTTGATGAAATTCAGGCAGATGCAATTGTAAAGATGCGTCTCGGACAGCTGACAGGTCTTGAAAGAACAAAGATTGAAGAAGAGCTTGCTGCTCTCAGAGAAAAGATTAAGGAATTCAATGAAATTCTTGCTTCAGAAGGCAAGGTTCTTGAAATCATCAAGACAGAAGCTATGGCAATCAGAGACAAATTCTCTGATGACAGAAGAACAGAAATTGCTCAGGTAAGCGGTGAGGTTGATATTGAAGACCTTATTCCCGAAGAGCAGTGTGTATATACTCTTACAAAGTTCGGTTATATCAAGCGTCAGCCCACAGAAACCTATTCAATTCAGAACAGAGGCGGCCGCGGTGTCAAGGGTATGACTACAAGAGAAGAGGACACAACTCAGACAATGTTCACCTGCTCAAGCCACGACTTCATTATGTTCTTTACAACAAAGGGCAAGGTTTACCGTCTTAAGGGTTATGAAATTCCCGAAGGCAGCAGACAGAGCAAGGGTATGAACGTTGTTAACCTTCTTCCTCTTGAAGCTGATGAAAAGATAAGCTCAATGATTAAGGTACCCGACTTCGGCGGTGAAGAAATCAAATATCTCTGTATGGTTACACGCAAGGGTATCATCAAGAGAACTGACCTTGAACAGTATAAGAATCTCCGTAAGAACGGTATTATCGCAATCAATCTTGACGAAGATGATGAGCTTGCATGGACAAGACTTACCGACGGTAACGATGATATTCTCGTTGCAACAAGATGCGGTATGTCAATCCGCTTCAATGAAAACGATTGCCGTCCCATCGGCAGAACTGCCCGTGGTGTTAAGGCTATTGAGCTTAAAGAGGGCGACGAAGTTATCGGTATGTGCGTAATCAGAGAAGGTGACGACGGCAAGGGCAAGATTATGACAATTGCCGAAACAGGTCTCGGCAGACGCAGTGAAACAGCTGAATACCGTGTGCAGACAAGAGCTGGTAAGGGTGTTCTCAACTACCACGTAGAAAAATACGGTCTTGTTGCCGCTGTTGATATGGTAAGTGACGATGACGACGTAATTCTTATTGCTTCAAACGGCATTATTATCCGTATTGCCGCAGAGCAGATCAACGCCGTTTCAAGAACATCAAAGGGTGTTCGTGTAATGAGAATCGGTGAAGAGGATAAGGTTGTTTCAGCAATTGCTGTTCAGAAGGAAGAAGCTGATGAAAACACAGAGACTTCTGAAGCTGAAGGCGAAGCAGCTGAAGAAACTGCAGAAGAATAATAAAAAAGAGTTAAGAGTTAAGATGAGGGGCTTCGCCGATTATATCCGTCTTAACCAACTGCAATTCTTTAATATATGTCCGCCAAAATAAATTGATAAATTTGGCGGGCAGAGCTTGCATTTCAGAATATGCAAAACAGAATAAAATTAACTCTTTACCTTATTTTCTCTTATAAATTCCGCAGAATATTGTCTACCAATTTGTTGAAAGTCAAGGTGCGACCACATCTTAACTCTCAACTCTTATATCTCAACTCTTAAATCAAAGGATTGATATAAATGGCTAAGAATAAAAAAGATAAAAAGCCGAATCCCGTTGCGGCTTTTCTCTGGAAGGATAAAAGAAGAAGAGCAAAGAATTTCTATTTTCTTCTGATGCTCATTATCGCTCTTGCAGCAGTAGGTATGGGCTTCATCGGTGAAAAGCTTGAAATTATGGACACAGGTGACGACATTGTTGTAACAGAGCCTCAGGGTGACATCGTTTTTGAAGAAGAAGACCTTCAGATGATGGAAGCAATCAGCAGCGCCGGCTCACTCAATGATTATCTTTATCAGTGGGCAAACAACGGCGGTGAGCTTTACAGCAGTAAAAACGTAATCAATGTGCTTCTTGTGGGTCTTGACTCAAAAGACGCTCTTGAAAACGGCGGAAGAAGCGACTCACTTATTCTTGTTTCTCTTAACAAGAAGGAAAAGAAAATTTATATGACCTCATTTTTCCGTGACACATGGTGCTATATGAATGTGGCTGACGGTATGTACAGTAAGATAAATGCATCTTATTTCTATGGCGGACCCACAGGACTTATTGACACAATTGAGAAGAATTTCAAGGTTGATATCGACTATTACGTAGCTGTTGACTTCTCTTCATTTGTGGATATTATTAACGCTCTCGGCGGCATTACAGTTGAGGTTCAGGAGTATGAAGCGGCATATATCAACCGCACCACAAAGCATACAATTGAGCACGGTCCTGCAGTGAAGCTTACAGGCTCTCAGGCGCTGGTTTTTGCACGAATCAGAAAGAGTGATGCCGACAGTGATGTCAGCAGAACAAGACGTCAGAGACAGGTTATTACATCCTTCATCGAAAGCGCAAAAGGTGCATCAATTTCACAATTAAATGATGCTCTTGATATGCTCTTCAAATATGTAAAAACCGACCTTACAGAGATGCAGATTATTTCTTATGCAACTCAGGCTCTTGCAAACGGCTGGATAAATTATGACATTGAGCAGTTCACTCTCAGCGACAGCGACGTTTTCAGAACCGGTTATGTGGGTAACACTTCAGTTGTATTTATAGACTTCCCCCTTGCGGCACAAAGGATACAAACCGCTGTATACGGGGATTCTAACGTGGTACTTGACGAAAACAGAATCAAAATTTTCAATCTTGTTTCAAGATTTGCGTGAGGTAAATGATTATGGATTATATCGGAACAAAGCATGAAGTTTCAATCAGAGTAACTGATGAAGTGACTGCAGCAAAAATGAAAAGCGGCTCTCTTGCCGTTCTTGCAACACCTTATATGGTTGCTCTTATGGAGCAGGCTGCAGCTGAACTTTGCGAAAAATTTACACCTGACGGAATTTCAACCGTAGGTACTGCTCTCAATATAAAACACCTTGCTCCCACACCTGTCGGAGCAGAGGTTAAGGCTGTTGCAGAGCTTCTTTCCTTTGACGGCAGAAAAGCCGAATTCAAGGTTGAAGCTTATGACGAAAACGGCCTTATCGGTGAGGGTACTCATGAGCGTTTTACCATAAAAATTGATAAGTTTATGGAAAAGGCAAATGAGAGAAAAATTAACAATTAAATTCTGATTTTAAGGAGAGCCGATTTGTTGAAAAATAAATCGGCTGAGTTTCTTATGGCTAAATATGATTATGTGATTTTTGACTTTGACGGAACTGTTGTTGACACAGGCGAAGGTATTCTCAAAAGTCTGCAATATTCTTTCAGAGAAATGGGCAGAGAAGTGCCTGAGCTTGACGATCTCAAAAAATTCATCGGTCCTCCCATATACTATAGCTATACCACATACTACGGTGTCAGTGAAGAAGAAGTCGGTGAGTATATAAAAAAATACCGTGAGCGATATAAAGTGAAGGGTATTTATGAATGTGAGCTTTATGATGGTGTGACTCAGCTTCTTGACAGTCTCAAGGCTGAAGGAATAAAAATCGGTATCGCTTCATCAAAACCGATGCACCTGATTTACAGTGTTGCGGACTATCTGAAAATTACAGATAAGTTTGACGCGATTGTCGGAGTGAAAATTGATGACAGTAACCACAGCAGCAAAACACAGCTTGTCCTCGATGCCATGACAGAAATGGGTGCAACTGACAAGAGCAAGGTGCTGATGGTTGGTGACCGACTTTATGATATTGACGGTGCAGCAGGTGCAGGGGTGGATTCCTGCGGTGCAATCTGGGGTTACGGCAACGAAGAGGAGTTCCGTGAGCATAATGCAACCTATATTGCATATAAAACGACAGATGTATACGATTTAGCTATAAATAGTGCTAAATAAGAATTATATCGTTAAAAATATAGAAGATATTTCACATTTCCGTTTCTGTTGAATAGAAATTTTTAAAACGATGAACGGATAAGCAGAAGAAAAATTATCAAATGATGTTTTTATATAAAATCTTGAAGTTTTCAACCTGAACTCTCCTGAGTGTGGAAAACTTTGAAGACGGCAAAAGAAAGGATTTTCCATGAAGTATTTTGCAAAAGAATATGATGTAATTGTAATAGGTGCAGGTCACGCCGGAATTGAAGCCGGCCTTGCTGCTGCACGTCTCGGATGCCTTGTGGGTGTGTTCACTATCAATATGGACTGGGTTGGCAATATGCCCTGCAATCCCTCCATTGGCGGCACATCAAAAGGTCACCTTGTAAGAGAGATTGATGCCCTTGGCGGTGAAATGGGAAAGGCTGCTGACGCCAACACTCTCCAGAGCCGAATTCTCAATTTAGGCAAAGGGCCTGCAGTTCACTCCCTTCGTGCGCAGATTGACCGCAGACGCTACAGCGAGCATATGAAGCACGTTATGGAAAAGGAAGAAAGAGTTGAGCTTGTTCAGGCTGAGGTTATGTCGCTCATCCGGAACGAAGACAAGTGGGAAATCACTACTCAGCTTGAAGCTATCTACCATGCCAAGTGTGTGATTCTTGCAACAGGTACCTTCCTTGGCGGCAGAATCTATGTGGGTGATGTTGCTTATGACGGCGGCCCTGACGGTATGTTTGCTTCTACAAAGCTTGCACAGTCACTTAAGGATCTTGGGGTTGCTACAAGACGCTTCAAAACAGGTACGCCCTCACGAGTAAATCGCAGAAGCATCAACTTTGAAGGCCTTGAAAGACAGGACGGTGACGAGGTTGTTGTTCCCTTCAGCTTTGACGGTGAGTATACTCCTCAAAACAAGCTGCCCTGTTATATAACTTATACTAACGATAAAACCAAGCAGATAATTATGGATAACCTTCACCGTTCACCCTTATACAGCGGTAAAATTGACGGTGTAGGCCCCAGATATTGCCCGTCTATTGAAGATAAAATTGTCCGTTTCTCTGAAAAGCCCCGCCATCAGCTCTTCATTGAGCCTTGCGGTGAAAATACAGAAGAGATGTATCTTCAGGGTATGAGCTCATCTCTGCCTGAAGATGTTCAGCTTGCTTTCCTCAGAACTATTCCCGGACTTGAAAATGTTCAGGTTATGCGTACTGCTTACGCTATTGAATATGACTGCGTTGACCCGATTTCTCTGAAGGCAAGCCTTGAATTCAAGGATTTTGACGGACTTTACGGTGCAGGTCAGTTCAACGGTTCAAGCGGTTATGAGGAAGCTGCGGCTCAGGGCCTTGTTGCAGGTATCAATGCTGCGAGAAAAGTAAAAGGTCTTGAACCTCTCATTCTTGACAGAGCCTCATCATATATAGGTACTCTTATTGACGACCTTGTTACAAAGGGCTGCTCAGATCCCTACAGAATGATGACCTCACGTTCTGAATACAGACTTCTTCTCCGTCAGGATAATGCGGATATCCGTCTTACAAAGTACGGTTATGACGTGGGCCTTGTAGGTGAGGAGAAGTGGCAGAGACTTCAGACAAAGCTGAAGCTTATTGAAGAAGAGAAAGAAAGAGTAAGTCTTGTGCCTGTTCCACCCTCGGAAAAGCTGAATGAGATGCTTGTTTCACGTGAAACAACACCTCTCACAACAGGTTGCAGACTTATTGAGCTTCTGAAAAGACCTCAGCTTACCTATGAAGATCTTAAGGATTTCGATCCTGACAGACCGAATCTGCCGAGAGAAGTCTTTGAACAGGTTGAAATCAGCATAAAATATGAGGGATATATAAAGCGTCAGCTTGCTCAGGTTGAAGAAATGAGAAGACTTGAAGTGAGAAAGCTTGATGATATCGAGGATTACAAGACAATCACAGGTCTTCGTATGGAGGCTCAGGAAAAGCTTAATAAGGTAAAACCTGCAAATTTGGGTCAGGCTTCACGTATAAGCGGTGTCAGTCCTGCAGATATTTCTGTGCTTCTCATATATCTTAACAGTAAAAGGTAATGTTTCACGTGAAACATCAGGATTAAAATAAAGGAGTGTTATAATGGAAACCTTTATTTCAAAGGAATTACTTAAAACCGAAGCGGCAAAATTCGGTGTGAATTTAGATGAAAAAGCACTTGAGCGCTTCGATATATATGCAAAGCTTCTTGTAGAATGGAATGAGAAGATTAACCTTACTGCTATAACAGACCCCGAAGGTATTGTTATGAAGCACTTTGTAGATTCACTTTCACTCTTTTCAGCAATTGAAATTCCTGAGGGTGCGAAGTCTATTGACGTTGGTACAGGTGCAGGCTTTCCCGGTCTTGCAATGCTTATTGCCCGCCCTGACCTTAAAATTACCCTTCTTGACAGCACAAACAAGAAGCTGAATGTAATCAGAGATATTCTTGAGAAGCTTGAGTTTTCATGCGAAGTGCTTCATATGAGAGCTGAAGAAGCAGGTCAGAGTAAGGCTTACCGTGAGCAGTATGACTTTGCAACGGCAAGAGCCGTATCAAATCTGCGTGATTTAAGCGAATACTGTCTTCCGTTTGTAAAAAAAGGCGGCACATTTATCTCGCTTAAAAGTGCAAAGGCAGAGGAAGAAATTGCAGAAGGAAAGAACGCAATAAAGATTCTCGGCGGCAATATCAGAGAAAAGAAGACCTTTGATATTGATGAAGCAGGGGAGAGAACAATAATTTTAATTGAAAAGATTTCGACAACTCCCGCAAAATATCCCCGACCTTCGGCAAAAATTGCAAAAAATCCCCTCAGATAATGTTTTTTCAGCTTAAAAAACAGAGAATTATGTAAACTGAATATACTGGACAACCTTTCTTCGCTGTGCTATTCTTTAGCAAGAAGAAAGGTTTTCTGTTTTTTGGAGGTACATACATGAAAGAAAAACCACGCTCAGCAGGTCAGGTACTGCTCATACCAAGTGATTCAATATATCCTAACCCTAATCAGCCGAGAAAGGTATTTGACCAGAGTGAGCTTGTAAATCTTGCAATAAGCATAAGAATGAACGGCATCCTTCAGCCCATAACCGTAAGAGAGGTTGAAAACGGATATGAGCTGGTGTCAGGTGAAAGAAGGCTCAGAGCCTCAAAGCTTGCAGGACTTCTCAATGTGCCTTGCATTGTGGTAGAAGTGAACTCACTGAAATCTGCAGTTTTTGCCCTTATTGAAAACCTTCAGCGGCAGAACTTAGGCTATTTTGAGGAAGCACAGGCTATCAATAAGCTGATGAAGGATTTCTCTCTGTCTCAGGATGAGGCAGCAAGAAGACTTGGCAAAGCCCCCTCAACCGTATCAAACAAGCTGAGACTTTTAGGATTGCCGGAGGAAGCAAGAAATCTTCTTTCAGAAAACGGACTTTCAGAAAGACACGCAAGAGCCTTATTAAGACTTCAGGAAGAGGATATAATGGAGGTTCTGCAAAAGGTAATCGACAGAAAGCTGAATGTGACTCAGACAGAAAAGCTTGTTGATGAATATGTAAGCAGGGGAAAAGCTCCCAAAAGGCAGACAAAGATTATGTTCAGCGACGTGAAGATTTTTCTGAACACCATAAACAATGCCCTTGACACTATGCAGAAAGCAGGTATAAAGGCACAGTTCAGGCGTGAGGATAAGGACGACAGCTATATTTATTTTATAGAGATACCGAAAAGGTCGGTATATAAGGCAAAAGAAAGCCCTGAAAAAGAAGGGGACATAAACACAGCATAATAAAGTATTTATACTTTTTATGATCATATCTTTCTCTTTCACACCCCCAATAGAAAAACTCCACCCAAAAAAGGTGGAGTTTTTCTCATCCTGACGATAAATGCACAAGACCATCACACACTTCCCCACAGGATAACATCATAATAAAATTTTCTCATTAAACCCTTTAAAAATAAGTTTTCTTGTGATATAATATATTTCTACATTATAAAACTACAGATTTTATATAAATATAATTCTATTTCGGAAAGAAGGGATAGTGAATGGGAAAGACAGTAGCTATTGTCAACCAGAAAGGCGGTGTCGGCAAAACAACAACTGCCGTGAATCTTGCCGCAATTATCGGACATTACGGCTACAAGGTGCTTCTTGTTGACGTTGACCCTCAGGGCAATGCCACAAGCGGTCTCGGTATAAATAAGAGAGATGTAAAAGAATCCACCTATGATATGATAGTGGGCGATGTTAAGGCTGAAAGCATAATGAAAACCACCCCGTTTAAAATGCTTGATGTGTTGCCTTCAAATATGAATCTTGCCGGTGCAGAGCTTGAGCTTGTTGACCTTGATTCAAGAGAAGCAAGACTGAGAAACGCCCTTGCGCCTCTTAAGGATAAATACGATTTCATAATCATTGACTGTCCGCCTTCGCTGGGACTTCTTACAGTCAATGTACTGTGTGCATCGGATAGCGTGATTGTACCCATTCAGTGCGAATATTACGCTCTTGAAGGTCTCAGTCAGCTTATGAATACAATCAGACAGGTAAAACGTCTTTATAATTCTTTTTTGGAATTAGAGGGAGTATTGCTCACAATGTTTGACGGCAGACTTAACCTTACTCAGCAGGTTGTAAGCGAGGTTAAACGCTTCTTCCCTCAGAAGGTATACGGTACGGTTATTCCCCGAAATGTAAGACTTTCTGAAGCACCCTCCTTCGGTCAGCCTGTACACTACTACGACAAAAGCTCAAAGGGCAGCGTAGCATACGGTGAATTCACAAAGGAATTCCTTAAAAAGAACGGAAGAAGACCAAAGGAGAAATAAATTATGGCACCTAAAAAGAAAAACGGTTTAGGCAAAGGCCTTGATGCTCTTTTTATCGACAACTCAATGGAAGATGTAAAAAGCGCCGTAAAGCTTAATATAAATGATATTGAACCCAAAAGAGATCAGCCGAGAAAAACCTTTGATGAAGCTGCTCTCAGCGAGCTTGCAGACAGTATTGCGCTTCACGGTGTAATTCAGCCTCTTCTTGTAAGACCGATTTCAGACGGCGGTTATCAGCTTATTGCCGGTGAAAGACGTTGGCGTGCTTCAAGACTTGCAGGTCTTACGGAAGTACCCGTTGTAATAAGAGAAATGACAGACAGCGAGGCAATGGAGCTTGCACTTATAGAAAATCTTCAGCGTGAGGATCTCAATCCCATTGAAGAAGCAGAAGGCTACAAGCTTCTTATGGATACCTACTCTCTCACACAGGAGCAGGCAGCAGAAAGGGTAGGCAAATCCCGCCCTGCAGTTGCAAATGCAATGAGACTTCTCGCTCTTCCCTCTGAGGTGCTTGACCTTATAAAAGAGGGCAGAATTTCCTCAGGTCACGGCAGAACACTTCTCGGTCTCAACGACAAGAGCATAATGCTTAAGCTTTGCGGTGAAATTGAAGAAAAACAGCTTTCCGTAAGACAGCTTGAATCAATTGTAAAAGCTCTCAATAATCCTAAAAAGGAAAAGGAAGATAAGCCGAAAAAGGCAAAGCGTGACCCCTATTTTGACGAGTGTGAGCTTGCAATCAGACAGGAGCTTGGCAGAAAGGCTTCAATCAACGTAAAAAAGGGTAACAAGGGTACCCTGGAAATAGAATTTTTCAGCAAGGAAGACTTACAGTCCATCCTTGAAACATTAGCAAAATGGTAAAGGAGTAAAAAACAATGTTAGATATAAGACTTATCAGAGAAAACCCCGAAAAAGTAAAGGCAGCAATGAAAACAAGAAACAAGGATATGGATGCCCTTGTTGACGAAATTCTTGACATTGACAAGAAGGTTCGTGAGCTTACACAGAAGGCTGATGCCCTCAAGGCTCAGCAGAATGCTGCAAGCAAGGATATTCCCCGCATCAAGAAGGAAGGCGGAGATATCAGCGAAATTATGACAAAGATGAACGCTATCAAGGAAGAGGTTAAGGTTCTTGATGCTGAAAAGGCAGTTCTTGCTGAAAAGCAGAAGACAATGATGTATGAGTTCCCCAATGTTCCCAGCGCAGAGACACCTATCGGTAAGGACGACAGCGAAAACGTTGAAATCCGTAAGTTCGGTGAACCCAGAAAGTTTGACTTCGAGCCCAAGGCTCACTGGGATATCGGCGCAGACCTCGGTATTCTCGATCCCGAAACTGCTGCAAAGGTAACAGGCACACGCTTCCATTTCTACAAGGGTCTCGGTGCAAGACTTGAAAGAGCTATCATCAGCTTCTTCCTCAACACTCACACAGAAAACGGCTACACAGAAGTATTCCCTCCCTTTATGGTTAACCGTGCTTCAATGACAGGTACAGGTCAGCTTCCCAAGTTTGAAGAAGACGCATTCAAGCTTACAAATGACTACTTCCTTATTCCCACAGCAGAAGTTCCCGTAACAAATATGTTCCGTGATGACATTCTTGACGGCAGTCAGCTTCCCATGTCATTCTGCGCTTATTCAGCTTGCTTCAGAGCTGAGGCAGGTTCAGCAGGCCGTGACACAAGAGGTCTTATCAGACAGCATCAGTTCAACAAGGTTGAGCTTGTTAAGTTCACAAAGCCCGAAGAAAGCTATGCAGAGCTTGAAAAGCTCACAAATGATGCAGAAAGAGTGCTTCAGCTTCTCGGTCTTCCCTACAGAGTTGTTGCTCTTTCAAGCGGTGACATCGGCTTCTCATCAGCAAAGACATACGATATCGAAGTATGGATGCCTTCTTACGGCAGATATGTTGAAATCAGCTCCTGCTCAAACTTTGAGGACTTCCAGGCAAGACGTGCTTCAATCCGCTTCAAGAACGGCCCCAAGGACAAGGCGCAGCTTGTACACACCCTCAACGGTTCAGGTGTTGCAGTAGGCAGAACAACAGCTGCTATTCTTGAAAACTATCAGAACGCTGACGGCACAGTTACAATTCCCGAAGCACTCGTACCTTACATGGGCACAGACATTATTAAATAAGAAAAGTTTTTTGGTTACTTTTTTTCAAAAAAGTAACGCCCAGCTCATTAAAGAACATAAGAAATCCCTTTATCTATAAAACTGATAAAGGGATTTGTTGATATTGGACAGATTATGAGGTAAACCATGAACAAAGTAATTATAATTGGCTGTCCCGGCTCAGGGAAAACAACCTTTGCAGAAAAACTGCAGAAATGCACAGGTCTGCCGCTTTATTACCTTGATGCAATCTGGCATAAGCCTGACAAAACCCATATTCCGAGAGAAGAGTTTGACCAAAGAATAACTGAAATTTTTTCTGAGGAAAAGTGGATAATTGACGGCAATTACAAAAGAACAATTGAAATGCGGATAAAAGAGTGCGATACAGTTTTTCTCTTCGATTTACCGACTGAGGTGTGTCTGCAGGGCGTGACAGAGAGAATAGGGAAGGAAAGGTATGATTTACCTTGGCTTGAAACGGAAGTTGACCCTGAATTCAGACAGTTTATCGAGGATTTTCCGAAGGATACTCTGCCGTATATCTATGACCTGCTTCAGAAATACAGCGAAAAGGATATACACATATTTAAAAGCAGGGCAGAAGCGGATGAGTATCTCAAAACCTTAAGAAAATCGTAAGCTTTCCCCCATTGAAAAATCACCGACACATACTGTATAATAAAGTCAGAGGTGATGAATATGAAAAAGAAAATTCTTATTATTGCAGTTGTTCTTTTACTCCTCGGCAGTGTTTTCAGCCTTACTATAAAGCCTGTGAGAAATAAGTTTATCGACAGTATGATTCCGCAGATTACAAAGACAGAAAACTGCTACTACACCGATGAGGATATCGAAAGCGCAATTGAGCTTGTCAAGGAGCTCTATAAAGAACAGGACAAAAGGGTTATTCTTCTGAGACTTTACTTCGACGAGGAACAGAGCAGGAAAAAGCTCAACAGCTACCACCTTGCAGAAACCAATAAAAAGGAAAACTTAATCTCCCTTTTCTGCGACTTCTATGTTCTGGAGGGCTTCGGCGGATATTCAACAGGACTCTATTCCGGTTGGAGTGAAATTCTCGTAAGAGAAGAGGGCACAATGGATTGGGAACGCGTTGACGGCGGTTATGCATAAAAAATTAAAGTCCTTTGCACCAAACGGTGAAAGGACTTATTTTTATTGCTTGAATTTATTAAAGTCAGTTTCAATTGTAACTGTCACAGGGTTTTCTCTTGATGCCATTCTGCAGATTGCGCCCTTGTATCTGCCAAAGTCAATTGCAGAAATGTTTGTGTCAAAATATTTGCCGAAGGTGTCAAGATTTTTCTGAAGGGTGTCTTCATCCTCAGCAGAGAAAGCCTCCATGCCCATAAGCACCATAATGTTCGAAATATTCTCACTTAAATCCTTTGAGCAAAGATAAAGGAAATATCGCATAAACATTGAGGGCGTGAGATTCTGCTCACCTTTTTCGATAATGTAACCCAGTCCCTCATAGTTGTGGCTGATTCTTTCGGGAATGTTGATATGCACATCGCCAAGAAGGTTGCAGAATTTCTGGAAGGAGTCTTCGTTGCCTACAAGATAACGCTCAATGCTGATGCCTGTGTATTCGCCAACCGCCCACATTAGCTGCTTTGCGCCGCCTTCATTGTAGTGCTCCATAAGTGTGCCGCTGAAATCACCAACACTGCAGGTGAAGTTTTTGTTGAGAAATGAAATGTTCATTGTGTTGTTTTCAGAATCCAGTCTTACAACTGCAATGAGATAAACATCCTGACTTTCTTCAGCGTTAAGAAGGAGAAGAAAGTTGCCCTTGATTTCATTTCTGTTTTCAAAAAAACTGCCTGCCTGTGACGCTTCCGTTGTTTCAACGGCTGCGGTTGTTTCGTCCTCAGGCTTATCTGTTATCTCAGAGATTGTTACTGCAACCGAAACGGCACTGATGAGTGCAAGGATAATTCCGAAAGCCTTAAGAATGAATTTTTCACTGATATTCTTTTCAAAAAGCTCTTCAAGGTGAAGCTTTCTGAGAATTTTTTTCAGCGGTTCAAAATCGAGATTTGCAATTATATTTTCAAGACGCTCAACGAGAGCCTCTATTTTTTCCATCATAATAATCACCGCAAGTATTATAGCATATTATGACGCATAGTGTCAAAGAATAATTTATAAATTAAAAATAAAGTGCCGTTCCGATGTTTGCGGAACGGCGTATATTATCATTCTTGTTTTTTATTCTGCCGAGTCTTCAGCAAGACAGGGGAAAACTGTGCCGAGAACACCCTTGATTGTGTCACACAGACCTGCAAGACAGCACTCATCTTCTGCGGGAGCAGTTGTTGTGGGAGCTGTGGTGGTTGTGGTTTCGGGCGGAAGGGTTGTGGGCTCTGTGGTAGGCTCAGTTGTTGTAGGAGCGGTGGTGGGTACGGTGGTTGTGATTTCTGTTGTTGCAACAACCGGCTGCTCCTTCATTGGCATATGGACATTGATTGCTGAAAGAACACCGATTCCGTAGCCTGTTGTAAAAAGCATAACAATGCAAAGTGCAATTGCAAAAGCCTTTCTTTGTGCTGATGAAAACATTCTTCCTTTGCTGTTGTTCATAATTTTCAACTTCCTTTACAATGAAATAATATCGATGATATTGGGATTATCTTTAACCATAAGTCTTTTTATGAGCATATAGGTAAGCTGGGTAACCTCTTCCTTTGACATAAGCTCAGGGTTTTCAAGCCAATATCTGAGAATTCCGTAAAAGCCGCTTGAAAGAAACATATAGAAAAAGTCATACTTTATTTTCTTGTCGTTCTTGTGGAAACGGCAGAAATATCTGAAGTTGAAATCGCTGTAAATTTTGCTGACCTTTGTTGTGAATGAAACAGAATAGTTCTTATCAAAAAGCATCAGCACGGTGTCTCTTCTTTCATCAAAGATGTTTATAAGTGATTCTACAGAAACGAATACATTTTCGGGAAAGTCTATCTTTTCGATTGTTTCAAGAAGAGAAACAATTTCATTCACAACGTCGTCTTCGATGCTTCTGAGCAGGTCGTTGATATCCTTATAATGGAAATAAAATGCGTTTCTGCTGAGCTCTGCATGGTCGCAAAGCATCTTTACAGTAATTTTGTTATAGGGATACTGTTTTGAAAGTTCGGTGAAGCTGTTTTCAAAAGCTCTTTTTGTGCGCTTTACGCAGCTGTATTCTTTTGCCATAATTGTGTTCTCCCTTCTTTTCAGACTTGATTTCAAACGAAATAACAAAGTTTGTAACTTATGGTACAAACTGTAATTTTAATATATCATAAAGCTTATTTTTTGTCAATTAATAAAAATTATGAAGCGGATAAAAATCCGCTTCACAGAAGGTTATTTTTTCTTCTTTGCCTCATTTTTGATCTGAGCCTCTTTTTCTTTCGGCTTTTTCAGATATTCAGCAATGAATTCGCCTGTTTCTTTGAAATTGTAAGGGTCAGGCGAGGCTTTATATTTGTTTTTATCCATAAATATCACCCTTAATATTCTGTGAGGAAAAAGGTGATTAATTCATATGATTTTTTCGGAAATCATTTTTTTATAACGGATAAATTCATCTGTGAGAAGCATTGCGTTGCTTCTCGGCTTTGGCAGGTCGATTTTTATTTCGTCAGTGATTCTGCCGGGCTTTCCCGAAAGAATGTAAATTCTGTCAGAAAGCAGAATAGCTTCGTCAATATCGTGGGTAATGAAAAGAGTTGAAAGCTTTATTTCTTCCATAATTTTCAGATACCATTCGTGAACTGCCGTTTTTGTAATGGTGTCAAGAGCGCTGAAGGGCTCGTCAAGAAGAGCAACTCCCTCAGAAGAAAGCCAGGTGCGCAGAAAGGCTGCCCTCTGTCTCATACCGCCTGAAAGCTGATGAGGAAATTTCTTTTCCGTACCCTCAAGACCGAAGAAGGAAAAAAGCTCCGCAGCCTTTTTTTCAGCCTTCTTTTTTTCGGTGCCTCTGATAATAAGTGGGAGAGCCACATTGTGAACGGTTGTATAATAGGGGAGAAGCAGGTCTTTCTGAAGCATATAGCTGATTTTGCCCGGCTTTCCCGTAACATCCTCACCTGAAAGAAAAACCCTGCCCTCTTCAGGCTGAGACAGACCGGAAAGCACATTGAAAAGAGTAGTCTTTCCGCCGCCGCTGACACCCAGAAGAGAAACAATCTCACCCTCATAAAGCTCAAGACTGATGTCAGAGATTACATCTTCACCCGCATATTTTTTTGTTATGTTTTCTGCTTTTAACTGAATCATAATAAATCAACCTTTAAGCGTTTCAATTTAAATAATCGTTAGTGAAGCCAACGCCTCTGAGATCCTTTGAAATAAGTTCATTTTCAAAAAGCCAGCCGTAAAAACCGTTCCAGCGTTCTTCGTCAATATAACCCCAGCAGGGTGCATCTGAAATGTAATACTCTGAAAGCCACTTCTGACTTTCTGTTACAAGCTCCTCAGAGCCGAGAAGTGAGCCTGTTGTGTCAGCTTCAATAAGAATCTGAGCAGCAGCTTCGGGGTTTTTCGCTGCAAATTCATAGCCCTTTGCAGTTGCACGGAGAAATGCCTTTGCAGTTTCTGAGTCGCTTTCAAGAAAGCTGTTGTTTGCAATAAGAATAGGAGTATAGTAGTCCATAACCTCATCTATATCGCTGAAGAAGAAGAAGTCACAGTCCACGTCATCAATCTGAGCCTGAATACCGCCCCAGCCGTAGAAAATCCAGATAGCGTCTGTGTCGTGGTTCTGAAGGGCAAGAGGCTCATTGGTGATTACGTTGGGAATAAGCTTCACCTTGTCAAAATCGGCACCCTCTTTTTCCATAACGTGCTTTATCATAGCCTTTTCCACGGGACTGTCCCATGTGGAATAGGTTTTGCCCTCAAGACCCTTAGGTGTGTCACAGCCTTCACCCTTGCGTGAAACAATGCCTGAGGTATTGTGCTGAAGAATTGCAGCAACAGCCGTTACCTCAAGGGGATTTTCTGAGGTGTAGGAGGGGGCAATGGTGTCCTGAGCGGTGATTCCGAACTGAGCCTGACCTGAGGCCACCATAAGCTCTGCACCGTTTTCGGGCGGCTGAACAATTGAAACCGTAAGTCCCTCTTCTGCGTAATAGCCCATTTTGTCGGCAACGAAAAAGCCTGTGTGGTTTGTGTTGGGTGTCCAGTCAAGGCAAAGGGTGATTTCTGACGGAGTGTCGGGTTTTGTTGCAGTTTTGTAAAGCACAAATCCGCCAACAGCCAGAACCAATACAAGAATTATTGCGATAATTTTTTTCATAATATTATTCATCCTTATCTCTTTCCTTTTGTGAGGAAGTGCGATAAATCTGAGAAGAGCCACAACTGCCATAAGAAGAAGTGACACCGCAGAAATAAGAATAATAACGGCAAACATTTTATCGAAGGCATAGGCCTTTTTGACTCTTGTCATATAGACACCAAGACCTTCAAAGCCGCCAAGCCATTCAGACACAACCGCACCCACAACGGAATAAGAGGCCGAAACCTTCAGCCCTGAAAAAAACTGCTCCATTGCTGAGGGAAGCTTGATGTGGTGGAAAACCGTCAGTCTGTTTCCGCCCATACTTCTGATAAGTCCTATTGCATCCGCATCTGCAGCCTTGAAGCCGTCTAAAAGAGAAACGGTTATGGGAAAGAAGGTCGTCAGCACAACGAGAGTGATTTTCGGTGCAGCGCCGAAACCCATCCATAAGACGAGCAGGGGTGCAAGAGCGATTGTGGGTATGGTCTGAGTGATAACAAGAATGGGATAGAAGGCTTTATAAAGGAAAGCGAATCTGTCCATTAAAACAGAAAACAAAAAGCCGAGACCTGTGCCGATTAAAAGTCCGAGAATCGCCTCTTTAAGGGTAACTCTGAGATGCTCCATAAGTATGGGGAAGTCTGTAACGAAGGCTTTGCCCACATCAACAGGGGA
This sequence comes from Acutalibacteraceae bacterium, assembly GCA_045645885.1. GTDB lineage: Bacteria > Bacillota > Clostridia > Oscillospirales > Acutalibacteraceae > UBA6857. The sequence continues at coordinate 557 of JAZRJR010000027.1, read as the reverse complement.
GGGAAGCATATATTTCGGAACAAAACCGCCCTCCGAAAGAAAGAGCCAGAGAATAACAAAACCGAAAAGAGAGATTGCGGGCGCCAGCTTATTTGTGATGCTTTGATACTTTTTTGTCAATGGTAAGCACACCGCCTTCCGGTTTGTAGCAGATTTTTACATAAGCCGAAACTGAGGGGCAGCCTGCCTCGATTGCAACCTTCTGACAGTTTTTGACGATTTCCATAAGCTCGTCATAGCTGTCGCCCTCAATTGTGGTTTCAAAGGGGCCTACATAATAATTATATCCCGTTGAGGCAATATATGCGATAACCTCGTCTACAATACGGATAAGTTCGTCGGTGTCTTTAGTTTCAGGAAGCACCTGAATTGCTACGCTTGCTGTCATAAAAATGCACAACCTTTCAAAAGTTTAGTATTGTAACTCAATATTGCCGGAAGAGGTCATCTATATCTTCCCGGGAAACAGATATAAAAAAACCACCCATGAAAAAATTTCAGGGGTGGTAACAAGTGACCGTCAAAACTACTTAGCCTACGTCGGTATTATCCGAATC
>JAZRJR010000026.1:0-37679 GCA_045645885.1 Acutalibacteraceae bacterium | reverse complement strand
TCACTCGGCGAACCTCTTTACCTTGACGTTGTTACTTCACTTGCTGCTGCAGGCAGAACAGGTGTTCAGGTAATCGGCGGCCGTTACGGTCTCGGTTCAAAGGATACACCTCCCGCAAGCATCTTCGCAGTATATGATGAACTTGCAAAGGACGCTCCCAAGACTCAGTTCACTCTTGGTATCGTAGACGACGTTACAAACCTTTCACTTGAAGAAAAGGCTGCTCCCAACACAGCTGCTGAAGGCACAATCGAATGTAAGTTCTGGGGTCTCGGCGGTGACGGTACTGTTGGTGCTAACAAGAACTCAATCAAGATCATCGGTGACCATACAGACAAGTACGTTCAGGCTTACTTCCAGTATGACTCAAAGAAAACAGGTGGTATCACAATTTCTCACCTTCGTTTCGGTGACAAGCCCATCAAGAGCCCCTACTACATCAACAAGGCTGACTTCGTAGCTTGCCACAACCCCTCATATATCGACAAGGGCTTCAAGATGGTTAACGACGTTAAACCCGGCGGTGTATTCCTCATCAACTGCCAGTGGAGCGACGAAGAACTCGACAAGCACCTTTCAGCAGATGCTAAGAAGTATATCGCTGAAAACAACATTCAGCTTTACACAGTAAATGCTATTGACCTTGCTATCAAGGTTGGTATGGGCAAGAGAACAAACACAATTCTCCAGTCAGCATTCTTCGCACTCGCTAACGTTATGCCTTCAGCTGAAGCAATTCAGTACATGAAGGACGCTGCAACAAAGTCCTACTCAAAGAAGGGTCAGGATGTTGTTGACGCTAACCACAACGCTATCGATGCAGGTGCTACAGCTTTCCATAAGGTAGACGTTCCCGCTGCTTGGGCAAACGCTGCTGATGACAAGGCTGCAGTTAAGAGCGAAGGCAAAGAAAAGCTCGTTAAGATGGTTGACTCAATCCTTAAGCCCGTTGGTCTTATGGAAGGTAGCAACCTCCCCGTTTCAGCATTCGTTGATCACGCTGACGGTACTTTCGAACACGGCGCATCAGCTTATGAAAAGCGTGGCGTTGCAGTTCTCGTTCCCGAATGGGATCCCGAAAAGTGCGCTAAGTGTAACCAGTGTGCATTCGTTTGTCCTCACGCTACAATCCGTCCCTTCGCTATGAACGAAGAAGAAGTTGCAGCAGCTCCTGCAAACATGAAGAAGGCTCCCAAGCCCGTTGTTAAGACAAACTACACTTACACACTTGCAGTTTCACCCATGGATTGTATGGGATGCGGAGTTTGTATCGGCGTATGTCCCACAAGCTCACTCAAGATGGTTGCTCGTGAATCACAGATGGCTGAGCAGGAAGTATTTGATTACTGCGTAGCTAACGTAACAGAAAAAGAAGAAACAACTAAGACAATGAACGTTGTTGCAAGCCAGTACAAGAAGCCTCTTCTTGAGTTCTCAGGCTCATGCGCAGGCTGTGCTGAAACATCATACGCTCGTCTTATTACTCAGCTCTTCGGTGACAGAATGTATATCTCAAATGCTACAGGCTGTTCATCAATCTGGGGCGGTCCTGCAGCAACATCACCCTACACTGTAAACGGTGAAGGCCACGGTCCTGCTTGGGCTAACTCACTCTTCGAAGATAACGCTGAACACGGTCTTGGTATGTTCTACGGCCAGAAGGCTATCAGAGACAGACTTATCTCAGAAGTTAAGGAAATTTCAGAATCAGGCGTTTGCACAGCAGAAGTTAAGGCTGCAGCTGAAGAATATCTTGCATCTGTAAACGATGGCGAAAAGAACACAGCAGCTACAAAGGCTCTTGTTGCAGCTATCGAAGCAGCAGGTGCAAACTGTGACCTTTGCAAGGACGTTCTCAACAACAAGGAATACCTTTCAAAGAAATCAGTATGGATCTTCGGTGGTGACGGCTGGGCATACGATATCGGTTACGGCGGTCTTGACCACGTTCTTGCTTCAGGCCAGGACGTAAACGTAATGGTATTCGACACAGAAGTTTACTCAAACACAGGCGGTCAGGCTTCAAAGGCTTCAAATATCGGTCAGGTTGCTCAGTTCGCAGCTGCAGGTAAGGAAATCGCTAAGAAGAGCCTTGCTGAAATCGCTATGAGCTACGGCTATGTATATGTTGCTCAGATTGCTATGGGCGCTAACATGAACCAGACTCTTAAGGCTATCCAGGAAGCTGAAGCTTACAACGGTCCCTCACTCATCATCGGTTACTCACCCTGCGAAATGCACTCAATCAAGGGCGGTATGACAAACTGTCAGGCTGAAATGAAGAAGGCTGTTGAATGCGGCTACTGGAACATGTACCGTTACAATCCTGCTCTCAAGGCAGAAGGCAAGAATCCGTTCACTCTTGACTCAAAAGAACCCAATGCTGATTATCAGGCATTCATCAAGAGCGAAGCTCGTTATACAAGACTTATGCGTGAATTCCCCGAAAGAGCTGAAAACCTCTTCAAGAAGAGCGAAGCTGCTTCAAAGGCAAGATACGCACACCTTCTCAAGCTCAAGGATCTCTACGCTCCCGACGCTGAATAAGAGAAATAATCAAAGACCGTCCCTTGTGGGCGGTCTTTTTGATTTTTCAATGAATAATGAATGATGAAGCCGCCTTCGGCTGATTAATAATGAATAATTCGGAGCGAAGTAACCCGTGTTTCAACTTTCCGCTTTGAACTTTCAATTTTAAGAACAAAATCTCTTGACATTATTTCGTTACTGTGTTAATATGTTACCACACTAAAGTGAGAAAATCACTGAATTAAACATTATCCTGAAAGGAAGTAATCAAAATGAAAAAGAAATCAATTGCTCTCATTCTTGCTGCTCTTGCAGTAATTATGTGCTTCGCTCTCGCTGCTTGCGGCGGCACAGGCAACACAGACGAACCTTCAACAGACGCTCCCGAGGCTACAGCTTCAGACCTTGCTTATATCAAGGAAAAAGGCGAAATGATTATCGGTTACACAGAATTCGCTCCCATGAACTACAAAGATGACGAAGGTAACTTCGTAGGCTTTGAAACAGACTTCGCTAAGGCAGTTTGTGAAGAACTGGGCGTTGAAGCTAAGTTCCAGCTCATCTCATGGGAAGCTAAGGAAACAGAGCTTGCAGCTAAGACAATCGACTGCATCTGGAACGGTATGACAATCACTCCCGAAAGACTTGAAGCAATGTCAATCTCAACTCCTTACATGGCTAACAAGCAGGTTCTTATTGTAAAGGCTGAAAACGCTGACAAGTACCTCAAGCCCGAAGATATGGAAGGCGCAAAGGTTGTTGCTGAAGTTGAATCAGCAGGTGAAGGCGTAGCTAAGGAAGATGCATTCTTCGCTAAAGCAGCTTACACATCAGTAGCAGACCAGGCAACAGCTCTTATGGAGGTTGCTTCAGGTGTTTCAGACGCTTGTGTAGTTGACTATGTTCTTTCAATCGGTATGATCGGTGAAGGCACAGACTATGAAGATCTCGTAGTTGTTGATTCACTTGCATTCGCTGACGAAGAATACGGTATCGCATTCCGTAAGGACAGCGACACTACAGCAGCAGTTAACGATGCTATCTCAGCTCTCGTTGCTAACGGCAAGCTTGCTGAAATCGCAGCAAACTACAAGCTTGAAAAGCAGCTTATCGCAAAATAATTTAAAATTGACGATATACCACGATGCCGTCTTCTGAGACGGCATTTTGGTTGTTTTTAAACGAAAGAATATTTATTTAAATTGAGGATGTATATATGAGTTTTGGAGTTATTAACAGCGAACTTCTGAAAGGCTTTCTTGAAAATATTGAGCTTTTCTCCATAACCCTGCTCTTCGCTCTGCCTTTAGGTCTTATTATCGCTTTCGGTTCAATGTCAAAAATCAAGGTGATAAAGGGCGCAACAAAGAGCTTTGTGTGGGTAATCAGAGGTACACCGCTTATGCTGCAGCTTTTTGCAGTTATGTATGTGCCCGGATTTGTTTTCGGTTGGCAGATTCCCGGTAGTAATCCGAGAATGACAGCGGCGGCTATTGCTTTTGTAATCAACTACGCCTGCTATTTCTCAGAAATTTACCGTGGCGGTATTGAAAGTATTCCCAAGGGACAGTATGAAGCAGGTCAGGTGCTTGGTATGACAAAAACGCAGACCTTCTTCAAGGTTGTTCTTCTGCAGGTTGTGAAGAACATTGTTCCGCCTATGAGTAACGAATTTATGACACTTATCAAGGATACTGCTCTCGCAAGAGTTATCGGTGTTGTTGATATTATTATGACTGCAGGCTCATTCTCTGCACGAGGTGTTATCTGGCCGCTTTTCTATACTGCACTTTTCTTCCTTGTTTTCTGCGGACTTCTTACTATCGTTTTCGGAAAGCTGGAGAAGAAGCTGGACTATTTCCACAACTGAGGAGGGAACTGAAATGGTTATACTTGAAGTTAAGAATATCAATAAAAGCTTCGGCAAAACCGAGGTTCTCAAGGGTGTATCCTTCTCACTTGAGGAAGGTCAGGTGCTTTCAATTATCGGTTCATCAGGCAGCGGTAAAACAACCCTTCTTCGCTGCATAAACTTCCTTGAAACTGCTGACAGCGGTAAAATCACCGTTGACGGCGATGTGCTTTTTGATTCAGAAAGCACAGAAAAGCTTACTGCAAAGCAGAAGAGAGACAAGCAGCTTTCAATCGGTCTTGTTTTTCAGCAGTTCAATCTCTTCCCTCAGTATGATGTGCTTGGTAACGTAACTCTTGCACCGAAGCTCCGTGCAAAAGAGCGCCCCGATTTTAAGAAAAACAAAGCACAGATTTATACTGAAATTGAAGAAAAAGCAATGAAGCTTCTTTCTCAGATGGGACTTTCCGAAAAGGTTCACAATTATCCCTGCGAGCTTTCAGGCGGTCAGCAGCAGAGAGTTTCAATTGCAAGAGCAATGGCTCTTGAACCGAAAATTCTCTTCTTTGATGAACCCACATCGGCTCTTGACCCTGAGCTTACAGGTGAAATACTCAAGGTTATCCGTGAACTTGCGGAAACAAATATGACAATGGTTATTGTAACCCACGAAATGAACTTTGCAAAAGAGGTTTCAGATTACATCGTATTTATGGATAAGGGTGTAATTGCAGAAGAAGGCAAGGCTGAAGATATCATCCTCAATCCTCAGACCGAACGCCTTAAGGCATTCCTCAACAAGGTGAATGATAAATAAAAATCAGGACGGCACATCAGCAATTTCTGAGGTGCCGTCTTTCTCTGTGTTTTATGAGATTTCTATTGTATAAGATATGAAGCTGTGGTATGATAAAACAAAGGAGTGATAAATATGCAGAACAATATTTCACAGGCTCTTGATGAGCTGAGAAAAATTGATGCTAAGGATGTTGATGAAATAAGTGGAAGGCTTCACGATTTTTCAACTATGATGGCTTATTACCGATGTGCCGTTATGGAAATAGAAACAAAGTTCAACGTGCTCAACGAAGAGTTCTCTTTACAGTATGACCGCAACCCCATTAACGGAATGAAAAGCCGACTGAAAAGTCTGCCCAGCATAAAGGGTAAGATGGAAAAGAAGGGTTTGCCCTTTACTATTGAAAATATTGAGAAGAACATAAATGATATTGCAGGAATCCGTGTTATCTGTTCCTTCCCAAATGATGTTTACATGCTTGCCGATGCTCTTTTAAGTCAGGACGACATTACTCTTGTGAAGAAAAAGGACTACATAGAAAATCCGAAAGAGAACGGCTACAGAAGTCTGCATCTTATAGTGAGTGTACCGATTTTCCTTGCAAAAGAAAAAAGGCCCATGAAGGTTGAAATTCAGCTTCGCACAATTGCCATGGATTTCTGGGCAAGTCTTGAGCATCAGCTGAGATATAAGAAGGATTTTGAGTTCACAGAAGATATGATGAAGGAGCTGCTTTTGTGTGCAGATCTCAGCGCAGACCTTGATTCAAAAATGGAAAAGCTCAGAAGACTTACCATAAAGGGAGCTTCTGAGACAGATGAGTAATTTTTTTATAGAATAATAAACCCAAAAATAATTCTGAATTTAAAAAAACAGACAAAAATTATCTGCTTTTTTTATAAAAAAACACAAATAAACCCCTCAGATTATTGACATCTTTAACAATAAAGATATAATAATATTATGAAAGTGTAAATAAACTCATTATTAAGGAGGGGTAATTGTGAGTTTTAAAGAAGTTCTTTCTGAAAAGAGAATGCCTGCGAAAACGCCTGAAAGCATAATCGGCTCAGACGGTAAGGCAGTCTTCGGAACCTTTGACAAGGAATTCAGGAACATCAATCTCTTGGACATTAAAAAGCAGTGTCCTTATCTGCCTGACTGGACCAACTGGTTCAGACTTACCCAATGGGAGGCTGTGGAGGTTAATTTCAAAGATTATAACCTGCTTATGGGTATAAGCGATATGGGTATAATCAATACAGGTCTTATCTGTCTTTATGACAAGAAAAAACGGAAGGTTACTGCCTGGAAGGAAACTCTCAGAAAAACAAAAAAGCAGATAAAAATCAACAAAAATCTTCTTGACGGTTCACCTTGTGAATCTCTCGGCAACAGAGTAAAGGTTAAAATTGTCAACAATTTTGAACGCGGTGAAGCTCATATCATCGGTGAGGGCTTTGATTCAAAAAAAGGTAACATAAAATATGAGCTTGAGCTTAAGCGTGTATCTCTTCCCTGTGTCGTAAGTATTCCCTTTGACGACAACAAGCCTCTTTACACCCAGAAGGATCTTTTCAGCTGTAAGGGTTACATAGAATTCGGCGGCGAAAGAATTGAAAGTGATGAGTTTGCAACTGCAATCATCGATGACCACAAGGGTTATTACCCACGCTTCGCTCACTATGACTGGCTTACCACAATGGGCAGAAATGTTGTGGACGGTAAAGAGCAGTATTTTGCTTTTAATCTTACCAGAAACCAGTCAGTGCATCAGACAGGTTATAACGAAAATCTTATCTGGTTTGAGGGTAACACCTCAAGACTCACACCGGTCAGATTCGAACATCTTGAATATAACAAGTGGCACATAAGAGATGTTTACGGAATGGTTGATGTGACCTATGATATCGGTGACCGCTATATTATAAGGATGATAGGCGGCCCCATTCTTGATGTGAATTATCACATCGTTTTCGGTGAAATCAGCGGTTATGTCTGCGACGAGGACGGCAACAAATATATACTTGACGGAATGTGCGGAATCGGAGAAGACAAGACCATAATGTTCTGATATTATAAATTAACAGGAGGAAAAACAAATGAAATTTATGAAGAAAGTGCTCTGCGTAATTATGTCCGTTCTTATGATCGGTTCAACAATGATTTTTGCAGGCGCAGAAAACGAAACAAAGGCAGCAGACACCGTAACAGGCTTTACAGATGAGGACTACCTTGTTGTAAAGGGCAGAAAGATGTATAACAAAAAAGGTGAACACGTTCAGCTTAAGGGTGTAAACCTCGGTGCATGGCTTGTGCGTGAAGACTGGCTTTGTCCTGACCACGTACCTGAAGGTACACAGTATGACGGTGAATATATCTATGAAACTCTTGATGAGCGCTTCGGCAAGGAAAAAGCAAAAGAGCTTATGGATATGTACTATGAAAACTGGATTACAGAATGGGACCTCGATAACATCAAGGCTAAGGGCTTCAACTGTGTCCGTGTTCCTTTCTGGTACAGAAACTTCTACTATGATGATAAGGGCACAAAAATCTTTGATGAAAACGGCGAATGGGATTTCTCAATTCTTGACTGGATTGTTGAAGAATGCAGCAAGAGAGAGCTTTATGTAATTCTTGATATGCACGGTGCAGTAGGCTCACAGAGTGATGCTCCTCATTCAGGCCGTGCTTTCCAGGGTGCTCAGCTTTACGAAGACAGCGCAAGAGGTGAAGAATACAGAAGACTCACAAAGGAGCTCTGGACTGCAATTGCTTCACGCTTCAACGGCAACCCTGCAGTAGCGATGTATGACCTTCTCAACGAGCCTATGTGTGACGTTAAGACAAACGAAATTGACAGAAGAATCAAGAACGAATGGATTTACGGAATTCTTTATGATACCGTTCGTGCAGTTGACGAAGACCATATCATTACAATGGAAGCAATCTGGACAGGCTTTGCCCTTCCTCTCACCTTCCTCAAGGGCTGGAAGAATATTGTTTATCAGGTTCATTTCTATAATAACAGCGACTTTATTTTCAACTTCTTCCTTCTCCTTACAATCGCCCTTCATCCCAATGTACCTCTTATGGTTGGTGAATTCTATCCCCATAAGCAGACAACATGGAAAAACTGCTTCAGCACAATGAATAAGCTGGATTACAGCTGGATGCTGTGGACATATAAGGCAACAGGTCACGGTATGTGGAGCTCAGACTGGTGTATGTACGGCGCTAAGGACGGCTTCTGGAGAGCTGATATTGCAAACGGCTCATATGAAGATATTGCAAAAGCATGGTCAGCTGAAAGACTTAACACTCAGACAGGCTTCCAGGATACAGGTCACTTCGCAAAGAATGTAGAAGCACATCTTTAATAAAAGGCACCTTAGGGTGCTTTTTATTAAATGCAGAATAACTGACAAAAAGGCAAAGGAATGATATAATGGTTTTATATTTCACAGGTACAGGCAACAGTAAATATGTTGCAGATTTCCTTGCTGACAAGCTTCAGGACGAAGCTGTGTCGCTTAATGATATGCTGAAAAATAATCTGCCTCGTGAAACTGAAAGTGAAAAGCCTTTTGTGTGGGTTGCACCAATTTATGCGTGGCGTTTTCCGAAGGCAATTGATGAGCTTTTCAGAGAAATTGATTTCAAAGGAAATAATACCGTTTATTTCGTTGCCACAATGGGCGGTGACAGCGGAAGCTGTGAGAAATTCTGCAAAAAGCAAGCCGATGAAAAAGGTATGAAATTCGGTGGCTTTGCAGATGTTATAATGCCTGATAACTACTTCGGCGGCTTCAATATCAAAAATGCGGATGAAATGGTTGACGTCATAAAAGATGCACACCCAACGCTGAATAAGATTGTTGAGGTAATCAGCACAGGGAAAGCTCTCAACATAAGAGTGAAAAGCTCGGCGGCTGCAATTAAATCAGGCTTTATCAATTACGGCTTTACGAAGTATATGCTTTCAAAGATGAAGTATACTGTAAATGATGACTGCAACGGCTGCGGAAAGTGTGAAAAGGCTTGTCCTGTCAATAATATTAAAATGACGGACGGAAAACCGCAGTTTTCAGATAAGTGTATGAGCTGTTATGCCTGCATTCACCGCTGCAGTAAAAAAGCCATTAATCTTGGAAAGAGAACAGAAGGCAAAAGCAGATATGTATGTATTGACTACAAAAAGGACAATATATAAGATAATGAAATATAAAGGAGTTTAAAGCTATGGCAGAAATAATTCTTACCTCAGAAAACTTTGAAAATGAAGTTCTTAAATCAGACAAAAATGTTCTTGTTGACTTCTGGGCATCATGGTGCGGACCTTGTAAGATGCTCGCCCCCACAATTGAAGCAATTGCAGAGGAGTATGACAGCTTCAAGGTAGGAAAGGTAAACGTTGATGATGAACCCGACCTTGCACAGGCTTACGGAATTTCAAGCATTCCCACCCTCATTCTTTTCAAAGACGGCAAGGCTGCAGATATGATGGTCGGTCTTCGCTCAAAGGATGAAATTGTGAAGTGGGCAGAGGGCTGATTATGGGACTTTTCAGCTTTTTAAAGGCACCAGATATAAACAAAGGCCTTGAAAAATTCAGAGAAACCGAAAATGCAGTTCTTCTGGATGTACGCACAAAAGAGGAGTATGTCGAAAGAAAAATTGAGGGCAGTGTCAACCTTCCGTTAGATGAAATTCAAAGAATTACCGATGTAGTACCTGACAAAAGCACACCTGTTTTTCTTCACTGCAGAAGTGGAAAAAGAAGCGGAAGAGCTCAGAAAATCCTCGCTTCAATGGGATACACCAACGCTGTCAATATCGGCGGAATAATGACATACAAGGGATAAAAGAAACCCGTAAAACCAATCGGTTTTACGGGTGATTTTATTTACAGATTGTATCAATAACTCTCTTTGCACTGAAACTGTCTGTGTAAGAGAAGTTGAAGGCTCTGAATTTGTCGTTGCGTTCTTTCTGAAAATCGGCTTTAACTGCAGAGATAAGCTCATCTGTAGTTTTTGCTGCAAGTCCCGGCACAAAGCTTTCATAATCGAAATAGAAATCCCGTCTTTCTGTATACCACTCTAAATCGTAGGCAAAGAAAACAATTTTCTTTGAAAGAAGCGAGAAGTCCATACAGATTGAGGAATAGTCCGTAACAAGCACATCTGCAGCGAGAATCAACTGACGCACATCGGGGAAGTCCGTCACATCTGTCACGCTTTTTGTATCTCTGTCGCTTATATGTATCTGAGGATGAAGACGAACAAAAATTTCATATTCCTCACCCAAGGCTTTTTTTACTGCTGAAATATCAAAATTGTTTAAAATCTCCTTGTCTCTCTCAGGCTCATCTCTGAATGTCGGTGCATAAAGGAGAATTTTTTTGTTTTTGGTATCGGGATATTTCTCATGAATTTCATTGAGCGCTTTTTTCTGATTATCTTCATTTAAGAGATAGTCCACCCTCGGAGCACCTAAGGGAAGCACCTTTTTTTCATCAACACCGAAAGCTTCAGCATAGATTTTTCTAACTCCCTCTGAAGAGCAGACAACGAAGCTGAGCTTACTGTTTGCCGCAATTTCCGCTTTTCTGAGAGCATCATTCTGTGGAATGTGCAGACCGAATTTTTTGAAAGCGCCCTCTGCATGCCAGAGCTGGGTGATTACTGCTTCTTTGCGGAAATTGAGCTTACCCATAGGCAGAAAATTATCGTTGAGAAAAACATATTCAGCTGTTGCAAGAAGCCTTGATTTGAGAAGAAAGAAGGCAATTGCTCTGAGAGGATTGCTTAAAGATAAATCCTGACGGGTAATATAGACGAAGTCATAGCCGCCTTTTTTCTGAAGCTCATCACAGACAGCACCGAGAGCATCGCAGAAGTTTTCGTTATGCATTGAAACGAAAGCCACACGGTTCTTTTTAAGGGGAAAGATTGCTCTGCTTATATTAAAAAACAGGGCGTATAAAGTGTAAAAAAGATTCTTCATTTAAAACTTAAGCCCCCATTTGAGGAAGTATTTGAGAATTGACTTTATGTGAATAATAAGAAGCTTATAGTTTCTCTTGCTCTCTCTTTCCCAGAGGTGATAAACCGTAACAGCGGGAATGTGGAGAGACTTATATTTTTCTGCTGTTCTTCTTGCAATGTCGCAGTCCTCAAGATACATAAAGAATCTTTCGTCAAAACCGCCAAGCTCAATAAAAACAGAGGTGCGGAAGAACATAAAGCAGCCCGTTGCATTGGTGATAGGGAAGGGTTCATCACCCTCTTTGTCAAGCATACAGTAATCAATCATTGTCTTTGAAGGCTCGTCACCCTTGTGGAAGAAGTGGTCACCGAGATAACGCACTGTGGGATTCTTTTTGCCAAGCATCTGCAGTCTGCCGTCTTCAAAACGGATCTGCGGTGAAAGAAGACCGATAGTCTTGTCTGTGTCGGCATAGTCGCAAAGCTGAGTGATAGAATCTTCACGAAGAAGAATATCAGGGTTAATTACCACGTGATATTTGCTTTTGAGAAAGGGGATAACCTTGTTGTGACCTGCACCGAAACCGCTGTTGCTGCCCGCTCTGATTACCACAACCTGAGGGAATTTTTCTTCGATAAAATCAGCAGTGCCGTCAGTTGAAGCATTGTCAACAACATAAAGGGTGAAGGGTGCGCCTTTGGTCATTTCAAGCACAGACTCTATTGTAGGTGAAATTTTATCCTTGCTGTTATAGGTGACAATACAGCCACTTACAGTATAATCTTTCATAGCGAATCTCCTTTTTATATATGACTCTGCCTCTCCTGAAAGGAGAGGTGGCAAATGCGAAGCATTTGACGGAGAGGTAATTATTTCTTGAACACAACACGTTTTATGAGCTTTTCAATAAGATATCTGCGCCACTTCATTTTCTGCTTGAATGAGGTTTCACCGCCTGTTACATTTCCACCGTGAACACGGTAGTAAATAAGAGGCATATCAAGGAAAGTAACCTTGCCGTAGATTTCACCCATAAGACCTATCCATTGGTCGTGCATGGGAATGAATCGTGGCATCGGCATAATCTTTTTGAGAAGCTTTCTGTCGAAAGCCATACAGCAGCCCATATAGGAGTTTTTCATTATGTTGTGAAGCACACCCTTTTTACTGCCTCGCTTGTAGAAGAATGAATGCTCAGTAATATTCAGACTGCCGTCGGCGACGTAAGCGTTGTGAAGCACAAGGTCAGCACCCTCGTCAAAAGCCGACATAACCCTTTTCACCTTATCGGGAAGCCACACATCGTCCTGATCGCAAAGAAAAATTTTGTCGCCCTTTGTGTAGCGTATAGCGTTGATGAAGTTTGCAACAACACCTCTGCCCTTACCTTCAACATAGATGATACGGCTGTCCTCTTCTGCGAGCCTTTTCACAATTTTCTCAGTCATACCGCCGGGAGCATCGTCTGAAACGATGATTTCATCCCCGTGAGAAAGCTGAGGGAGAATTGACCTTAATTGCTGTTCAATATATTTTTCGCCCTTATAGGCGGCTAAAGCAACGGAAATCATAAACCGTCCTCCGTGAATATATAAATATACACTATAATTATATCATAGGTGAAATTGCTTTTCAAGAGTGAAAAAGGGCTGAAAAATTTCTTTTAAACCTTGTAATTATTCCGATATACAGTTATAATATATAATAGATAACTATCGAAAACGGAGAGGAAGAATATGAAAAACGAAAAGTATCTCATTGTGGGTGCGGGCAGAAGCGGTATTGCCGCAGGTAAAATGCTCCTCACTCTCGGCAAGGAGATTGTGATTTATGACGGCAACACCGACCTTGACACAGAGGCGGTGAAGGCACAGATAGGCACAGAGGAGGATATCCTTTTTATTCTCGGTGCTGTGCATAAGGATGACTTTGACGGTATCGACAAGTGTGTTGTAAGTCCCGGTGTGGCACTCCATACACCTGTTATGAAGGCTGTTGTTGAAAAGGGTATTCCCGTAATCGGCGAAATTGAGCTTGCTTACCTTCATGACAAGGGTCAGGTTATTGCTCTTACCGGTACCAACGGAAAAACCACCACAACATCTCTTACATATGAAATTGTAAAGAGCTTCAACGAAAAAACACTTCTTGTGGGCAATATCGAAATTCCCTACACAGGTCTTGCTCTCACATCGGAAGAAGACGGCGCAACCGTTGCGGAGATAAGCTCCTTCCAGCTTGAAACAATGCACACCTTCAAGCCGAAGGTAAGTGCAATTCTCAACATTACTCCTGACCACCTTGACCGTCACAAGACAATGGAGAACTATATCGAAATCAAAAAGTCCATTGCCAAAAATCAGGGCGAGGATGACTACTGTGTATTGAATTATGAAGATGAAGTGCTTCGTGAATTCGGCAAGACACTTAAATGCAAGGTGGTTTATTTCAGCTCAGAGCATGAACTGGAAAACGGTATCTACTACAAGGATAATATTATTTATATCGCAAAGGACGGTAAGGCAGAGGAATTCTGCGATGTAAGAGAAACTAACCTTGTGGGTGTGCACAACTATGAAAACATTATGGCGGCTCTCGGTATCACAATGAGCTTCGGTGTGCCTCTTGATGTAATCAGAGCTGCAGTTATGAAATTCGTTGCCGTTGAGCACAGAATTGAATTTGTGTGCGAAAAGAAGGGCGTAAAATATTATAACGACTCAAAGGGAACAAATACCGACGCTGCAATCAAAGCAATTGATGCAATGCCCTCAAAGACGGTGCTTATTGCAGGCGGCTATGACAAAAACGGTGACTATACTGAATGGGTAAGCCGTTTCCCCGGTAAGGTGAGAAAGCTCGTTCTCATCGGTCAGACAAGAGAAAATATTGCTGATGCCTGTATGAAGGCAGGCTTCAGAGATTTCTGCTATGCTGAAAGCCTTGAAGAAGCAGTGAAAATCTGCGCTCAAAGTGCAAAGAAGGGTGACTGCTGTCTGCTTTCACCTGCCTGTGCAAGCTGGGGAATGTTCAAAAGCTATCAGCAAAGAGGAACAATGTTCAAGGAATTTGTAAGAGAATTAGAGGATTAAAAAATGAGAAAGATTGAACTTTCCAAAACAGGCCTTATGGTGCCTGACATTGCAATAGGCTGCATGAACTATTGCGGTAAAGAAGAAAAAGAAATTGAAGTGCTTGTGAAAACTGCTCTTGAAATGGGTTTCAATTTCTTTGATCATGCCGATATTTACGGCGGCGGTGAAAGTGAAAAAAAGTTTGCTTCAGCCGTTAATATGAACAGTGAACTGAGAAGCAAAATGATTCTTCAGTCAAAGTGTGCAATTGTGCCTCATAAGAGATATGACTTTTCAAAGGAGCATATTCTGAAAAGTGTTGACGGCACACTTCAGCGCCTTCGCACAGATTATCTTGATGTGCTTCTTCTTCACAGACCTGACACTCTTTTTGACGAAGAGGTTGCCGAAGCTTTTGCTGAGCTTAAAAAGTCAGGAAAGGTGCGCTTTTTCGGTGTGTCAAATCATAACCCTATGCAGATGCAGCTTCTTGAGAAAATCACAGGTGAAAAGCTTGTTGCAAATCAGCTTCAGTTCGGAGTTGCACACTGCGAAATGATTGCAAACGGCATTAACGTAAATATGAAAACTCCGTCAGCAAATGTAAAAGACGGTGCAGTGCTTGAATACTGCCGACTTACCGACACTACAATTCAGGCGTGGGGACCTGTCAGAGGCACAGTAAAAGGTAAGACAATTTTTGGTGACGAAAACTGCACAAAGCTTCTTAAAAAGCTCGATGAAGTCGGAAGTGAATACGGACTTTCAAAAGAGGCGACCGCAATTGCGTGGATTTTAAGACATCCCGCAAATATGCAGGCAATTCTCGGCACAACAAATGTTGACCGACTTAAGGATTATCTGACTGCAAGCGGAGTAAAAATTGACCGTCAGCATTGGTATGATATTTATGCTGCGGCAGGGAATAACCTTCCGTAAAAAAGCGGAAAGTTAAAAGTTGAAAGTTGAAATAAGGTCGCAGTTTTATACTACTAAAAATTGATAGCGGTAAACTGCGAAGATAATTTGGATAAAAGGATAGAGAGTAGATTTTATCCGTTTCTACAGATGTGAAAATATAAAAATTCAGTCCGCCTGTTATGCTTAACTGCTTTGGCGGACTGTTGCTTTTAGTTGTAGCAAAAATTTTTAACGGATATAATCGGAACGAAGTGACCCTTATAATAGCTTTTTGGCAAAAAGTCAAGAACAGATTATTTTCTCATTAGACTTGAACATTTCACAAAAATATGTTATCTTAATAGAGTACTTGTCAACACAAGGAAAGGATGAATGAAATGACAGAAAAAGTTGAACTTAAACTTCAGGAGCTGAAGCGTATTCAGTCAGAGGAATATTATAAGAAAAAAGATGCAGACCTTTTTGCGTGGGGGCTTACAGAAAGAGATGTAAGCGGCAAGGAGGTTCCCGTTGCAATTACAGATGAGGAATATGAAGAGCTTATTTCTGCAGCAAGCAGCGTAAACACGGTTGCAAGCCGTAACAGTGTTGCCAAGGCTCTTAATATCGTTGCTGTATGTACAATTGTTGTAGGATTCATTATCGGCTTTGCGCTTATGACCTTTGCTGAAAGCTCTAAGATTCTTTATATTTCAGTTTCAATGCTTATCAGCCTTCTTATTGCTGCAATGTTCTGGGGGCTTGCTGAAGCAATCAAGCTTCTTCAGCAGCTTATTGACAGAAAGCTTCCCGATCGTCCTGCAGAAGCTGCAAAGGCTCCTCAGCAGCCACGTCCTGCTGCACAGCCACAACCCCAGCCCCAGCCTCAGGCGCAGTATCAGGTTACATACACAACGGCAACACCGCCTTTTGTACAGATGAATCCTCAGCAGATGGCTTATCAGCCTGTTCAGATTCCTCAGACTCAGCCACAGGCACAGTCTCAGATTCCTGCAGGTTATCAGCCGGTTAACGCCGCTGCATATCAGCAGATGGGTTATCAGGTGCCTCCCACAGTTCAGAGATAAAATAAAAAATCCGGAGCATACTCGAAATGCTCCGGTAATTTTTTTATGTAATATCGGGAAGGAACTTTGCAAGAATTTCAACATAGAAGCCGATAATCTTTGCTGCGATTTTCTTGAAGAATGAAGCAAGTCCCATAATAAAGCTTTCTTTTTCTTCTGCGTCAGGACCTTCAACGGGTGACATAACACCTGAGGTCTTGTCACCGCCTAAGGTTACATCGGTGACCTTGAGGAACTGAGGATATTCGCTGTAGGTGAATACAGTCATATTCTTATCTCTTAAGAACTGCATTGCCATGGCGTCCTGAGGTTCAGGCCAATGGTCGTGAAGGCAGTATTTGATGAACCATGTTGTTTCGGGGAAAAGACAGGTTGAAGCGTCAATCTTGTTGTCGGGTGAAAGGAAGCGCTTGTCAGCTTCACTCATTGAAGCAATGTAATCTTTTGAAAGTGTTTCACCGAAGGGAGCAATTGTTGCACCGAAGGATGAAAGCTCTGTTTCTGCATAGAAGTCACCGTTATAGCCTGCTTCAGGGCCGAGAGGAATCATAGCTGTGTCATATTTTGAAACAACCATAAATCTCATACCGTTTGCCTGGTGCTTCTTCATTGTGTCATAAGCCTTGAGATAAATATTGTCGTGATAATCTCTTGCTTTTGAAATAATGCCTGCATATTCTGCTTTGAGCTCAGGAGTATTGAATGTGAACTCAATTGCATCTTCGAAATATCTGTCGGGAATCATTGTCCAGAATGAGGGGAAGGTGCCGTAGGTTGCAAGAATAATTCTTGGGAAAACATCATTGATAATGTTTTCAAGACCGTCCTGAAGATAGTCAGCAGTAACGCCGAGAATCTTAGCCTGGTTGAGGAAATCAACAAGACCGATAACAAGAGAGTTAAGGCAGGGGTCTTCAATAAGAGCATTTGTTTCAATATAGTTTGCAAGGAAAACATTGAGTTTATCTGAATCGAGCTCAATATTACCTGAGAAAAGAGCACCAAGAATATACATACCCTCTGTGCCGGGAATATACATTACAACGTCGTCAACCTTGTGGGTGTTTGTGCCTTCTTCAAGATAGCAGTTAAGAAGAGTTGAACCGAGACAGCGGCTCATAATGTCAACCTGCTGAACACCTTTTTCTTTGCATACTCTGTCAATAAACTTTTCGAGAATCTTTGCGTTATACTGGGGTGAAAGTCGCCAGTCATAGGGGAACAGAATACTGTTTTCGGGTGTGTTCACCTCTGAAACAATAAAATCTGAGGTGAGTGCATCTCCGCCCCAGCCTGAGCCGTCAGATGCTTCACCGTTTTTGTCGAGAAGACTGCTTTCAAAAATAGGAGCTACTGCGTTATAGATTTCATCACAGTATTTGCTGTAGTCCTTTGTTACAACGCCGCTTGCAAAGCCTGTGAGAATAGGCTTCAGTGAGTTTGAAACAATTGCTCCGAGGTCAGCAGTTACGGGGAACTTCACATTTTCCTCTGACGGAATGTTGTTTTCGTAAATCGCACAGCCGTAGCCCTTGATATAAATAATCACATCGTCTGTGCTTTCAACAGTTGCCGCCATTGCGGGCAGTGAAACTGAAAGTGCCATAATAAGTGAAAGCACAAGGCATGTAAGTTGCTTCATTTTCTTTTTCATAGTTATTACCTCCGTTTAGTGACTGTTTACGAACAATAATGCGCGTACAATCTGCTATGATACATTATATCACTTGCAGGGGTAGGTATGTCAATGCTTTTTTCAAAAACCACATAATATTTTTTTGAAAAATTCAACTTGCTATTTTTTACTGTTAATGGTATTATATATAAAACGAAATTAAGGAGACGGCACAATGAAAGATATAACTCTTGTTATTATGGCTGCAGGTATGGGCAGCAGATACGGCGGACTCAAGCAGATTGACCCTGTAGGTCTTGCAGGTGAAATTATTCTTGACTACTCAGTTTATGATGCAATTGAGGCAGGCTTCACAAAGGTTGTTTTCGTAATCAAGCATGAAATTGAAGAAGATTTCAAAGAGGTTATCGGCAACAAGTATGACGGTAAAATCAAAATTGAATTTGCTTTCCAGGATATCAATAACATTCCTGAAGGCTACAGTATTCCTGAAGGCAGAACAAAGCCCTGGGGTACAGGCCATGCAATTCTCTCCTGCAAGGATGTTGTTGACGGTCCTTTTGCGGTTATCAATGCTGACGACTTTTACGGCAAGGATACCTTCAGAAAGCTTTATGATGAGCTGACAAGAGATAAGGGTGAAACCGATAAATATCAGTTCTGTATGGCAGGGTTCAAAATTGAAAACACACTTACCGAAAACGGTCACGTGGCAAGAGGTGTCTGCGAAACCGAGGGCAACAAGCTTACAGGTGTAAATGAAAGAACAAAAATCATCAAAGACGGTGACAAAATCAAGTACACCGAGGATGACGGTGAAAGCTGGACAGAAATTCCCACAGGTAAAACAGTTTCAATGAATCTCTGGGGCTTTACTGCTGATATTTTCACAGAGCTTCAGAAGGGCTTTGAGGAATTCTTCGAAAAGAACAAGGCTGACCTTTCAAAGTGCGAATACTATATTCCCTTTGCAGTTGATGATCTTATCAAGGCAGGTAAGGCAGAGGTAACTGTTGTGGTTACAGAAGAAAAATGGTACGGCGTTACATATAAGGCAGATAAGCCTACGGTTGAAAAGGCACTCAAAGAAAAAACAGAAGAGGGCGTTTATCCCACACCTCTCTTTGCATAAGAATAAAAAAACAAGAGACACGGTCTGCACCGTGTCTCTTTCTGTATCCTGACGGATTATTTGTTCTTTGAAACTGCTCTCTGAACAGCCTTGATGATTTCAACAACAGGAATTACAAGGAAAGCAAGACCTACTGAAATTCCGTATGCAAGAGGATCGAGGTGTGTGAATTCGAACATATCTGCAAGGAAGGGGATTTCGATAATTGCAGTTGTAAGAAGAAGAGAAGCAATCATTGCACCGTAAAGAACAACGTTGTGTGACTTCTGAGAGAATACCATTCCGATAACTGAGCCTCTCTGTGAGCGCATATTGAAGGAGTGGAAAATCTCGCACATTGACATTGTAAGGAATGCCATTGTCATACCTTCACCGCTGTTTGCGGGGTCAATGTTTGTGAACTGCCAGTGACCTGTCTGAAGGAATTCGCCGATGAAGAATGCAGCAAGTGTAAGAATTGTTACAAGAGCACCCTGATAGAATACGTCAAAGCCCATACCGCCGGCGAAAACGCCTTCTTTACTGTTTCTGGGCTTGCGCTGCATAATGTCTCTTTCAGGCTTTTCAAGACCAAGTGCAAGAGCGGGAATACTGTCTGTTACAAGGTTGATGAAAAGAAGATGAACAGGCTTGAGAATTACGAAGTTGAGAATTGTAGCAATGAAAATTGAAAGAACCTCTGAAAGGTTTGAGCCAAGAAGGAACTGAATAGCCTTTCTGATGTTGTCATAAATTCTTCTGCCTTCTGAAACTGCTGATACGATAGTAGCAAAGTTGTCGTCTGCAAGAACCATATCTGCAACGTTCTTTGTAACGTCTGTACCTGTGATACCCATGCCGATACCGATGTCTGCACTCTTGATTGAGGGTGCATCGTTAACACCGTCACCTGTCATAGCGGTGATCATACCCTTTGCGCGCCATGCGTTAACGATTCTTGTTTTATGTTCAGGCTGAACACGTGCATATACTCTGAATTCTGTAACTCTTTCTGCAAAGTCTTCATCGCTGATTTCATCAAGCTGGGCGCCTGTGATAGCGCCTGAAGCGTCTTCGATAATTCCGAGCTGCTTTGCAATTGCAACTGCAGTATCCTTGTGGTCACCTGTAATCATAATGGGAGTAATACCTGCTGAGCGGCATTCCTCAATTGCTGCCTTAACTTCGGGACGGGCAGGGTCAATCATACCTGTAAGACCAACGAAGATAAGATCGTTTTCGAGAGCTTCAGGTGAGAAGTCTGAGGGAGCGGAAGCATAAGCCTTGTATGCAACTGCAAGAACACGGAGGGCCTGATCAGCCATTCTCTTGTTATCCTTGAGAGCAAGCTCTTTAAGCTCATCGCTGAAAGGAACAATCTGTCCGTTAAGGAGAGTATAAGTGCATTTTCCGAGAATTACGTCAGGAGCACCCTTGGTATACTGAACAATGCCATCAGAAGTGTCGTGAACTGTTGACATCATCTTTCTGCCTGAATCAAAGGGAGCTTCACCGATTCGGGGATTAGCCTTTACAAGATCGTTTTTGTTCATTGAAAGTGAGTTTGCGTAAGCAACAAGTGCAGCCTCTGTGGGTTCACCTGTAACCTCACCCTTTTCATCAATTTCAGCGTCGCAGCAAAGAGCCATTGCCTTTGCAATAAGAACTTCATTTTCACCGAAGTGGTCAACAACTGTCATCTTGTTCTGAGTGAGAGTACCTGTCTTGTCTGAACAGATAATCTGAGCGCAGCCGAGAGTTTCAACTGCAGTGAGCTTTCTGATAATAGCGTTTTTCTTTGACATATTTGTAACGCCGATTGAAAGAACGATTGTAACAACAGCGACAAGACCTTCGGGAATTGCGGCAACCGCAAGAGAAACAGCAACCATAAAGCTGTCAAGAATCTTTGTGATTTCAGGCATTGCACCTGTCTGAACATATGCGATAATTATCTGATATGCAAAAAGAACCACACAGATTCCGAGAACCAGCTTTGTGAGAATTTTTGAAAGCTGAGCAAGCTTGATCTGAAGCGGTGTCTGACCTTCTTCAGCTTGTGCAATTGCGTTTGCAATCTTACCCATTTCAGTATCCATACCTGTTGCGACAACAACAGCCTTGCCACGGCCGTAAACAACGGTTGAGCCCATGTAAGCCATATTCTTTCTGTCACCGAGAGGAACCTCACCCTTGTCACCGCCAACGAGCAGATCAATGAGCTTGTCAACAGGAACAGATTCACCTGTAAGTGCAGCTTCTTCAATCTTCATGCTTGCACATTCGAAGATACGGCAGTCCGCAGGAACAGCGTCACCTGCTTCAAGAACAATAACATCACCGATTACAAGATCTTCACTCTTGACTGAAACAAGCTTTCCGTCACGTATAACCTTGGAGGTTGCAGCCGACATTTCCTGAAGAGCCTCAATTGCTGCCTCAGCCTTGCTTTCCTGAACAACGCCGAGAATGGTGTTGATAACAACAACCACAAGGATGATTACTGTGTCTGTGGGGAAAACGAAGTGGAAATAACCGTGCTCAAACCATTCTGTAACAGCTGAGATAGCCGCAGCAATAATAAGAATGATGATCATGGGGTCTGAAAGCTGCTCAATAATTCTTTTGAAAACAGTTTTTTTCTTGCCTTCTTCAAGCTTGTTTTTTCCGTTTTCCTGAAGTCTTTTCTGAGCTTCAGCTTCACTGATGCCTGCTTCAGAAGATTTCACGTCAGCAAAAACTTCTTCAGCTGTGTGTAAATAGTGTTTCATGATAATGCTTCCTTTCTGAGTTTATTATGGGCATATTATTTTATAATATAAAAACCTTTAACAGAGCCTGAGGTCTGTTAAAGGTCTTGCTACCACGACGGGCCCGTAAACCAGCCTTAAGGCGGTTGTTGATTTACGGCTGTGAGCTACTCCCCTTTAGGAAAGCGTTGTACATTGATTTGATAATATCACAACAGATTTTATTTGTCAACAATCTGCTGTAATTTTTTCTGCTGCTTCTGATTTGCAGTCATTTTCTTTTCTGAGATTCAAAAGAAGTGAGATATAAAGCCATACTGTTGAAATAACAGTTGTGAGAAGTGCAAGAAGCACATCGTAAATTGTGTCGTAAAGATAATAGAGTGAGGTGTTTCCTACACCGTGTCCGAAGACCTTGAAGAAGAATGAACTGTCTGACGGAGCCCAATAGAAGCCCTGATTTGCCGAGCCGAAAAGAAAGTCGCCGACAAATTCAAACACCTCCCAGAAGGGCATTATGAAGCCTGAAACGCAGAAGGCATAAACACAGATAAGAAGAATGTTGTGTTTGCTGCCGGGGTTCATAAATGTTCTTGCGGCATAATAGCCTGCCGCAACGGTGATAAAGCCTGAAACAAAGTGAAGGAAAAGGTCAAAGCGGGGAAGGTGATTATAAACAAAGGTGTAGTGACCCATATATGAGCCTGTGAACACAATAAGGCAAACCCATGACTGCACACGGTAATTGATTTTGCAGAAAAGCGAATCAGGCTTGAAAATGAGATGCATAATAGTGATTGCAAAGGTGCCGAGCAGATTTGCAGCCATCAGAATCTGTTCTGCCACCACATCCATAGAGATTATAGCATACAGCATAGATGATCTTGTAATCCACCAGATAAGTATATCCCAGATGTTTGTGTCGGCTTTTACTTTATCAATTTCAACATAGATTTTGTCGCTGATTCTTTCGGGCAGAGCCTTAAATGAAAAAGCCTTTCTCTTTTCCTTTATATAAAGATTTTTGTTTCTGCTTCTGAGGAAAATATAAATAAATGCAGTTGCTATGGCAGAAAACACAAGAGAAATCAGTATATCCTCATCGGTGTCATAAAGAGGTCTTTGCTGGGGCACGCCTTTTCCGATTCCGAAAAGTCTGAAGAACCAGTGGTCATCACCAATCTGTTCAACATGAGAAAAGTTTGTGCCGAAAAAGAAGTCGCAGAAAAATTCGATAAGCTCACGGAACAAAACAATAGTTCCGCTGATGAAAAAGGCTGAGCTTGAAACAAAGCCGCAGTCACGCTTGTTGGTGATGTCTTTAAGAGCGAGTGTTATATAGTAACCGAAAAGTGTGCTCATAACACCTGTAACGGCACTCATTACAATATCGTAATCGGGAATTTTCTCAAGAACACCGAGTGTCTGTCCCACAAAGCAGCTAACAAGTGATGAAGCACAGATAAGAACGGTGATTCTGTGGCTGAGTGAGTGAAGAAATGAGCCTTCTTTTGAAACAAGGCGGCAGAAGCTGATGAGATATGTAAGGAAAAAAGAAATCAGGGGATAGACAGCTTCCTCAGGTGAAGACACCGTAAAACATGAAATGAGAAAAACAGCTCTTGAAAGATAAACAAAAATCATGAGAGGCAGAGAGAGCTGATTTTTCTGCTCAGAAAAAATAGTTTTTATCTTTTTCATTTTATATAAATCTCCTGTATCAATATTACAAAACAGCATACATTATATCACAAAGAAACATAAAGTAAAGAAAAGTGAAAAAACTGTCATAAATTTGTTATATTTTTTATATTCGATATTGTGTCTAAATCTGTTGAAAATAAAGAAAATCTGTGGTATCATAAAAAGAGTAAGTTCTCAAGGGAGATGATAGTATGAAAATCGGTTACGATAACGACAAATATATAAAGACACAGTCGGAGCAGATCAGAAAAAGAGTGTCACAGTTCGGCGGAAAGCTTTATCTTGAATTCGGCGGAAAGCTTTTTGACGACCATCACGCTTCAAGAGTGCTTCCCGGCTTTCAGCCTGACAGCAAGCTCAAGATGCTTCTCAAGCTGAAGGACGAGGCTGAAATTGTAATTTCTGTGAGTGCAACTGCAATTGAACAGAAGAAGCTCAGACGCGATCTCAATATTTCTTATGATAAAGAAGTGCTCAGACTTATCGACCTTTTCAGAAGTGTAGGTCTTTATGTAGGCAGCGTTGTAATCACTCAGTACAGCGGACAGGCTTCAGCCGATAAATTCAGAGATAATCTCCGTGACCTTGGAATAAAGGTGTTCACTCACTATAAAATTGCAGGTTATCCTTCAAATGTACCTCTCATCGTTTCAGATGAAGGCTACGGCAAGAATGAATATATCGAAACGGAAAGAAAAATTGTTGTTGTGACAGCTCCCGGTCCCGGCAGCGGCAAAATGGCAACCTGCCTTTCACAGCTTTATCACGATCATCTGCGTGGCATTGAAGCAGGTTATGCAAAATTCGAAACCTTCCCCATCTGGAATCTTTCAATCAATCATCCCGTAAACCTTGCTTATGAGGCTGCAACTGCAGACCTTAACGATATGAATATGATTGACCCCTTCCATCTTGATGCTTATGGTGTACCTACCGTAAACTATAACCGTGACGTGGAAATTTTTCCTGTGCTCAAGGCTATTTTCACAAAAATTTACGGCAAATGTCCCTATAAGTCACCAACAGATATGGGCGTAAATATGGCAGGTAACTGCATTACTGACGATGCAGCCGTAAGAGACGCGGCAAATCAGGAAATTCTCAGAAGATATTACAGTGCAATCTGTGAAGAGCGCCACGGCGCAGATACACGCAAGGAGCAGGAAAAAATTCTTCTTCTTATGAATAAGGCAGGCATCACCGTTTCAGACAGACGTGTTGCAATTGCTGCAAAAATGGTGGCTGAAGAAACAGGCAGTCCCGCTGCAACAATTGAGCTTTCAGACGGCACAATTATAACGGGTAAGACAAAGGAGCTTCTCGGCTGTGCTTCAGCGGCTGTGCTCAATGCCCTTAAATATCTTGCAGGTCTTGATGACAAGCTTCTGCTTCTGCCCTCATATCTTATCGGGCCTGTTCAGGACCTTAAGGTTAATTATCTCGGCAGTAAAAATCCCAGACTTCACGTTGACGAGGTGCTTGTTGCTCTTTCGGTAAGTGCGGCAACAGACGAAAACGCTGCAAAGGCTCTCTCGTGTCTGCCTCAGCTTAAAAACTGTGATGCTCATATTTCGGTTATTCCCTCAGGTGTTGACACCATGTTCTACAGAAAGCTGGGTATAAATCTCACCAATGAGCCTGAATATGAAAACGATAATCTTTATCATGTGTAAAGCCTGAGGCTTGATTTGTAAAAGAGAAACGGTTTTCAAAAATCTCTGAAAATTAAAACAAAATGAATAAAACAGCCTTCCGGTTATACGGGAGGCTGTTTCAGTCAATAAATATTAATAAAGGTGGCTATTGCTTTTTTATTTGTTTCAATGTATAATACAATGTAATATCCAAACACAGAAAAGGAGATAGAACAATGGAACCTATCAATGTGGATTTCACAGGTAAAGGCAGCCAGGGTAAGGGCAGCGGCAAAGCAGCTTATCTTGCACCCAAAAACAGCGGCCTTAAAACAATTCTTTGTATCATCGGTACAATTATCGGAGCAGTAGTTGCTTACTACTTTATGCTTCCTCCTCTTAACTTCAAGAGCACAGACACATATATTTTCTTCGGTGTTGTTGCTGCAATTTACATCGGTCTTACCTTTGTAACATCAAACGCACAGCTTCATCCCGAATATATGGAATATGTGAAAAGACGTTCAATCGTATCTGTTGTTGTGATTGCACTTCTTGTTGCAATTGTAGGCGTGGGCACAGTCATCTCATCAGTTGTGCTCAGAGCCAAGAGCTACAGCCAGATTATCACAGTTGACGAAAGCAAGAATTTCTCAGAAGAAATCAACGAAGCAGATTTCAAGAGTGTTCCCGTGCTTGACAATGCGGCTGCAAGTGTTCTTGCAAACCGTACACTTGGTGACCTTGCTGCAATCAACAAGGTTTCACAGTTTGAGGTTGCAAACACCCTTACACAGATTAACTATAAGGGCTCACCCGTAAAGCTTGCAACTCTCTCTTACGGTGACGTTTTCAAATGGTTCAAGAACACAAAAGAAGGTCTTCCCGGTTACATCATTGTAAATATGGTTACACAGAAGGCTGAGCTTGTAACTCTTCCTGAGGGCGGATATATGAAATATTCACCCAACGAACACTTCTCAAAATATCTTATGCGTCACGTTCGTTTCGCATATCCTACTTACATTTTCGATACAGCACGTTTTGAAATTGACGAAGAAGGCAAGCCCTTCTGGATTGTACCTGTACTCGACAAGACAATCGGTATGTTCGGCGGTACAGATGTAAAGGGCCTTGTAATTGTTGACGCAGTAAACGGCGACATGGTCGAATATACAATTGATGAAGCAAGAAGCAGCAAAGAGCTTCAGTGGATTGACGGTATCTATTCAGCAAATCTTCTTGTTGAACAGTATAACTACTACGGTCAGTATCAGAAGGGCTTCATCAACTCAATTCTCGGTCAGGACGGCGTAAGACTTACAACTGAAGGCTCAAACTTCCTTGCTCAGAATGATGACGTTTACCTTTACACAGGCGTAACCTCAGCAGGTAATGACCAGGCTATTATCGGTTTCGTTCTTATCAATATGAGAACAAAGGCTGCTGATTACTATGCAGTTTCAGGTGCTAAGGAATATTCAGCTATGGCTTCAGCTCAGGGTGAAGTTCAGGACTATGAATATGCTGCTACCTTCCCCATTCTTCTTAACATCAAGGGACAGCCCACATACTTTATGTCACTTAAGGACTCAGGCAGCATTGTTAAGCGTTTTGCAATGGTTAACGTTCAGAACTATCAGGTTGCAGTAACAGGTAACACAATTGCTGAATGTACAGAGGCTTATGCTGAAAAGCTCAAGCAGAACAATATCAACATCAAGATTGACATTGATGAAATCATTGATGCAACTGAAGGAAACGAAAACGCAGGAACAGAAGTAACTGATGTAAAGACAGTAAAGGGCGTTGTAACAGACATCAGAACTGCAGTTATGAACGGTGAAAGCGTATACTTCATTCAGCTTGACGGCAAGGGTGCATACTATACAATTGCAGCTTCTGCAGCAGAGAATGTTGTTATTATGAACAAGGGTGACAAGGTTACCGTTAAGTTCAATGCAGCCGAAGGCAAAATTATTGATGCAATTTCAGTTAAATAATTAAGGTGCAGCAGTGTGGATTTCACGCTGCTGCATATGTATTTCGAAATATTTTTTCGTTTTATGGTGACATTTCTGAAAGTTTGTGATATACTACTTAGTTGTATACCTAAAATTATAATATCAAAGGAGTTATCCTGATGGCAAACGTAACAGAAAACTACAAGGCTGTCCTTGACGGTCTTTCAGAAAATTTTGCAAAGCTCGGCTTTACAAAGTGCAGTGCTACTGCAGAGGATGAAGCAGGTCTTGCAACAAGATTCCAGAGTGAAAAGGGTGTTGTTGCAGTTGTTCTCAAAGACAACATTATTTCACTTATGAGCGGCGAAGACCTTGAAAATGTGGAAAGCACACCCACAAAGCTTGCTGCAAGTCTTTTTGAAGAAACTGCAGACAGCAGAGATATCAAATATGTTGTGAATGAATTTGCTGACACTCTTCAGGCAAAGTTCGGTCAGAAGAAGGCAGTTCAGAAGAAGGCTCAGGCTAACAAGGGTCCTCAGACCGTATCAAAGGCTCAGGTAAAGAACGGCTCATTCTATGATCCCAACACACTTGCAAGTAAGCTCTGCCTCGTGTTCCCTGAGCTTCGTGAGCCCTATAAGGCAATGCTTGCTGAATACGGTGAATTCTATTCTGAAGAGTTCTTCCAGAAGTACGGCACAGAAAAGGTTATTGCTGCAATCAAGGAAAACAATCCCGCAACAATGAAAAAGCTTTTCCAGGTTCTTAACGAAATCTATGAAGACGGTACAAACGAAACACAGTCAGTTATTGCTGTAACAATTCTCGGTGAGCTGGGTAATGACCAGATTCTTCTTGCACGCTGTGTTGACTATATGAGCACAACAATGGCACCTCCCGTAATCGAGGTCAATAAATATCTCGCTTCAATGAACGGCAAGAAGGCAAAGAAAAAGCTTCTTAACCCTCCTGCTTATAAGCCCAAGAAGAAAAAGAAGCAGAGCGCTTTTATGAGAGCAATGAACGAAGGTATGGCGCAGACACCTATTCAGTAAAATAATTTTTTTGAAGGTGAAAAAATATGAAGATTCGTGATCGGATTTTAACTGCATTCTGGGGAAACACAAAAAGACAGGACGATAAACGAATTGCAACTCTTTCATGGCCTGAGGGTATTGAAGAGTCAAGAGATAATGCCTATATCGAAGACGGAAATCCTATGCATCTTATTGATGTGTGCTATCCGGAAAACAGAGAGGGCAAGCTTCCTGTAATTATTGACATTCACGGTGGCGGCTGGATGTACGGCGACAAAGAGCTTAACAAAAACTACTGTCATAATCTTGCAAAAAGAGGATATATTGTTTTTGTTATGAGCTACCGTCTTTATCCTGAGGTTACTGCAGATGAGCAGCTTCGTGATGTGTTCGCTTCACTTAAGTGGATTGCTGAGCACATGGACGAATACGGCTGCGATAAAGAAAGAATTCTTCTTACAGGTGACTCGGCAGGCGGTATGCTTGCAGGCTTCACAGCTCTTATTTCTTCAAGCGAAGAACTGAGAAAGGCTTATGGCGTTGAAGACCATGGCATTAGCTTTGATGCGGTTTGTCTTACTTCACCGATGCTTTATATGGATCTTAATGATAAGACAGGCTTTTACACAAGAATTGCTCTCGGTAAGGATTTCAGAAGCAAGGAATGGGGAAAGTATGTAAACCTTGATCAGCTTCTTAAAAAGGGCAAAATGCCTCCCGCAATTCTTGTTACTTCTTCAGGTGACTTCCTTGCAAGAAAGCATACAATTATGGGTGCAGAAGAGCTTAAAAGAAACGGTGTGGAAACAAAGCTTCTTGATTTCGGAAAGAATTCTGACGGCAGAGAGCTTCCTCATGTTTTTGCAATTCTTTATCCCGAAAAGGCTCCTTCAGTTGAGGCTATTGAATCAATGCTTGAATTCTTCCATAAATATGCAGACAATAAAGCTACAAAATAAAAAACAGCCTTGCCTTCGGGTAAGGCTTTATATTTAAGGTGGGATAAAATGAAAACGGTTTTACAAATGTTTCTGACCTTTGCGAGAATAGGAGGTTTCACCTTCGGCGGCGGATATGCTATGCTTCCGATGCTTCAGAAGGAGGTCGTTGAAAAGTATAAGTGGGCAACCAACGATGAGCTTCTTGATTATTATGCAATCGGTCAGTGTACTCCCGGTATAATTGCAGTAAATGTTGCAACCTTTATCGGATATAAGCACAAAGGAATATGGGGTGCAATTTTTGCAACGCTTGGTGTTGTTACACCGTCAATGATAATTATCGGTCTTATTGCTGCTCTCGTCAGCAATTTCCGTGAGCTTGAGGTTGTGCAGTGGGCGTTTTCGGGAATAAGAGCTGCTGTTGTTGCGCTTATTCTTTCTGCTGTGCTGAAAATTGGAAAAAAATCGCTTGTTGATATTTTTACAACGATTATTTTTATAGCGGTAACAGCACTTTCTTTCTTTACAGATTTATCTCCCGTTGTCTTTATTATTACCGCAGCAGTTTGTGGTCTCCTTATTAAAATTTCAAAAGAAAAGAAAGCAAAGGGGGATGACAAATGATTTTCCTTGAGCTTTTTGCAAGATTCTTTTTCGTCGGTCTGTTTGCAATCGGCGGGGGTCTTGCAACCGTGCCGTTTCTTCAGTCTATGGGTGAGGTGACGGGGTGGTTCACTCAGTCGGATATTGCAGATATGATTGCAATTTCCGAATCAACTCCGGGACCTATCGGGGTTAATATGGCTACCTATGTAGGCTATCAGACAGGTGACGCTTTCGGTGTTGCAGGCGGAATCTTCGGCGGCGTTGTTGCAACCTTGGGTCTTATAACTCCGTCAATTATAGTTATTGTCATTGTTTCAAAAATGCTTAAGAGGTTCAAAGATTCAAAATATGTTGAATATGCTTTCTACGGACTTCGTGCTGCTTCAATCGGTCTTGTGGCTGCGGCTTGTCTCAGTGTTGCAAGAATTGCCTTCTGGAACGGTGAGATTATGGCTGAAACAGGAAACATTATTTCAGCAGTGAACTACAAGAGCATTATCCTTTCAGCAGTGATTTTTTTCTGCATAACCAAATTCAAAAAGCTGCATCCCATAGCATTGATTGTTTTTTCTGCAGTTGTGGGAATTCTTCTGAAAATGTAAACAGTAATCCGTTATATCTATATATGGTATAACGGATTTTTTTATGTGCAGGTGTTGTAATTCCGAAGTTTATTTGCTATACTATAAAAAAGAATGCTGAAAGAGGGTGTTGATATGAAAATTGGGGCATCGTCCTCATGTTTTTATCCTCTTGAAACAGAAAAAGCATTTCTTAAAATTGCAGAAGCAGGAATCAGAACATCGGAAATTTTTCTGAATTCACCCTCAGAGCTGAACAGAACTTTTGTCAGTGAGCTGAGAAAAATAAAAGACGCATACGGTGTTGATGTAAGGTCGCTTCATCCCTACCGTTCATTTTCTGAAGGCTATGATATTTTTTCAAAATATGAAAGAAGATTTGAAGATGTAAAAGAAGTGTTCAGAAGATATTTTGATGCAGCGGGTGAATTGGGTGCAGATTTTATAATTCTGCACGGTTCAAGAGGCAGGGCAGAAATTCCGCCTGAAAGATATGCTGAAAGATATTTTGAATTACACAGAATAGCTGAAAGCATGGGGTGTACCCTTACTCATGAAAATGTTGTGGATTATGTGGGTGCACAGCCTGAATTTATGAGCTTTATGAAAAATGCTCTGGGCGACAGCTTTAAAATGGTGCTAGATATAAAGCAGGCAAGACGAGCAGGCGCTGATTACAGAAAATTCATTGATGTTATGGGCAGAAACATTGTTCACGTTCACCTCAGCGACTGCAATAATGAAAGAGATTGTATACCGCCTTCTGAAAAGGGACTCTTTGATTTCAGAGAGCTTTTTACCCTTATGCGGAATGTGGGTTACAAAGGGAAATATATTGTTGAGCTTTATTCTGACAGCTTCAGAGATGTCGGTGAAATAGTAAGTTCAACAATTTATCTTCAGGATATACTAAATGCCATAGAGGAAAGGGAGTAATGTAAAATGAAGTGTCCGTTTTGTGGGTACGAAGAAAGTAAGGTTATTGACTCAAGACCTACTGATGAAGGCGAAAAAATCCGCCGCCGCAGAGAGTGTATCTCATGCGCAAAGAGATTTACAACTTATGAAATTATTGAAAGTGTTCCTATCGTTGTTGTGAAGAAGGATAAGTCAAGACAGGCTTTTGACAGAGTAAAGCTTTTCAACGGTATGCTCAGAGCTTGTGAAAAACGCCCTGTTTCAATCGAACAGCTTGATAAGGTTGTTTCAGAAATTGAAGCAGACCTTCAGAATTCACTTGACAGAGAGGTAACTTCAGTACATATCGGTGAGCTTGTTATGGATAAGCTGAAGGAACTTGACGAGGTTGCATATGTGCGCTTTGCTTCAGTTTACCGTCAGTTCAAGGATATCAATACATTTATGGATGAACTCGCAAAGCTTCTCGGTGAAAAATAAAATTTATATAAAGGAGTAAACATAAATGAAAAGAAATTTCAAAAAAGTGATTTCTCTTATGCTCTGTCTCATTATGACAGTTGCAGTCATGGTTCCTGCTGCAGCGGCAGCAAACAATCCCTATCCCATAGTTTACCTTGAAGGTTACGGAGGAGCCCTTTACGTTGAAGACGGCAATACATCATCCGAACAGATTTATCCCACAGGCGCTGATATAGGCGGAACAATCAAGGAAGCAATTATTCCCTGCCTTAAAGAGCTTGCGAACGGTTTTATTACAGATAACTATGACAAATATGCAGATGCTCTTTACAATGCGGCAGCTCCCATCTGGACTGACATAGTTCTTAACAAAGACGGCACTGCAAATGGCAATACAGGTGACAGCTTTGTGAACGGAAGACTTATTCCTAAAACATATTCTTCCGAGCTTTCAGGCTACAGATTCTCTTACGACTGGCGTCTTTCACCCTATGATATTGCTGACGAGCTCAAGACTTACATTGACAATGTAATGAGCGCAACACAAACTACCAAGGTTAACCTTGTAGGCCGTTGCCTTGGCGGTAACATGATCACAGCTTATCTTGCAAAGTATACAAACCACGCAAAGGCTCATGTTGATTCAGTAATGCTTTATGTTACTTCATCAAACGGCATCAAGCTTCTCGATGCATTTTTCACAGGCGAGCTTGTTCTTGATGAAAATAATGTTGAACGCTTTGCTGATTACCTTTTCAACAACAAAGTAATTATTTCTGACCTCGATCTCAAATCACTTGTTGACACTCTTGTTCCTTTCCTTAACGAAATCAGAGTGCTCGGTCTTGGTATGGATGCACTTCAGTTAATCGTTGACAAGGTTAAAGATAACCTTATTCCCAGACTCGGTCTTGCCAGCTACTTAGGCTTTCCCTCATTCTGGGCAATGATGTCAGCTGACAAGTACCTTCAGGCGAAAGAGTACATCTTTTCTGACGGCCGTGAGGTTGAATATGCAGGTATGATTGAAAAGCTTGACAATTACTACTACAACGTTCAGCTTAAGATGGACGAAACATTTGACATTCTTGAAAAAGCGGGCGTAAATATCGGTGTTATTGCAAAGTACAATGTTCCTTCACTTCCTCTTTACGCAGACGCTGATGAGCAGGCTGACTTCTTCACAGGTGTTACAAATGCTTCTCTCGGTGCAACTGCAGCGCCTCTTGATAAGGAGCTTTCAGACAGCTACATCAATTCTCTTGCTGTTAAGAAATATGTTTCACCCGACAAGAAGATTGATGCTTCAACCTGCCGCTTCCCTGACACAACATGGTTCGTGAAGAATATTGTTCACGATGACTTCCCCGACAGCATTCACAATTTCATTGCCAAATTCATCAATTCAAACGGAACAATGACAGTTTTCACTGATACAGTTAACTATCCTCAGTATCTTGATTACAATGCAGAAGACGGCTCTGTTACTCCTATCGTAGGCACAGATCCCGAAGTTCCTGAAACCGGTTCAAATGAAAAGAGATTTTCTTCGTTCATCCGTTTCTTTACTGCAATCATGAATTTCTTCAGAAAGCTTTTCAGCGGTGATTTTGAAAATCTTTTCGGTTAATTGAAAATCAGGTCCATTCTCTTAATGAGAGTGGACTTTGTTTGTTTTGCATAATTTAAAAAAAGGAAAAATAGTGAAACATACAATTGAATTAATTAAATAGAAAATGTATAATTTAATTAAAGTAACAGAAGGGAGTTAAATAAAATGAGAATGATGAAAAAAACATTAGCAATAATTCTGAGCATAATTATGATGCTTTCTCTTGCTGCTCCTGCTTTTGCTGCAGAAGAGGTAGCGGAGTATCCGACAATTTATGTTACAGGTGCTAAAACAAACAATATTTATCTTGACGGTGAAAAAGTCTTTCCGAAAAATGTTGATGAAATGGGAATTATCAAGGAAGCACTTGCACCTTGCTTCAAAAAGCTTGCTGAGGGACTTGTCACAGGTAATTATCAGCCTTATGTAGACGAGTTTTATAATGCGATGGCACCGATGTTTGAGGGTGCAACTCTTGACAAAAACGGTGAGCCCTCAAACGGCAGCAGTCCCGAATATCATTCATCAACAGTTGATGTGTCTGACGCTCAGGGCGGATATGATATCTGGTCCTTCCGCTTCTGGTATGACTGGAGACTTTCACCCGTTCAGATTGCAGCTGAAATGAAGGCTTATATCGACAGAGTTGTTGCAAAAACAGGAAAGCCCAAGGTTCAGCTTGTAGGCCGTTGTCTCGGTGCAAATATGATTGCTGCATATCTTCATTATAATAAAGAACACGCAAAGAAGTATATTGCTGATGTTTCTTATTTTGCTTCATCAGCCTGGGGTATTGATTATATGAGCGCTATTTATACAGGTGATTTTGTTCTTGACCCCGTGGCAATTGATAACTTCCTTAACTATTATATGGAAAACGGTGACCTTATAGATGATGAGGATACCTCACTTCTTATTCTTACAATGGTTGAGTTTTTCAGACAGGTGAAGGTTCTCGGCATTGCAGGTGAATCACTTGTAAAGCTTGTTGACCTTTTCAAGGGTGAGCTTATTCCTAAAATTGTCCGTGAAACTCTTGGCTCATGGCCGTCATACTGGGCAATGGTAACTGAAGAGTGCTATGAGGATGCCCGTGATTTCATCTATAAGGGACTTGAAGATGAATACGAAGGTATGATTAAGAAAATTGATAAATATCATTATGAGGTTCAGAAGAATCTTATCACTGATATGAAGGAGCTTAAGGAAGCAGGCGTGAACTTCTGCATTTTTGCAAAGTACGGCTTCCCTGAAATTCCTGTTTATGAGGGCGCAACTGCACAGAGTGACACAAGCACAACTCTTTACAGACAGTCCTTCGGTGCAACAAGTGCTGACTACGGTAAGATTCTTGATGAAGAGTATATTGCTTCAGTCAAGGATAAGAAATACATTTCACCCGATAAGGTAATTGACGGCTCAACAAGTCTTTTCCCTGAAACAACATGGTACATAAGAGATTTACATCACGATGATTTCGGTCAGCTTCACGATCCCGTTCTTGAAATTATGAGATTTGACCTTGACGGTGACAGTGAAAAGTATCCCCGTTTTCTCCGTAATGTAAACGGCGGTCTTCAGCCTGCAGATGAAAACAAGGAAGCAGTTAAAGCGGAGGATAACATTTTTGCTAGTGCGATCCGTTTCTTCACTGCAATTATCAACTTCATTATCAAGCTTATTAAAAAATAATTTTAAGGGTACTGCCTACCTCGGGGTGGGGGTGCCGATAACCGTAGCAGGCGTTTGCCTGAGCAAACGCCTGCTGCGGTTGTTCCGTAAAAACGGATCTGCAGATTTCCTTAAAGAGGAAATCTGCAATCGGCACCCCGTTCGCTTGCCTTTGCTGAGCATAAAAAAAGCAGCTTCCGGAACGGAAACTGCGATAAATATTTTTTAACCTACCAACCCCACTGCAGCGCAGTTTTTCTTGTGCTCTGCATAGGTTTCTGCATAGTAATAATTCCAGTCCTTATCTGTTACGAAGAAATAGTAATCTGTGTCTTCGGGATAAAGCGCAGCTCTGATTGCATCAATACCGGGGTTGGTGATTGCACCTTCAGGAAGTCCCACGCATTTGTAGGTGTTATAAAGCTCTTTATATTTTTCTGTGTCATGGGCAAGATAAGGTGAATCGGTTACGTAATCATTTATATAATGTATAGTAACATCGCACTGAATTTTTCCGTAGCCTGCACCGACTATTCTGTTGTGCACAACTGAGCTGACTTTTCCCATTTCCGCTGCTGTGGTTGCCTCTTCCTGAACAATTGCCGCAAGAGAGATTATTTCATCCATAGTGTAGCCGAGTTCTTCAGCTCTCAGGTAGTATTCATCAGTAAGCTTTGATTCTGTGTTTCTGAGGAAACGACTGAGTGCTCTCTCAGCACTTTCACCTTTATAAAACTCATAGGTGTCAGGAAAAATATAACCCTCAAGATTGAATGGACGGTTTTTCGGGCTTTCGATTCCACTTATAAAACGGTAAGTGAGAGTTGAAAGATATTCGTCATCGGTTACAAGTGAAAGAAAATCCTTTGCGGAACATACTCCGTTAGCTTCCAGCTTTTCTGCAATCTGTACTGCAGTAAAACCTTCAGGGAAGGTTACACGTACCGTCGGATCTTCTGTTGTTATAATTTCGGTTGTGGTAGTTTCTTCCTCAGGTTTATTTGTGCCTGAACAAGCACATAATATTGAAAGACACAGAAGAAGGCAGAGGATAACTGCAATTTTTTTCATAATGTCACATCCTTGCTTTTAATGAAAAGAGTATATCATATTTGTGTTGAAAACTAAAGAGACATACTGTTAATTTATAAAAATTGTAAGAATTTGCATTTTATTTGGTATAAAAACAGTCTATTTTCAAAAAACACTTGAAAAATAAGAAGATTTGTTATAGAATAGTGTGGAAAATTAATACTAATTCCGGAGGAATATAAAATGGTATCAGCAGGCGATTTCAGAAATGGTGTAACATTTGAAATGGAAGGCAATGTTCTTCAGATCATTGAGTTCCAGCATGTAAAGCCCGGCAAAGGCGCAGCTTTTGTTCGTGCAAAGGTTAGAAACGTAATCACAGGTTCAGTTGTTGAACGTACATTCAACCCCAGTGAAAAGTTCCCCACAGCTTTTGTTGAAAGAAAGGATATGGAATACTCATACAGCGACGGCGGTCTCTACTACTTCATGGATCCCGAAAGCTATGAGCTTATCCCCATCAACGAAAGCGAGCTTTCAGATAACTTCAAGTTCGTAAAGGAAAACATGGTTTGTAAGATTCTTTCTTACAAGGGCAACGTATTCGGCGTTGAACCTCCCAACTTTGTTGAACTTCAGGTTACAAAGACAGACCCCGGCTTTAAGGGTGACACAGCTACAAATACAACTAAGCCCGCTACTCTTGAAACAGGCGCTGAAGTTAAAGTACCTCTCTTCATTGACGAGGGCGAAATGATTCAGATCGACACAAGAACAGGCGAATATATGGGTAGAGCATAAGCTCTCACTATAACACAGAAATACGGAAAGGAATGAATACTATGTCAGTATCAGAAAAAGTTGCATACTTAAGAGGCCTTATGGAAGGTCTTGATATGGATGAAGATAAGAAAGAAGCAAAGCTCTTCAACGCTATCATCGAAGCTCTTGATGATGTTGCTTCAGAACTCAGCGATATCGATGAAGATATGGAAGAACTTGCAGACTACATCGAAGAACTCGACGAAGATCTTGGTGATGTAGAAGAATTCGTATATGACCTCGACGATGATTGCGATTGCTGCTGCGATGACGATGATTGTGATTGCTGCTGCGATGATGATTGCATCGAAGTTGAATGTCCCGCTTGCAATGAAACAGTTTGCATCGGTTTTGACGAAATCGACGATAACGGCGAAGTTGATTGCCCCTGCTGCGGTGCAATCCTCGAATTCGAAATCGAAGAGGAAGAAGAAATCGAAGAATAATCTTCAGATTAACCGCTCCTGAGCTTGACTCAGGAGCTTATTTTTTTGCGGTTATGCAAGAATACGGTGTATGATACTATTAATATCAGGCTTGATTTAGTTTAAAAGAGATGTGTTTTTGCTTTAAAAATACACTTGTATATGTGATTTTTGATGGCACTATATATAGTATATAACTGTCAGACGAGAAAAACCATACCATATTTAGTATAGTTTCAGAACGGAAACACAAAAACACACGGCTGTGTGTACACAAAGTGGAAGAAAAAGAAAAAAACTTGTGGAAAAGTGTTGACAAAAGAAGACGGAGGTGATATTATGTACAAGCTTTCCGCAGGGAACCCTGAGGCGAGCGGAAAAGAGTCAAAAGATTTTTTGAAAAAAGTTTCAAAAAAGTCTTGACAAAGAGAGTATAGTGTGATATACTCGTTGAGCTGTCTTCGGAAGAGGGTAGCGATTGGACCTTGAAAATTAAACAACGAGATAAGAAAAGGAACCCGAGATTTCGATGGT
>JAZRJR010000025.1:0-4557 GCA_045645885.1 Acutalibacteraceae bacterium | reverse complement strand
TATTATGATGATTGGTGAATCCTCACCCACGAACCTTCGTTCATCCACAATTTCAGGCCAGTACATTGTTGTTGCAATCGGGGTTGCACTTTCAAACGTTCTTGCACTGCCTCTTATGACAATGCGCGGCAACCAGTATATCGGCATTATCTGCTTCTGTCTTCTTGTACCCGGCTTCATCGGTGCACTTGTTTCAATGTGTCTTAAAACTCACGACACCAAGGGTATTGATATGGATACAGTTACAGGCTGCGAGTGGGACTGAGATAAATTCAAAATGCAAAATGGCTGACGAAACCTTTGGATTTATTTGAGGATTCGATCAAAAAGTGTTGCACTTAGTTTGACAAATCATTGTTAATATGTAGCATCTGCCGATTTGATTGTGTCGGCCAGACGGACGACCAATGGTCGCCCCTACGTACCGTTCAGGCTGACACTCCAAAGGTTTCGTCAGCCATTTTGCATTTTGTATTTATCTCAGTCCCACTCACAGCCTGTAACTGTATCCATATCAATACCCTTTGTGTCGTGAGTTTTAAGACACATTGAAACAAGTGCACCGATGAAGCCGGGTACGAGAAGACAGAAGGAGATAAGACCGATGTACTGATTGCCGAGAATTGTCATAAGTGGAAGAGCAAGAACGTTTGAAAGTGCAACACCGATTGCAACAACAATGTACTGTGCTGAAATTGTGGATGAACGAAGGTTAGTGGGTGAGGATTCACCGATCATCATAATAAGCACGTCATTTGTTGAGTAGTAGCTGCCGATGTGAGCGCCGCAGAAGAAGCCTACAAGATAAGCATTCCAGCCGTATTTTGCACCGAAGAAGAAAACGATGAAGCTGACGAGACAGTTGAATGCGGTTGTGATTGCAGCAGCCTTTCTGCCCTTGCCGTCTGAAATGAAGCCCATAATTACCTGAGCAATTGCCGAACCGATGGGGAAGGCAAAGAGGGCAGCAGTAATGGGGCCTACACTTACAGCGTCCATAACTGCATCTCCGAAATCAGCAAAAAGTCCCTGATTTATGAAGTTCTCGGCAAAGCCGTAGGACATAATAACCTGATAGTTTGTGGTTGCAATAAAGCCGATATTTGCAATTGTTGCGGTGATATAAAGCCATTTGAGCTGCTTGTGTCTGAGAGCAAACTTAAGTGCAGGAATAAGACCGCCCTGTGAGCTTTCGGCACTCTTTTGCTTTTTGAGTTCTTCACGTTCCTCGTCACTCATTCTGAGATACTTAAGGCGTGAGTCGATGAATGCATCGGTTTCTCGTGAGGTGAGAAGAGCAATGAATGAGCTGATAAGACCTACAAGTGCGGGAATAAGGTAAATCTTTCTCCAATGTGAAGCATCTTCCATAAGCATACGGCGAAGAAGAGGGATAAGCATAACGCCCATATTTGCAACAAACTTTATAACTGAATAGAATACGGCTCTCTTCTTTGAGGGCGCAGATTCCATTATATAAACAACGTGCATATCGTGGGGAATGAAGAACTGTACCATACAAGCACCGATGAAGTAGAGGACAATGTTGTTTGAAAGAAAGATAACAAGCATTGCAAAGCTCATACCGAAGGTGTTGATAATAAGGAACAGCTTTCTGCCGAAACGGTCAGCAAGAGGTCTGTAGAGAAGACCGATTGCCTGGAAGGGTACAACAAGAATTGAGAGAATATCCAGCACGCCGACACTGCTCTGACCGAAGGAAGCGAAAAGGTCATTGGCAATTTCGGTTTTCATAAGTGTGCCTATCTGCGAAGCAATTTCGTCAACGGCATAAATAAGTGTGATTATGAAAATGAGATAAATTATGTAGGTGTTTTTGCGTGGTCTTGCCTTTTCCTTCTCCCATTTTTTGATTTCCTTCTCCCTTTTAAGCTGAATTTTTTTCAGCTTTTCGGGAGTCATTACTTTTTCTTTCATAACTTTCTCCTTTGTAATTTTATTTACTGATTTCATTTTATATTAAACGCTTGAAATAATCAATGATTTTTTGTATAATTAACTGATTTTAAATATTTTCAGGAGAAGTAAAATGGAATTTCACGAATTCGGAATGGATTATCTTAAAAAAGCTCTGCCTGTTGTTGCAGAAAGAGAAATGAATATTAAAATCAGAACGATGAAGTTCATCGGCGGCGGAAGCTACGGCAAGGTTTTTAAAACCGAAACTGAAGACGGAAAAATCTTTGCGCTGAAAGCTTACAGAAGAAAAGGTCTTAATGAAAGAGAAGCTTTTCAGCTGAAGGTTCTTTCAGAAAATACTGATGTTCCGATGCCTCAGGTGCTTTCAAGCTACAGCGACGACAACATTTCTTTTCTTGCAATGAGCTTTATTGAAGGGCAGAACGTACTGAGCCCTGTTTATATGCTTTTCGGTAAAAAGAAGAAGCAGGCTTTTGCTGAAAATGTAGTGAAAGGTATGCTTCAGTGGCACAGTGTAAAGGGCGAAAAATTCGGTGATCTCGAAAATCCCTCCTATGACAGCTGGTATGATTTCTACAGAACGGAAATTGTTGAGGGTGTGCTTCAGTTTACACGAGATATGGCTGCCAGAGGAAAGCTGCCCGAAAGTGAATATGCGCTTCTTAAAAAAGCTACAGAGGTTTATGACAGACTGGGTGATGAAGCGGAGTATCCTGTACTCATCCACGGCGACCTCAACATTATGAATATTATGGCAGATTCTAAAACCTTCAGACTTACAGGCTTTATCGACCCCTGCGACAGTATGTGGGCGAATCCTGAATACGACCTTTATCAGCTTCGCAATATGTGGGGCGATATGTACGGACTTTATGATACCTATAAAAAGTATGCCGTTCTTTCTGATAACTGCGATTTCAAAATTGCCTACTACGGCTTTGTGAATGAAATCAAGTGCTTCAGAAATTCAGGTGAAGATTTTGCAATCTGGCGAGGTATCTGGTCAAGAAGACTGAAAAAAGAGCTCAGCAAAATTGAAAATTGCTGAGGAAGGAGTAAAAATGATACTTGTTCTTTGCGTTATTTACATAATTTTTATTGCTCTCGGTCTGCCAGATTCACTTTTAGGCGTTGTATGGCCTGTTGTACATATTGAATTCGGACTTCCCGAAAGCTTTGCTTCAGTTTTCAGCATCATTGTTTCATTCGGCACAAGCGGTGCAAGCTTTGTTGCAGGTATGCTTCTCAGAAAATTCGGTACGGCAAAGGTTGCCCTTGCTTCAATTCTTATAACTGCAATAGGTCTTGTGGGTATCAGCCTTTCACCGAATATTGTTCTGATGATTATTTTCTCAGTAATTCTCGGCTACGGTGCAGGTGCAATTGATACAGGTCTCAATAACTTCGTTTCTCTTCATTATAAGGCGTCACATATGAATTTTCTTCATTGCTTCTGGGGTGTGGGAGTAACAGTCAGTCCGCTGATTATGTCGGCTTTCCTCGGTGACGGTGAAGGCTCATGGCGCAGCGGTTACAGAATAGTGGCGCTTCTGCAGATAATTATCGGTGTAATTGCCCTCGTTGCTTTCAAAAAGTG
Organism: Acutalibacteraceae bacterium; assembly: GCA_045645885.1. Lineage (GTDB taxonomy): Bacteria > Bacillota > Clostridia > Oscillospirales > Acutalibacteraceae > UBA6857. The sequence continues at coordinate 1,019 of JAZRJR010000025.1, read as the reverse complement.
GGAAGCAATTGAAAAGGGTTCAGCAGAATCGGAAAGTACAGAAGAAAAAAGCGGTAAAACTCTTCGTGAAGTGCTGAGAATGAAAGGTGTACTGACAAGTATACTTTCACTTGGTTTTTACTGCGGAATGGAGTTTCTGATGGGCACCTGGGGTGCAACGTTTGCGGTAAATGTATTCTCTCTCAGTCCTGCTGATGCTGCAAAATGGGTTTCGCTGATCTATGGCGGAATTATGCTCGGTAGATTTGTTGCAGGTTTTGCTTCCATGAAGCTTAATGACAATCAGATGATAAAAAGCGGAATGCTTATTGCATTTATCGGTATAGTGTTCCTTGCACTGCCTATAGGTAAAGCGTCACTTTACGGTTTTCTTGTTATCGGCTTCGGTTTCGGACCTGTTTTCCCGAGTATACTTCACTCAATTCCCGATAAATTCGGAAAAGAGTTTTCGGCTGACATAACAGGCTTTCATATGGGCGGCGCATATACAATAGGTTTTGCCGTACAGATGATTTTCGGCTTTGTTGCTTCGGCAACTACATTTAAAATTACACCATTTGTTCTTATGTGCGTGTGCGCAATAATGGTTCTTATGAATGAAAGCACACTTAAAACGCTTAAGAAATTAAAATAAATGCAGAATGCAGAATGCAAAATGACTGACGAAACGGTTTCGTAGGGGCGACCATTGGTCGTCCGTCTGACCGACATAACCAAATCGGTAAATGCGTTACAGTAGGGACACGGCTCAGCCGTGTCCGTCTTTTTCAAAATAAACAAAACCGTTGTATCACTGTGTACAACGGTTTTTAATATATCTCTGTATTTATCTCTCAATATATTTTCCACAGAAAGCCAAGGCGTCCTCAAAGCATTCTCTGCTCTTTTTGAAAATCGGCATTGTTGTCCATGCGTGTTGAGCGCTGATGTCGTCAACCTTGAATAGACGGTAGGGGATATTGAACTTTCTTAAATCCTTGGCCATATCAAAGGTTTCGTATTTCAGGTTATCTCTTGTT
>JAZRJR010000024.1:0-24150 GCA_045645885.1 Acutalibacteraceae bacterium | reverse complement strand
TGACTCACTCCCTCCGTCTTTTTTGCTGAAAGCAAAAAATCCACCTCCCTCGGATAGGGAGGCAAAAGAGGCTCCCTCCGAGAGGAAGCTGGATTCGTCTAAGACGAAGACTGAGGTAGAAAACTGTCATTCTGAACGCAGTGAAGAATCTTTAAGATTCCTCGTTTCACTCGGAATGACATCACCGTAGGGACACGGCTCAGCCGTGCCCGCAATAAACCAACCACCACAACTCACACAACCCGAAACGGTGAAACGGACACGGCTGAGCCGTGTCCCTACTGTATTCACCCTCTCACCGACCGCAAACAAACATACAAACACACAACCACACAACCAATACAATGTTTTCTATAATTATTTTTATTTTTATATTTTTATAAAGTTTTACTATTTTTATTGTATTATTGTGTGGTAAACCCTCAGAACCCTTATAAACAGGGGCTTTCAGAGCCACACAATCACCACACAATGTGCCACACAATAAAGACTTTGTGTGTTATATTATTTCATTTTTACTCAGCTTTTTTGCACTGAAAGCACACCCAACCGCCGTCGGTGTAACGTGCTTCGATTTTAAATCCGTACTTATTGAAAGCATCGATAACATCCTGCTCTCTTGTGTCAATGATACCCGATGTGATAAACACAGCATCGTCCTTCATAAAGTCTGCAACATCCTTGCAGAACATAATGATAACATCAGCTACGATATTTGCAACAACAACGTCAAACTTTCCGCTGACCTTGTCTGTAAGGTTGCCCTGAAGAATTGTGTATTCGGGTTCTTTAAAGCCATTCACTTCACCGTTTTCCTGAGCAGTTTTTACTGCAAGTGCATCAATGTCAACACCGATTGCTTTCTCTGCACCGAGGAGAAGTGACGCAATTGAAAGAATACCGCTTCCGCAACCGATATCAAGAACGGTTGTGCCTTCCTTTACATGCTTTTCAAGAGTTTCAAGGCAAAGTCTTGTGGTTTCGTGTGTACCTGTACCGAAAGCAAGACCCGGCTCAATATTGAGCACCTTTCTGTCCCCTGCTTCAAATTCATCCTCCCAGATAGGTCTGATGAGAATTTTTTCACCAACGGGGATGGGATGGAAATACTGCTTCCAGTTGTTCTCCCAGTCCTCATTTCTGCACTCGTTGAGAATGATTTCACTTTCGATATTCTCAGCAGAATAACGTTCACGAAGGAAGGCAACAGCCTCCATAGGATTTTCCTCAGGTGAGATGTAAACGTGAACGATTGCCTTGCTTCTGTCTTTTGCGAGAAGGTCTTCATCAATAAGGTCAATGTGAGCAATTTCCCACGCTTCCTTTTCAAGCTCACTGTAATCTTCAATATATATGCCGTAAGGCACAACCATTGAAGCTATATCTCCTGCTCTGTCAATATCCTTTGAATTAACGCTGATTTTCACTTCTGTCCAATTGCTCATATCAGTTCTCCTTTTTTAGAATTATGCCCTCAAGTGCACCGAGATGTGCTTTGTCACCCTGCATTTCTTTTCCGAAAATGCACTTGGCGTTGTGCCATTCTGAGGGTAAATAATAGTCAATTTCATGTTCGTTACGGTTGATTATAACAAGCACCTTATCCTTTTTGCCGTATCGTTCAAAGGCAAGACAGGAAAGCATTGCCGAAACCGTACGGTAACCGCCTTCTCTGAAGCAGTCACAGCTTTTGCGCATTTCACCGAGAGCTCTGTAAAATTCAATAAGCTTTTCATTTTCCCTACCCCAAGGATAGCAGAAACGGTTGAAGGGATCTTTATACCCTTCCATACCTGCCTCGTCACCATAATAAAGTGACGGTACGCCCGGAAGTGTATATTGAATAATCGAAGCAAGCTTCAGAAGCTTCTCGCCTTTTTCATACTGAGAAGGAGAAAGCTTTCTTCCGCTCTGCCAATGTCTGTCACGGTATTCGCAGCTTTCACCTGAGAGAGCAGTTATTGCTCTCATTGTATCGTGAGTACCGATATGATTCATCAGCACATGGGTGCAGCACTTAGGATAGTTTTCAAGCACTGTCATAATTTTTTCTGAAAAGCCTTCAACTCTGCCGCTGCGTACAAATGAAATAATTGCATCGGCAAAGGGATAGTTCATTACAGAGTCAAGCTGTTTACCGCTGAAGTATCTTCTTCTTTCACCGTAGGCAAACTTGTTTGAGGCATCCTCCCATACTTCACCGAGAACAAGAGCTTCAGGGTTTTCACTTTTTACTGCAATTCGAAGAGCATCAAGGAATTTGTCGGGAAGCTCATCGGCAACGTCAAGTCTCCAGCCTCTTGCACCGAGAGAAAGCCATTTTCTGAGTATGCCCTTCTCCCCTGCAATGAACTCGATAAACTCATCGGTTTCTTCAATAACCTCAGGCAATATGCTTATGCCCCACCACGAATGGTAATCATCGGGATGCTTTCTGAATTTATACCATTTGTAATAAGGTGATTCCACCGACTGATAAGCACCAAGGCTGTCATATCTGCCGTACTTATTGAAATAGATACTGTCGTCACCCGTATGGCTGAACACACCGTCAAGAATCACGGAAATGCCGTATTCCTCAGCTTTTTTGCAAAGGAAGGTAAAATCCTTCTCTGAGCCTAAAAGCGGGTCTATTTTGCTGTAATCTGCCGTATCGTAACGGTGGTTGCTCTGTGCTTCAAATATAGGATTGAGATATATACAGGTGACACCCAGAGAAGCAATATAGGGAAGCTTTTCGGTTATACCTTTAAGATCACCCTGAAAATAGTCGTTGTTGAGCACCTTACCCTCTTTTGTGGGAAGCCACTCAGGTTCACCGAAAATGTCTGTACGGAGCTTTCTGCCTTCGGGTATATTTTTCTTTTCTTCACCTGAAAAATAAAATCTGTCGGGAAAAATCTGATAAATAAGACCGCCCTTGAGCCAATTCGGTGTTGTGAAATTTCTTTCATAAACCGAAAGCTGCCAGTCATCATTTCCGCCTGAAAGACTGCCGAGACAGCTGCCGTCGTGTCTTATGGCAGTTCTGCCCCACGGTGTGTCATATTCAAAATGGTAAAAATAAATGTCAGCCTTTTCTGCAGTGTAGCCAAGCGCCCACCATTCCTCATTTTCGCCCTCCATTGAAAGCCAGTTCATTGAATGGTATGAGAAATCACCCCTGTCACTTTTTATGACAAGGTCAACATGGGAGCATTGAAGATTTCTGGGAAGCACAACCCTGAAAACGATTGTGTCACCCTCCCTCACTGCACCGAAAGGACTTTTATGAAGTTCACTTCTGGAGTTATAGGGTATGTATTCCATTTTATACCTCACGATTTTTTTGCTGTAATCAACGCCTTATAAAAAGCATATATATAAATCAAGTAATTTTAAAAGCCGGTGATTTTATGTTTTTTCTCTCTCTTAAATCAAAGCACCTGAAAGCTGCTTTTTCACTTTTTGCCGCTCTTCTTCTCACAGTTATCGGCGGTGTAGTTTATGTTTCAAACGAAGCAAGTATTCCTGCTTCAAAATCAGGCTCCTTCTCTATGAAAGCCGGAACGCCTGATGAACGCATAGCGTTTTTCCGTCAGTTCGGATATGAAGCTGAGGAAAACCCTGTTTCTGTAAAAGAGGTTGTCATTCCCCATGAGTTCGATGAAGTTTACAACAAATATAACGAGCTTCAGAAAAGTCAGGGGCTTGACCTTACAGATTACAAGGGTGTACGTGTGAAAAGCTGGAGCTATGAAATATTAAACTATCCCGGTTATGAAAACTCAGGGACTATCCGTGGCAATCTTCTCACCTATGAGGGAATTGTGATTGCCTGTGATATAAGCAACATTGAGCTTGACGGATTTACGGAAAAACTGTTTTAAATGCAAAATGCAAAGTTTTAAGATTCTTCACTGCGTTCAGAATGACAGCTGAAGGTTTCGTCAGTAATACAACCGAAACGAAGTGACCCACATTTTAACTCTGATTCGGTACGCCACATAGGGCGTACCCTACGCGGCAACTCTCAACTCTAATTACAATCGGAGCGCAGCGACCCGCATTTCAACTTTCAACTTTTAACTTTCAACTTTTTTATAAAAGGAACTCTTCCACCTGTGAAAGCAGAGCAACGTCGATTATCGCTCTCATATAAAGGCCTTCAGGCTTATATTCCTCTTCTTCAACAGCACCCTCGTTTCTGATTCTTGCTGCAAGAGCACCCTGAGAGAAGGGAAGCATAACCTCAACCTTTCTTCTTGTGGGCGGAAGCTCTTTAAGTATCATATCAAGAAGCTCATCAAAGCCTTTTTTCTGAAGAGCTGAAATCATTACTGTTTTGCCGAAGGTGTGCATTGAATATATATCGCCCACCTTGTCACACTTGTTCATTACAGAAATTATAGGCTTATCCTCATAGCCAAGCTCTGAGAGAAGTCGTTTTGTAACCTCAAGATGCTCAGCAGCGTGTTCATCTGAAGCATCGCATACGTTGAGCACAAGGGTTGCCGAAGCAGCCTCTTCGAGAGTAGATTTGAAGGCTTCAACGAGCTTATGTGGAAGTCTTCTTATAAAGCCTACGGTATCAATAAGCATAACCTGTCTTCCGTCAGGAAGAATGAGAGCTCTTGATGTGGGGTCGAGAGTTGCAAAAAGCTTGTTCTCGGCAAGTACACCTGCATCGGTAAGAGCATTCATAAGAGTTGACTTTCCTGCGTTTGTGTAACCGACAATAGCAACGGTCTGCACGCTGTCCTTTTCTCTGCGTTTTCTCATCTGGTGTCGGCGCTTTTCCATTGCCTGAAGGTCTTCTTCAAGCTTCTGGATACGCCTTCTTATATGACGCTTGTCACTTTCAAGCTTTGTTTCACCGGGACCTCTTGTACCGATACCGCCGCCGAGACGTGAAAGTGAAGTTCCCTGACCTGCAAGTCTCGGAAGCTGATAGCGAAGCTGAGCAAGCTCAACCTGAAGCTTACCTTCACTGCTTCTTGCTCTCTGTGCAAAAATATCGAGAATGAGCATAGTTCTGTCAATTACTCTGATGCCTGTGAGCTTTTCAAGGTTTCTCTGCTGTGAGGGTGAAAGCTCACTGTCAAAAATCAGAAGATCAACCTCGTTACTCTGACAGAAGGCAATAATTTCTGCAAGCTTGCCTACACCCACAAAGGTAGCCTTTTCGGGAGCTTCCTTTTTCTGAATAACCTTGCCCACAGTTACTGCACCTGCAGTTGAGGCAAGCTCTTCAAGCTCATCAATTGAAACCTCAGCATCGAAATCACCTGTGTCAACGCTTACAAGCAGAGCATTTTCAGGTCTTATCTCGTTTTCGTACATTGCCATTTTGCACCTCAATTATAATACGATAAGTTTCTTTTCTGAAAGGGTGAGATTTTCATAGCCATCCTCTGTAATGAGTGCCATATCTTCAATTCTCACACCGAATTCACCGGGAAGATAAATACCCGGCTCGTTAGTCACAATGTTGCCCACCTCTAAAATTGCACCGCTTGAGGGGTTAAGTGACGGCAGCTCGTGAATTTCAACACCAACGCCGTGACCGAGGCCGTGACCGAAGTATTCGCCATAACCTGCATTAACAATTGTATCTCTTGCAGCCTTGTCAACATCCTTGCAGGGTACACCTGCTTTCATCACCCTGAAGGCTTCTTCCTGAGCCCTAAGGACAGTTTCATAAACCTCAATCTGCTTTGATGAAACCTCACCTACTGCAACTGTACGTGTCATATCTGAATGGTAGAAATCGCAGACTGCACCGTAGTCCATAGTAATGAAATCGCCTTTTTCAATTTTTTTGTCGGTAGGTACACCGTGAGGCATTGAGCTGTTTTTACCGCTGACTGCAATTGTGTCAAATGAAAGTGCATCTGCACCGTTTTTAAGCATAAAGTATTCAAGTGTGAGAGCAACCTCCTTTTCAGTTACACCCTCTTTGATAAAAGTGAGGATATAATCGAAGGCTTTTTCTGCAATTCTCTGAGCCTTTATTATAGTATTAACCTGCTCGTCCTTTTTAACAGTACGGATTTCTGAAATCTTTTTGTCGAGCTCACCGTTACCGTTGACGGTTACACCTGAGAAAAGAGCTTTAAGCTCTGTGTAACGGCTGAGAGTGATTCTTTCAGCTTCAACAAAAAGCTCATTTTTATTAAGAGAAGCAATAAAAGGCACAAGCTCCTCTTTCTTGCTTTTGAGAAGAAGCACCTCATCACAGGATGTAATTTTATTCTGTGCCGCTTCAATATATCTTGAATCTGTAAAGAAAAATGCCTTCTCACCTGTTACTATGAGATAGCCGTTTGATGAATGGAATGAAGTGAAATAACAGATATTCTCTTCACTCATAATAAGTGCGGCAGCATTTTTTTCTTTAAGAAATTCTTTAAGCTTATTAATCATTTATATCAAACCTTTCGGGTATTATTTGTGATTGTTGAATTGGTTGCGGACGACCAATGATCGCCCCTACGAAGTTTGTCATTCTGAACACAGTGAAGAATCTTTTTTCAGTATTCCTCGGTTTTACCTCGGAATGACACAGGTTGAGGTTTTGTCAGCAATTTTGCATTTAAAACCATTCAGTAAAAGCAATCACCCAAGGTAAAAAAGCCCTCGGGTGATTTTCGTTAATTACTTAAATTTACGCTTACGAGCAGCTTCAGACTTCTTTTTTCTTGCAACTGAAGGCTTTTCGTAATGTTCTCTTTTACGAACTTCCTGGATGATACCGTCGCGTGAAGTCTGTCTCTTAAAACGTCTGAGAGCGCTGTCAAGTGACTCGTTCTCTTTTACTTTTACCTGACTCATCTATATTTCCCTCCCTTACCTGTTAGCAGGGGTATATTTCCATCTAAGGATACGCCAAGTATTATACAACATTGTTGGGTTCTTGTCAATAGAATTCTTAAAACAATAAGTCAGTTTTAAGCTCTTTTTTGCAAAATTTATTATTTTACAACAATATTTACAAGTCTGCCCTTTACATAAAGCTCCTTGATTACTGTTTTGCCTTCCATTTCAGCAGCAATCTTTTCGTCAGCCTTTGCAGCTGCAAGAGCTTCTTCCTGAGTAGATTCAGCAGGAATCATAATCTTTGCTCTTACCTTGCCGTTAACCTGAACAGCAATTTCGATTTCTGAATCCACACACTTTGCTTCATCGTATGCGGGCCACTCTGTTACTGCAAGAAGAGGATCTGAACCGAGAATTTCGTGGATTTCTTCAGTTACGTGAGGAGCAAAGGGATTAAGAAGTGAAATGAAGGTCCTGAGCTCTTTTCTTGTGATTGAGCCGGCTTCATAGATTTCATTGAGAAGTGTCATAAGAGCAGCAATTGCTGTGTTGTACTTGAGAGTTTCAATGTCTGATGAAACCTTCTTGATTGCTCTGTTGAAGGGAGCTTCAAGCTTCTTTGAATATTCTTCGCTGTCACTCAGAATTGTCTGAAGATTCCATACTCTGTCAATAAATCTCTTACAGCCCTTAACGCTGTCTTCTGACCAGGGAGCTGCCTTTTCATAGTCACCCATAAAGAGTACATAAGTACGAAGAACGTCAGCACCGAATGAATCAACAACATCATTGGGGTCAATTACGTTGCCTCTTGATTTTGACATCTTTACACCGTCAGGTCCGAGAATAAGGCCCTGAGCAGTTCTCTTTGCATAAGGCTCTGCAGTGGGTACTGCACCGATATCATAAAGGAACTTGTGCCAGAAACGTGAATAGATAAGGTGACGTGTTACGTGCTCCATACCGCCGTTGTACCAGTCAACCTGACCCCAGTACTTAAGCTTTTCCATATCAGCAAAGGCTTCTTCGTTCTTCGGGTCAATATAACGAAGGAAGTACCATGATGAGCCTGCCCACTGAGGCATTGTGTCAGTTTCTCTCTTAGCCTTGGCGCCACACTTGGGACAAGTGCAGTTTACGAAAGAATCAATCTTTGCAAGAGGGCTTTCACCGTCCTGACCGGGTTCAAAGTTTTCAACCTTGGGAAGCTTAAGAGGAAGCTCACTGTAGGGTACGGGAACGATTCCGCATTCAGGGCAGTGAACAATGGGAATGGGTTCGCCCCAGTAACGCTGACGGTTGAATGCCCAGTCCTTCATCTTATACTGAACACCCTTTTCACCGATACCCTGCTTTTCGAGTTCTTCAAGAACACGGGCAATTGATGATTTCTTGTCTGTGTAACCGTTGAGGTAATCTGAGTTAACCATTTCACCGTCGCCTGTGTAAGCTTCAACTGAAATGTCGCCGCCCTTGATTACTTCGATAATATCAATGCCGAACTTCTTAGCGAAGTCGTAGTCTCTCTGGTCGTGTGCAGGCACAGCCATAATTGCACCTGTACCGTAGCCCATCATTACATAGTCTGAAATGAAGATGGGGATTTCCTTGCCGTTTACGGGATTGATAGCTGAGAAGCCGGAAAGCTTAACACCTGTCTTATCCTTAACGAGCTGAGTTCTTTCAAACTCTGTCTTCTTTGCACACTCTGCTCTGTAAGCTTCAACCTCGCTGAAGTTTGTGATCATTTCACTGTACTTATCAAGAAGAGGATGCTCAGGAGCCATAACCATAAAGGTTACACCGAAGAGTGTGACAGGTCTTGTGGTATAAATTTTAAGCATTTCTTCTGTATCCTTCACCTTGAAGTTTACAAAAGCACCTGTTGACTTACCGATCCAGTTTTCCTGCTGGAGCTTGATGTTGGGAAGGTAGTCAACGCTGTCAAGACCTTCGAGGAGCTTGTCAGCATATTCTGTAATTCTGAGGTACCAAACGTCCTTTGACTTCTGAACGATGTCGCTGTGACAGATGTCACACTTACCGCCCTGTGAGTCTTGGTTTGAAAGGACAACCTTACATGATGGGCAGTAGTTTACGAGAGTTTTATCTCTGAAAACAAGACCGTTTTCGAACATCTTAAGGAAAATCCACTGTGTCCACTTGTAATAGCCTTCTTCTGTTGTGTCAACAACTCTGTTCCAGTCAAATGAGAAGCCTACACGCTTGAGCTGACTTGAGAACTTTGCAATATTCTGGTCAGTAAGCTGTCTGGGGTGAACACCTGTTTTGATAGCTGAGTTTTCTGTGGGAAGACCGTAAGCGTCAAAACCGATGGGGAAAAGAACGTTATAGCCTTCCATTCTTCTCTTTCTTGAAACAACCTCAAGACCTGAATAAGCCTTGATGTGACCAACGTGCATACCGCTGCCGCTGGGATAAGGGAATTCTACAAGAGCATAGAACTTATTCTTTTCAGAATTATCCACAGCGTTGAACACGCCTGCTTCTTCCCATTTTTTCTGCCATTTTTCTTCATTGGCTCTGAAATCGTAATTCACAATTTATCACTCCGTTAAATTATTTATTAAGTTATATTCTGAAGGTGTCCTTATCTCAGTTTTCTGTTACGACATCGGAAAGGTCAACTCTTCTTGCATCCTGCCATAAGTGTTCAAGGTTGTAATATTCTCTTGTTTCACGGGTAAACACATGCACAAGCACTGCACCGTAATCAAGAAGAATCCAGCCTGTAGCCTTACCTTCAATGTGTGAAGGTGTAACACCCATAAGACCGAGCTCATAGTCAATTTCATCAGCAAGGCTCTTTACGTGGGTATTTGATGTACCTGAAGCAATTACAAAATAATCGCCTACTATTGTCTGCTCTGTAATTTCGAGAGCCTGAATGTCAATTGCTTTTTTCTTGTCAAGAACCTTGACAATTTCTTTTGTAAGCTGAAGCTCTGTCATTTTACTTCATCCTTTCTCTTATCTATAATAAGTTCATTATAATAGTCAATGCTGTCGGTGTGGATAATTCCGCCGTCACTTTCCAGCTTTCTTATGGAATATCTCAGCGCATAAAGTGAGGCTTCTTCCAGACTTACTTCTTTTGAAAGCCTTCTCATAACGTCTACATCGGGATAATTACGCTCTGCAGAAATATAATCTGCAATATATACAATTTTATCAAGAAGGCTCATACCTTCTTTTCCCGTTGTGTGATAACGCACAGAAGAAAGAAGCTCTTCATCGTCAATTCCAAGTTCAAGTCTGAGATAGCACTCACCTGCCATGGCGTGCCACAGTTTAGGATTATTTTTCTCAGCCTGACTAAGGATTATACCACCTTTTTCCATAATTTGCAACTGATAATCCTTAGTTGCATTTTTCATTATGTCGTGAAGAAGTCCTGCCTTGTAAGCCTTGTCGGTGTCATAGCCGTAAATCTGAGCGAGCTCTCTTGCACTTTCGGCAACGCCCAGAGAGTGAATGTAACGGTAATCGTCAAGCATTTCTCTGAGAAGTGACTTATATTCGGGATATTCTGCCGAGTAAAGATCAAATTTTTCAATATGAGCAATGACCTCATCGGTAAGCACATCAGAAAGATTTTCTTTATTCTTAACCTTTTCTCTTACCTCAGTTGAGGAGCACTCCATAGGTGACATTCGTGAAAGAACATACTCACCTTTAGAAAGCTTCAATGTTTCTTTGGCATAAACTGAAAGGGTTTCGGGAGAAATCTCCTCTTCTCTTGTTGCAACGCAGAGTGCAGCCATAGAGAGAATTTCAAAGGGATTTCTCCATTCATGAAAAGTGAGAAGCATATCTGAGCCGATAATGAGGAAAAGTTCATCATCGGGATAAAGCTTTTTGAGCTCACTCACCGTATCGACTGTGTAGCTTTTGCCCTCACGTCTGATTTCAATGTCACTTACTTCAAAGCAATCTTCACTGAAAAGAAGCTCACACATTTTCATTCTGTCTTCTGTACCTGCAAGCTCAGGTGCAGTTTTGTGTGGCGGAGTAAAGGTGGGAATAATCAAAATTTTGTCAAGAGAAGCTGCCCTCATCATTTCGAGAGCCATTCTCTTGTGTCCTTTGTGTGGAGGATTGAAGGTACCTCCGAAAATTCCGATACGCATTATTTTCTGCCCTTTGAGGTGCTTACCTTAGCGAAAACCTTTTTCTTTTCCTTCTTTGCTGCATAGAGCTTTTCTTTCTGAAGCTTTGCAGCCTTTTTCTTGTTCTTTTCCTTCTGAAGAGCTTTTTCCTTAAGCTCAGGGCTTTCTCTGTAAAGAACAATAACACCGCCGATTACCTGAATAACCTCAGCGCCCACTGCTGCTGCAATTTCGTCTGCAGCCTGTCTTGTAGTAATAGGTGAAGATTCAAGAAGAACCTTCAGCTTTATAAGCTCTCTTGCTCTGAGAGCGTCATCTGTCTGCTTGATAAGTGCATCTGAAAGTCCGCCTTTACCAATCTGGAAAAGGGGTTCAAGATGGTTAGCTGCTGCTCTGAAGGCAGCTCTTTCTTTGCCTGTCATTATAGTTACCTCCGGATTATACTATCGGTAAAATCTTCTGTAATTCTTTAAGTGCGTTACCTCTGTGGCTGATTGCATCTTTTTCCTCGGCTGTCATCTGGGCAAGGCTTCTGTCCCCTACCATAAAGAGAGGATCATAACCGAAGCCGTTTGTGCCTTTCTTTTCATAGCCGATGTAGCCCTCACATTTACCCGTTGCAGTGACTTCACTTCCGTCGGGGAAGCTTACGCAGATTGCACAGGCAAAGTGTGCTGTTCTTTTCTCTGTGGGAATGCCTTCAAGTTCACTGAGAAGCTTTTTGTTGTTGCCGTCGTCGTCACCGTGAGTACCGCTGTATCTCGCAGAAAAGACACCCGGTGCACCGCCCAAAGCATCAACACAAAGTCCGCTGTCGTCAGCAATACATGGAAGACCGCTTTCTCTGCAGCCTGATTCTGCCTTTATTCTCGCATTATCAAGGAAGGTTTCACCGTTTTCTTCTGCATCTGTAAGCTCAATACCAAGGTCACGGTCAGTTACAACCTCATAACCCATAGGTGAAAGAATACGGCTCATTTCCTGTAATTTATGTTTATTATGTGTTGCAATAATAATCTTCATTCTTATTCCTCATCCTCAAAGCTTGTGCTTGTGTCTTCAAAGAGCGCCTTTGCAAAAACCTTTGGTCTGAAGGGCTGAAGGTCGTCAATCTGCTCACCAACACCGATAAACTTAACGGGAAGCTTAAGCTCGTTTTTGATTGTGAGCACAACACCGCCTCTTGCAGTACCGTCAAGCTTTGTGAGTGCAATACCTGTAAGCTCGGCAACATTCATAAATTCCTTTGCCTGATTAACTGCGTTCTGTCCTGTTGTTGCATCAAGCACAAGAAGAATTTCACGGTCAGCATAGGGAAGCTCTTTTTCTACAACTCTGTAGATTTTTGAAAGCTCGTCCATAAGGTTTTTCTTGTTGTGAAGTCTGCCTGCAGTGTCGCAGATAATAATATCGCAGTCTCTTGCAACGCCTGCGCTGATTGTGTCATAAACAACGGCTGCAGGGTCAGCACCTTCCTTGTGCTTTACAATTTCAACCCCTGCTCTTTCGGCCCAAACCTCAAGCTGTTCAATTGCAGCAGCTCTGAAGGTATCAGCCGCACCGAGAATAACCTTTTTGCCCTGCTTTTTATACATAGCGGCAAGCTTACCGATTGTTGTTGTTTTACCAACACCGTTTACACCGATAACAAGGATAATTGAGGGCATTGTAATAAGCCCCATATCCTCACCGCCGTCAATCATTTCAGCGATAATTTCTGAAATAATCATTTTTGCGTGCTTGGGATTTCTTACGTCACCCTTGATTACACGCTTTCTCAGTGCATCAACAATATCTGTTGCTGTCTGCATACCGATGTCACCCATAATGAGCGCTTCTTCAAGGTCATCATAGAAATCATCTGTGATTTCCTCATAAGCACCGAGGACATCCTCTATTCTGTTGTTCATTACGTCTCTTGTCTTTTTGAGACCGAGACCGAACTTTGAAAAAATACCCATATTATTTACCTCTTATTCTGAAATACCAAGCTTTTTAACCATTTCTGCAGCCTTCAGCTCAAGGAGCTTTGAAACGCCCTGTTCCTGCATTGTGATACCGTAAAGCACGTCAGCCTCTTCCATTGTACCACGTCTGTGAGTGATGAGAATGAACTGTGTATTCTCTGTCATTCTTCTCACATACTGAGCATATCTTGAAACGTTTACATCGTCAAGAGCGGCCTCAACCTCGTCAAAGATACAGAAGGGTGCGGGATTAACCTTAAGAATTGCAAAGAGAAGTGCAATTGCAGAAAGTCCCTTTTCACCGCCTGAAAGTGAATCAAGACGCTTTACGTTCTTGCCGGGAGGCTGAAGCTTGATGTCGATGTTACTTTCAAGCACATCTGTGGGATCTTCAAGAAGAATTTCAGCCTTACCGCCGCCGAAGAGCTCACTGAAGGTTTCACCGAAGTTCTGGTTGATTTTGATGAACTGTTCACGGAACTGCTTACTCATTTTGTCAGTAAGCTCATCAATAAGACTAAGAAGCTCTTTCTTTGAGCGTTCAACATCAGTTACCTGAGCGTTCATAAATTCATAGCGTTCCTTGACTTCCTTATACTCTTCAATTGGAGAAACATTTACACTGCCGAGAGCTCTGATTGAGTTTTTCAGCTCAGAAAGTCTCTGCTGAGCCTTTCTTGGCTCTTCAGGCTTTTCGCAGATTGCCTCTGCCTCACGTTTTGTGAGCTGATATTCGTCATAAAGCTTATTAACGGTGTCATCATAGTCCTTGACCATAACAGCCTTGCGCTCTTCAAGTCTTGCAATTTCACCGCTGATTTTTTCTCTTTCGTCACTCTTCTGACGCTGACTTATACGAAGAGAAGCTGATCTTTCTTCGGTTTCACTTCTCTTTTTCTGAAGTGAAGCAATTTCTTCTTTTGATCTTGCAGACTCTTCTTTAAGCTTAACGGAAAGATTGCGAAGGTCTTCGATTTCCTTTTCAATCTGTCTGTTCTTTTCCTTGATTGATTCAATTTCACTGTCAAGCTCTCTGTCTCTGTCCTCATGGCTGAGAATTCGTGCTTTGAGAAGATTGAGCGCTTCTGTTCTTGATGAAAGATCCTTTGCACTTACATGAATATCAAGGTTGAGTCTTGAAATCTTCGCTGAAAGCTCCTCACGTTTTCTTGTGAGCTCTGTTCTTCTTTCACCGAGAAGTGAAAGCTCAGCTTCAGCATCGGCAATTTTTCTTGTGAGTGAATCGCTTTCATCTTTGGCTTCGTTATAAACCTTTTCAATTTCAGCAATTCTCTCATCGGAGTTATTCTTTTCTTCTTTAAGACTGTCGAGAGCAGCTTTTGCTGAAAGATACTGTTCAAGAACAAGCTTAAGCTGACCTTCAAAGCGGATTTTTTCTTCACCCATAAATGAAAGATTCTGCTTTTCTTTTTCAAGAGTTCCTGTAAGTCTGTTCAGTTCAACAAGAAGCTCATCGTAATCCTTTGTAAGCTTCATACCCTCTTCGGAAAGAAGCTTTTCTTTTTCAATAAGACGTTCAATTTCGGTACCTCTTGTAAGGATGCCTGCACCCTTGCCCTCAGAACCGCCGGTAAGTGAACCACCCGGATTCACAACCTGACCGTCAAGAGTTACTATCTTGAAGCTGTAGCCGTACTTTTTAGCCATCAATACTGCATTGTCAAGATTATCACACACAACGACCTTGCCTAAAAGCGAGGAAATGATGTCGCTGTATTTTTTATCGAAAGAAAGAAGCTTATCTGCAATACCTACATAGCCTTCGCACTTATCAAGATTCTTTTCTTCAAAATCTCTGCCTCTTACAGCTGTAACAGGCTGGAAGGTCGCTCTGCCTGCGTTTTCTTTTTTGAGGAAGTAAATGGCTTTTTTTGCATCCTCTTCTGTTTCTGTAACAATGTTCTGAATGGAGTTGCCGAGAGCGGTTTCAATTGCAACGGCATACTCTCTCTTTACGGTAATGAGCTGAGAAATTGTGCCGTGAATACCCTTAAGAGTACCCTTTTCGCTCTCTTTCATTACCTTTTTAACTGCGCCTGAGTAACCCTCCATATTCTTTTCAAGGTCACGGAGCATTTTTATCTTTGATGACACACGCTGAATTTCAAAGGCTTTTTCATCAAGTGTCATTTTAAGCTTATCTGCTTTTTCGTTCTTTTCTTTAAGCTCTGAAGCTTTCTCTTTCACAAGCTCTGACAGAGCTTCAATTTCCTTTTCGCAGTCTGAAAGCTTCTTTTCGCTCTGAGCCTTATCCTGAGAAAGAACGTCAACGCTTTCCTGACGGGAATATATAAGCTGGTCGATTATTTCAACACGTGAACGGATTTCCTGCATTGATGACATTGCAGTTGACTGCTTTACTCTGCTGTCTGAAAGGTCTTTTGTATACTCAGTGATGCTTTCTGAAAGCTTACTTGCCTTTTCAGCCATCATTCCGCCTTCACTCTGCATTTTCTGCAGCTCTGAGTTTGCTTCTTTAAGCTCTGTTTCTTTGTCAATGCGGATTTTCTTTATCTGAGCAATAAGCTTTTCTTCACCGTCAATCTCGCTCTGAAGCTGCTTGCGGCTGCTTTCAGAATCGCTGATATCACGAGAAATACGCTCGATAGTATCGTTGTTATGTTCAATTGAACTGCGCAGAACAGCTTCTTCACTGCCTGCGTTTGCACATCTTTCTTCAAGCTCAGAAATACCCTGACGGATTTCGTCAATTCTTATGTTGATGTTCTGTGTGTCTGTTACACAGGACTCAATAAGCTCTTCAATTTCATTGAGACTGTTTTCTGTGTCCTCATACTGACTGTTTGCAAGGCTCAGCTTATCCTGCTGATTTCTGATATCGTCACGGAGCTTATCTATATTGTGAAGCCACAGACCGATTTCAATTCCCTTTTTCTCTTCAGCTAAAACGAGGAACTTCTGTGCCTTTTCGCTCTGAGTCTTAAGAGGTCCGATTCTGCCTTCAAGCTCAAGAAGAATATCACGGAGACGGACAAGGTTTTCTTCAGCCTGACTGAGCTTTTTAAGTGAATCGCTTCTCTTATATCTGTAGGCGGAAATGCCTGCTGCCTCTTCAAACATTTCACGGCATTCCTTGCTCTTTCCGCTTACCATATCGGCAATTTTACCCTGGCTGACCATTGAATAACCGTCTCTGCCGAGACCTGTATCCATAAAGAGCTCATGGACATCACGCAGTCTTACGGCAGCACCGTTGATTTTATATTCACTTTCGCCTGAACGGTAATATCTTCTTGTTACGGAAACCTCATCGGTGTCAACGCCCTTTATGCTTCTGTCCTTGTTGTCAAGGCGCAGAGTAACCTGAGCATAGCCGTGAGCCTTTCTGATTTTTGTACCGTCAAAAATTACGTCTTCCATTTTTGAGCCACGAAGTGACTTTGAAGACTGTTCACCCAATACCCAGCGGACAGCATCAGAGATGTTACTCTTACCGCTTCCGTTAGGGCCTACAACGGCAGTTATACCCTTATCAAAGGTAAGCACCGTTTTTTCAGGGAAGGACTTGAAGCCCTGCATTTCAAGTGATGTTAATATCATTTTGTTAACCTCACACTTACTTCATATTTTTTGTGGGTATCATTCTGCTCAACACGGCAGTCATAACCCATAGTCTTAAGCTTTTCTATGTTACTGCGTTTCTGCCCTACAAGAGCTGAAACGCATTTTTTATTTACTGTCAATGTTATGTCCCCTTTGGGGATATTCTCTCTTCTGATTTCTTTCAGAATATTCTGAAAATAGATTTTGCTTTCACAGATTTCTTTGAAAGCGGGATGATATGCACCTGCAACAAAGCCCTCTTCAACATTACCGCCCGAATGAAGACCGAGTCGGATTATTCTTATACCCTTTTCCTCGAACATCGGAATAAGCCTTGCACAAAGCTCAGCAGCCTCGTCAACAGTCTGGGGTTTGTATTCACCATTTTCGTATAGCTCGCAAAGCTGTGTGCCCTCAAGAACAACTGTGGGATAAATCCTTGTAGTATCAGGAGAAAGAGCAATAAGCTTTTCTGCAGTTTTGATGCTTTCCTCGTCGCTTTCACCGTAAAGACCTGTCATCATCTGTACGCCCAATTCGAAGCCATAGCTTTTTATAAGTTTTGCAGACTTGACTACATCCTCTGAAGTGTGACCTCTGCCGTTTTTTAAAAGAACTTCGTCACTCATACTCTGACAGCCAAGCTCAATTGAGGTAACGCCGTATTCTTTTAAAACTGTAAGAATTTCTTCGTCTATATAGTCGGGTCTTGTGGAAACTCTGATGCCCTCAAAAAGACCTTCGTCTATGTATAGCTTTGCTCTTTCAAGAAGGGATGTCATATACTCTTTGGATATTGCGGTAAAGCTGCCGCCGAAAAAGGCAATTTCACCCTTGCCGTCACCGTTTTCCGAAGCAATTTTCACCGCTTCGTCAATATCTTCTACCGTAAGCTTTTTTGCCTTGCCTGAAATTGTTTTCTGATTGCAGAAGCTGCATCTGTGAGGACAGCCCTCATCAGGCACGAAAAGTGCAACGTTTATATGCTTCATCTTATGCCCATCAGTTCAAGAGCCTGTCTTGCAGCTTCCTGCTCTGCAAGCTTCTTGCTTCTGCCCATACCGCAACCGATTACATTGCTGTTGAGCATAACCTCAACCTCAAAGCGCTTGTCGTGGTCAGGACCGCTTTCACCCACAAGCACGTAGGAAAGATGCTCATCGGGATTTTTCTGAATAATTTCCTGAAGCTCGGTTTTATAGTCCTTCAGACTGATATTTTCATTGGCAGCCTTCTTTACGAAACGAAGCACAAAATCTCTTGCGTTCTGAAGTCCGCCGTCAAGATAAATTGCAGCGATTACCGCCTCAAAGGCATCGGCAAGAATTGAAGCTCTGTCTCTGCCGCCCATATTCTCCTCGCCTCTTCCGAGGAAGATATATCTGCCAAGGTTGATTTCCTTTGCAAATTTATAAAGGGATTTTTCGCAGGCACAGGCTGCTCTTTTCTTTGTCATTTCACCTTCAGGAAGATGATTGAGATTATGGTAAAAATATTCGGCAGTTACAATACCCAGCACTGAGTCACCTAAGAATTCAAGTCTTTCATTGCATTCTCCGAGACCTCTTTCATTTGCATAAGAGGAATGAGTAAGTGCAGTTTTTATGAAGTCCTTATTTTTGAATTCATAACCGATAACGCCTTCAAATTCTTTGATTTTCATTATATCCCCCTTCCTTCAAGGTAAGTTTCAAGAAGCTTCAGCGCTCTTTCTGAAAGTGCTGCATAGCGCTCCTTTTTATCTCTGATTTTCGGTTCAATTGCCTCAAGCACACCAAAGTTTGCGCCCATAGGCTGAAAGTTTGTTACTGTTTCATCGCTGATATAATGGCTTAAAGCACCCATCATTGTGTTTTCGGGAAGCTTCAGAGTTTCCTTACCCTCAAGCTTAAGTGCCATATTAAGTCCTGCAAGAATACCTGATGAGGCTGATTCCATATAGCCCTCAACGCCTGTAATCTGACCTGCAAAAAAGAGATTTTCTCTTTTTCTGAAGCTGAAATCACAATTAAGAAGCCTTGGTGAATCAATGAAGGTGTTTCTGTGCATTACACCGTAGCGAACAAATTCTGCATTTTTAAGAGCAGGTATCATTGAGAAAACTCTTTTCTGCTCAGGGAATTTGAGGTTAGTCTGAAAGCCTACAAGGTTGAAAAGCGTACCCTTGCTGTTTTCTTTTCTCAGCTGAAGCACAGCCCAGGGTCTGTGACCTGTTCTAGGATCACGAAGACCGACAGGCTTGAGAGGTCCGAAGCGCATTGTATCCTTACCTCTTGATGCCATAACCTCAATAGGCATACAGCCCTCATAGACTTCTTTTCTTTTGTCAAATGAGTGAAGGTCAGCACTTTCTGCATTTATAAGTGCATCGTAAAAAGTCTCGTACTCTTCCTTATTCATCGGACAGTTTATATAGTCGTCTTCACCGCCTCTTTCATATCGTGAAGCGGCAAAGGCTTCGTTCATATCAATGCTTTCGAGAGTTACAATGGGTGCTGCCGCATCGAAAAAGTGAAGACCGTTTCCGCAAAGGCGCTGAATGTCAAGGCTCAGCTCATCACTTGCGAGAGGTCCTGCGGCAACAATTACGTTACCGTCAGGAATTTCTGTAAGCTCTTCACGGATGAGAGTAATATTTTCATCGCTCTCGATTTTTTTTGTGATGAGTCTTGAAAACTCATCTCTGTCAACGGCAAGAGCACCGCCTGCAGGCACTTCACACAAATCAGCACACTCCATACAGAGAGAACCGAAGCGACGCATTTCTGTTTTGAGAAGTCCTGCTGCTGATTCCACTCTTTTCGCCTTAAGGGAATTTGAGCAGATCAGCTCTGCAAGTCCGGTACTGTGGTGAGCCGGTGAAAAATTCTGAGGCTTCATTTCATAAAGAAGCACCTTGTGACCTCTTTTTGAAAGAGCCCACGCAGCCTCAACACCTGCAAGACCGCCGCCTATTACTATTACCTGCTCACTCATATACGCACCTTCCTTCAGAATTTATTTATCCTGAGTTTCTTTCTTTTTTCTTGTTGCTTTTGCCTGATAATCACATGTTTCTGAAAGGCAGCTGAGCATTCCGCCCTTGCCTTTGAAGAGTGACTTTCCGCACTTGGGACATTTTTCCTCTGTGGGCTTATCCCATGTCATAAAGTTACATTCGGGCCAGTTGTCGCAGCCGAAGAAGGTGTAGCCTCTCTTGGATTTCTTGGAGATTACCTTTCCGCCGCAAATGGGACACTGTGCGTCTGTTTCAACAACAAAGGGCTTTGTGGTCTTGCATTCGGGATAACCGGGACAAGCCAGGAACTTTCCGAATCTGCCCACCTTTACCACCATCATTCTTCCGCATTTTTCGCAGGGAATATCGGTGATGTCCTCTTTGAGCTGAATTTTAACGCCATCCATTTCCTCTTTTGCTTTTTTGAGGATGTCTTCAAAATCACCGTAGAATTCATGAAGCATCCTGATGTAATCCTGCTTGCCTTCGCCAACCTCATCAAGGTTAGTTTCCATCTGAGCGGTGAATTTTATATTTACAATATTCTTGAACTTATCCTTAAGGAGATTAACGATAGCTTCGCCAAGCTCTGTGGGAATAAGCTGCTTCTGTTTTCTTTCGACATACTCACGCTTTACAATTGTTGAAATAATTGTTGCATAAGTACTCGGTCTGCCTACACCGTTTTCTTCAAGAGTCTTTATAAGTGATTCTTCTGTGAATCTTGCGGGAGGCTGAGTGAAATGCTGATTTGGAGTGAGTGCTTTGAGCTTAAGAGCTTCACCGTCTGAAAGTCCGTCAGGAAGCTTTGATTTTTCATCACCGTCATCGCCTGTATCGTAAAGCACTGTGAAGCCGTCAAACTTCACTGAATAACCGCTTGCAGTGAAGAGACAGTATTTATCTTCGGGAGCACCGCTTACCGTACTTCTGATTTCAAGCTTTGATGTGTTCTGAACGCACTCTTTCATAAGTGAAGCGAGAAAACGCTTCCAGATAAGATTATAAAGCTTATACTGGTCAGATGAAAGACTACCCTTGATTTCATCGGGTACAAGTGAAACGGTCGAAGGTCTGATTGCTTCGTGACCGTCCTGAGCGTTGCTTCTTGACTTGAAGTAACGGGGCTTTTCGGGAAGGTATTTGTCCCCGAAATTTTCTTTGATAAAATCATTTGCCTGAGCTCTTGCTTCTTCTGAAATACGCAGAGAGTCAGTTCTCATATAAGTGATAAGACCCACAGAGCCGTAGCCTGCAACAGTCACACCTTCATAAAGCTCCTGAGCAATTTTCATTGTCTTTTCAGCTCTGAAGCCAAGCTTTTTTGAGGCTTCCTGCTGAAGAGTTGATGTAATAAAGGGCGGTGCAGGATTCTTTTTTCTTGTGCCCTTTTTAAGTGAGCTGATGTAATATGAAGCACCCTCAAGTCTCTGAAGATAGCTGTTTGCGTGAGCTTCATCTGTAAGAGTAACCTTACCTGTTTCGTCGCCGTAGAATTCAGCGGCAATTACTCTTTTCGCACTTGAATTGAACTTTGCATCGATTGTCCAGTATTCTTCGGGATTGAAGGCTCTGATTTCGTTTTCACGGTCAACAATCATTCTTACTGCAACGCTCTGCACACGGCCCGCTGAAAGACCTCTTCTGATTTTCTGTGAAACGAAGGGGCTGAGCTTATAACCAACAAGACGGTCAAGAATTCGTCTTGCCTGCTGAGCATTTACAAGGTCAAGGTCAACCTTTCTGGGATTTGCCATACCGTTTCTTACACCTGTTTTGGTGATTTCGTTGAAGGTTACACGGTTAGCCTTTTCCATATCAAGACCGAGAATTTCAGCAAGATGCCATGAAATTGCTTCTCCTTCACGGTCAGGGTCGGTTGCGAGATAAACCTCGTCACTGTCGGCTACAGCAGCCTTCAGCTCCTTGACGAGCTTTTCCTTTCCTTTTACTATGCTGTACTTAGGAGCGAAATCGTTTTTCACGTCAACGCTGAGCTTTGCAGCGGGAAGGTCTCTCACGTGACCCTTTGAAGCGATTACCTCGTATCCGCTTCCAAGATAATTTTTAAGTGTTTTCGCTTTTGAAGGCGACTCAACAATAATTAAATCTGCCATTTATTTTTCACCTTTTCATAAAAGTTAATTTCTCAGTTTATTTCGTAAGTGTTAGGGCCTGATTTTAAAACAACACCGAAAATTTCAAGCTCGGAAATTGCAGCGAGCACTGCGCCCACACCGAGTTCTGATTTTCTCGTGATGAAATCAAGCTCACTTTCACCCTCAGACATTACATTATACACTATTTCAGCGTTTTTAGAAATACCTTCGGGAGGATTTTTTATGTTTTCTGTATTTTTTTCTGCTTTGATTTCTGACTTTTCTTTTACATCAGCTTTCTTTTTCGAAGCTGTTTTTCTTTTTCTTGCAGTCTTTCCTCTCTCTTCGACGTTACGGAAAGGAGTATCTGTTTTGTCAAAATCAGCAGCTTCGGTTTTTATGCCGTATTTCTGAAGTATAGCTTCACCCGAAAACACCGGCACAGCACCCTCAACTATAAGCTGATTTGAGCCGTCAAATTTTTTGCTTATTATATCACCGGGAAGAGCAAAAATTGTTCTGCCCTGCTTCTTTGCGTGATTTACAGTGCTGAAGGTTCCGCTGTTTTCTGCAGCTTCTGTAACAAGCACACCGTCACTCATACCTGAAATGATTCGGTTTCGCTTAGGAAAAGAACCGTGATCGACCGGATAAAAGGGCGGATATTCAGAAACAAGAGCACCGCAGTTTGCTACGGCTTTTCTCAGCTCGGAGTTTTCGGGAAGATATCCGTAACCGTGGCCGCAACCCATTACAAGAACAGTTTTACTGCCGTTTTCAATTGCGGTTCTGTGTGCCACACTGTCAATCCCCACCGCACCGCCGCTGATTATCGTAACCTTGTTTTCAGAAAGACCTTTGGTTATTTTCTCCGTAACCTCTTCACCGTAGGCGCTGCAGGTTCTGCTGCCGATGACCGCAATACTGAGCTTACTGTTAAGGCAGGTAACATCCCCTCTCACATACAGCACAAGAGGATAATTCTCAATAGTGAGCAGCTTCTTCGGATAAAACTCACTTTCAGGCGTTATAACGTGAATTCTGTGTTCCTTGCAGAAGCTGAAAATTTCTTCAGCCTTTGAAAGGTCTTTTTTCTTCATTCTTGAGGAAAATGACGTGGCGAAAGCTTTTCGCCTTTCTTCATCCGTAGCGTCAAAAACAGCCTTCGCATCACCGAAGAAAGAAGAAAACTTATCTGTTTTCTTTGCATATCCCAGACACTGCTGAAGCCATATCCAATAAACCTCTCTGTCCATCAGCGCATCATCTCCCACATAGTTATAGCGGCAGCCATTGACGCGTTAAGCGATTCGGCTCTGCCCTTCATGGGAATTGTAAGCTTTTCGCACACAAGGAAGGTTTCATCGGTTACACCGTTAGCTTCATTGCCGATTACAGATACCACACCGCCTGACATATCGCTTTTTGTAATAACAGCAGCATTTTCATCAGGAGTGGTAGCGTAAAGCTTCATTCCCCTGCTTCTGAGATTCAGAAGAGTTTCGGGAAGATTTTCACTTTCAACAACAGGAAGTCTGAGAAGCGAGCCCATTGCGGCACGCTGAGACTTAGGATTGTATCTGTCGCAGCAGCCTGAAAGAATGACACCGTTTATACCGAGAGCTTCTGCAGTTCTGCAGATAGCACCTAAGTTTGACGGATCACGGACATTTTCAAGGGCAATATACTTTCCCTTTTCGTTTATATCTTTTTCCGAAAGCACCCCGGAGTATTCACAAAGACAATAGAAGCCCTGGGAATTTTCGGTAAGAGACATTTTGTTTGCAACCGCTGAAGACACAAGATATGCCTCCTGCGCATTCTCACAGATGAACGAAGCGTCATCGCTGTTCTTTTCAAAAGCTTTATCGGTGATGAAAGCCATTCTGATTTTTACCCCTGTCAAAGCGGCATCACGGCACAGTCTGAAACCTTCAAGAAAGAACACTCCGTCCTCTTTTCTCTTTGAAGAAGAGGAAGAAATTTTAACGGCATATTTGATTTTTTCATTGTTTACACTGTCAATTCTGTTCATCTTTTACTCCATCCTCTGCCGATTTATACAAAAATTTAGTGTCATATTAAAACACAAATACGCCCGAGAAGAAAAATCTCGGACGCATAAAATTGTGAATTAAAGAGCTGCCTTTGCCTTTTCTACGAGAGCTGTGAAAGCTGCGGGATCAGCAATTGCAATTTCTGAAAGCATCTTTCTGTTAAGGTCGATGCCTGCCTTCTTAAGGCCGTTCATGAATGTTGAGTAGTTTGTGTCGTTAGCCTTGCAAGCAGCTGAGATTCTTGTGATCCAGAGACGACGGAAATCTCTCTTCTTCTGCTTTCTGCCGATGTATGCATAGTTACCTGACTTCATAACAGCCTGCTTAGCTGTCTTGAAGAGGCTGTGCTTTGAGCCGTAGTAGCCCTTAGCAAGCTTTAATACTTTATTTCTTCTCTTACGAGTCATCATTGCGCCTTTAATACGAGCCATGATTAAGTACCTCCGTTTGTTATAGAATTAGTTGATTTTCAGACGTTAATTATTTGTAAGGAATAAGACGCTTAATCTGCTTCTC
>JAZRJR010000023.1:0-25467 GCA_045645885.1 Acutalibacteraceae bacterium | reverse complement strand
AGAAGTAAATCTGTGCCCGCAAGAGGTGAAGCCATACTTACATCTATAGGAACAATGTCAGTTATAAGCCAGGCAAAAAGCGAATAAATTCCAACGGAATAGATAGCGTAGAGAGTGAAAAGCCAACCTTGTTTTTTTAGTCCGAAAAGAAAAAGCGGAATGTTGAGAATCAGAAGAAAAACTGAAAGTGAAAGCCATTCGGGAGTAACCTGAGAAAGAAGCATTGATGTTCCTGAAATGCCACTGTCGTACAGCTTTACGGGAGCAAGAAAAAGAGTTACACCGAAAGCATTTATAATTCCTGCAACGGTGAGCATAAGAAGATTTAAGGGTTTGATTTTTTTTTTATATTTCAAATTTATCACCTATGTTTCATTGATTTTACTTTTCTACTCTGTTATAATACCAAAAAAAGGTGACCTATTTATTACAATTATGAAAAAATAGCTTGAAAAATTACTTTGGTAACAAGGAGAAAAAATATGTCTGAAAGAAAAAACTATTTATTCTGTTATTTCACAGGAAATGAGCCTGAAAGAGAATCTATAAATTATGCACTCAGCCGTGACGGTTATCATTTTACGCCCGTCAATGACAACAAACCCTTTCTGTTCAATATGAAGGGGACAAGAGGTGTGCGTGACCCGTTTCTTTTCAGGGGTGAAGACGGAAGCTTTTATATAATCGGAACAGATATGCGTAGTGATAACGGTTGGTCTTCCAACCACGCAATGTGCGTCTGGCACAGCGACAATCTCCTTGATTGGGAGCAATATGAGCTTATTGATATGAACGATTACGGTCTTCAGGGAAGTGTACGTACATGGGCGCCTGAGGTCTTTTATGACAAAGAGAAAGAGATGTATATGATTTATTGGGCAAACGCTCAGCATTTCAAGGAAACTGACGAGTGGACAAAGACCGTAATGTGGTATGCTTATACAAAGGACTTCCGTACACTTGAAACTTCACCGCAGATTCTCTATGCCCCCCCTTGTGAAAAGGATGCAATTGACGGTGATATTATCGAGAAAAACGGAGTGTATTATCTCTATTATAAAGACGAAAATGAAAAAAGAATCTGTTATGTTTATTCCTCTTTCCTTGAAGGTCCCTATAAAGAACCTGAAAACAAAGACATAACCGCTTTCAGAGAAAATACAGAAGGCTGCTGCACTTACAGAGAGTACGGCACGGACAATTACCTTATGATTATGGACTCATATGTAAAGGGTGGTTATCTTATGCAGAAAACTACTGATATGGTGAATTTTGAAGCCGTACCAGACAGTGAATATGATTTTGATTTTTCACCAAGGCACGGTTCAATGCTCAGCATTACAGATGAGGAATATGAAAGAATAGAAAAATATTTCAAATAAATTTAATTTGTTTGTTAGTGTCTTGTTTTTTCTTTGTTACAATTTTTCGAGAAAATGAAAAAAGATAAAAAACAGCTTTTTTACACAACAGATAATATTAACTGTGTTGCATTGGAAACATAATTAATAAATTTATTGCAAATTCATCAATTTGTTTTTTTGGTGTATTGTTGTTTTAAAAAGCCTTGACCTCAGAGCAAAAAAGGTATAGAATACTCGGTAGTTATGTTGAGAAGTAGTGTCTTGTTCTGATTAAAGAATAAGATATATATAAAGATAAAAATGTAAGGACGAGGTTAAAGCATGAGTGAAATCAAAAGCGTAAAACAGCTGGTAGAATATGCGGCAAAAAGCTATGGCGATAAAGATTTCTGCAGATATTATGTAGGTACATATGCTTATAAAAAAAGCTATAACGAATTCTACGAGGATGCTCTCGCAGTTTCAAGATATATCCGCCATATCAACCCCAAGAGAATGCACATTGCATTCATCGGCAAGACAAACTATGAATACATCGCTTGTCTTACAGGTATGATTTTCAGCGGTAACGTGGTTGTTCCTTTTGCTCCCGATATTACAGCTGACGAAGCAACAAAGCTTTTTGACGATGCAGATATTGAAATGCTCTTCTGTGAAGAAGAAATGATGGCAACTGCAATTGAAATCCAGAAGAGAACACCTGCTCTCAAGAAAATTGTTTCTCTCGGTGACATCAAGTGGTTTGCCAATGTATTCGAAAGCTACAATTCCGAAAGCGAATATGCAGGTCTTGAAAATGTTGACATTGATATAGATGCCTGCGCACTTATTATTTACACTTCAGGTACAACAGGTGACAGAAAGGGCGTAATGCTTTCAAACCATAATATTGCGGCAAACACCTGCTACAACGAATACAACATGGATAACGATGATGTAAGCTTCTCTGTTCTTCCCATGCACCATGTGTTCTGCTATAACTGTGACGTGCTTAAAACTGTTTATGACGGCGGTACACTCTGTCTTAACGGTCCGATGAGTAACCTTTATAAAAACTTCCTCAGATTTGAGCCTACAATTATGAGAATCGTTCCTTCTCTCTGTAAATCAATTCTTACAAGAATCAAGGTTACAGAAAGAAACAACCCTGAGCTTACTCCCAGAGAGGCTGCTGAAAGAGTTGTCGGCAAGAATTTCAGAAGAATGATTGCAGGCAGTGCTTATCTCAGCGAAGCGCTTATAGATGAATTTGAAAAATACGGCATCACCGCCCGTCAGGGTTACGGTATGAGTGAATGCAGTCCGAGAATTACAACATCTGACTTCTCAGATGATAATAAGTATTCAACCGGTAAAGTGCTTTCAGTCAATGAGGTAAGAGTTCAGGACGGTGAAATTCAGGTTAAGGGCCCATCAGTAATGCTTGGTTATTACAAACGTCCCGACGCAACAAAGGAAGCTTTCACAGAAGACGGCTATCTTCATACAGGTGACCTTGGTTATCTTAAGGGTAATCACCTTTTCCTTGTGGGCAGAAAGAAGAATCTTATCATTCTTTCAAACGGCGAAAATGTTTCACCTGAGGAAATTGAAAATCTCTTTGCAGATGAATCAATCGTCAAGGAAGTTGTTGTTTACGGCGAAAATGATAAAATCGTTTGTGAAGCTTTCCCTGACAGAGAATTCTGTGATGAAATGGCTGAGGAAGAAATCGAAAAGAAGATTCACGAAATTGTGGATGAAATCAACCGCAACTCTCCTCAGACAAGACAGATTGCATCTCTCAGAATAAGAAGCACACCCTTCCCAAGAACATCTTCAGGAAAAATCAAAAGAACAGCGTTCTATTTTTAAATAAGAAAGGACAATGAAAATGGAAAATCTTATCAAAGTACTTGAAAACTACACAGAAGAAGAAATCACTGCAGCTTCAGGCTTCAAGAGCTGTCTTGCTCTCAGCTCCTTTGATGTAGCGTGCATTATTGATGAAATTGAAGATGTTATGGGTGTCAGAATTGACATCAGAGATTTCGTAACATACAAAACAGTTGGCGAAATGGCTGATTACATCGCTTCTCTTAAATAAGAAAATAAAAATTAAGTGGCTGCTACCGTGAAGGTAACAGCCATTTTTATATTTACGCCTTCTTAAATCTGATAACATTAAATGAAAGAGGCTTAAGCTCTGCAGTTGTAATCTTACCGTCAAATTCGGGCAGGGGATTGAGGTGCATTTTTACATCTTCCTTGTCGAAGGTGTTTTCCTGCTTGATGTCATAGCCGTCCATTGATGAAAACTCAACAGGCTTGTATCCGTCAAAATCAAGAAGAGAAATGTCAAGCTCAATGCAGTCTTCCATTGAACGGTTAACGCAGAATACAACAGCCTCTTCATTTTCTTCATCAAAGGTTACGATGCTTTCAAGATAGGGGACATCGGTGAATTCCTTGCAGTCATATTTGTCGCAGGTAACGATAGGACGAAGTGCATTGCCTCTTGCATATTTTGAAAGAGCTTCAAAGGGGTAGAAAATAGTCTGTCTGAATGCTCCGCCGCCTGTCTTAGTGAAAATCGGAGCAATTACATTTACAAGCTGAGCAAGGCAGGCAATCTTAACTCTGTCTGCGTGACGGAGAAGAGTGATAAGCATACAAGCAACAACAAGAGCATCCTCAAAGTTGTAGATGTCTTCAAGCTGAGGAGGTGCAATACTCCACTTGTCATAGGGTGCACCGTTTGAATGATACCATACATTCCACTCGTCAAATGAAAGATTGATGGTCTTCTTGCTTCTCTTGAATGATTTTACATAATCGGCAGCACAGATTACGCTGTAAATGAAATCTTCCATTTCAAGGCTTTTTGCAAGAAATGAGGGGGTGTCGTTGCTGTGGTTGCCGTAATACTGGTGAAGTGAAATGTAGTCCACATTGTCATATGCAAGCTCAAGAGCTTCTGTTTCCCATTTGCCGAAGGTGTGCATACCTCTGCTTGATGAACCGCAAAGAACGGTTTCGATTGAAGGGTCAACCCACTTCATAAGCTTTGCGGCTTCATTGGCGGTTCTGCCGTATTCATAAGCGGTTTTCATTCCCATTTGCCAGGGACCGTCCATCTCGTTGCCGAGACACCAGAGCTTTACATCCCAGGGATCCTTATAGCCGTGTTTGATACGAAGGTCAGAGTATTTTGAATCAGACTTGTGATTGCAGTATTCAACAAGCTGTCTTGCTTCTTCGGGACCTCTTGTACCTAAGTTTACTGCCATCATAGGTGATGTCTTTGCTTTTTTGCACCAACGCATAAATTCGTTTGTGCCGAAAAGGTTTGGTTCGGTAACACCCCATGCAAGCTCAAGACGTTTAGGTCTTTCTTCTTTTGGCCCTACACCGTCTTCCCAACAGTAGCCTGAAACAAAGTTGCCGCCGGGATAGCGCACAATGGGAACATCCAATTCGTTTATCATTTTAATGACATCGGTTCTGAAGCCTTCTTCATCAGCGAGAGGATGACCGGGTTCATAGATTCCTCCGTAAACGGCTCTGCCCAGATGCTCGATGAATGAACCGAAAACTCTTCTGTCAATTTCGCCGATTTTCATTTCGGCTGCAGCAGTGATTTTTGCTTTCATATTTTTTCTCCTTACAATCATATTTGATTTACTTCAGTTTAACATAAAGAACAGTTTAAGTAAATATCAAAACGAAAAAAACTGTCTGCAAAAATGCAGACAGCTTTATGATTTTCAGCTTTTTATTTCTTTGCGTTTTCTTTCTCTTCATTGCGCTTACGCCAGATTTCCTTATAAATCTGTTCTGTAGCGAGTGAAATCTTTGTAACTGAGAATTCGCAGTTTTCAGGGAAAACATACCAGGTGTCGTGAAGAGTGTTCATATCAATGCAATCCTTGAAATTACCGAAACGGTATTTATATTCAACATGGATTGTGTGCTGTGAAGCAGCGTCAAGCTTCATTTCGAAGGGTTCCTTATCGTAATCACGGATACCTTCAACTCTGAGACCGTTCATATCGTGAACAAACTTACCTCTGCCGAGACGGACAAAGCCCTTTGCGTTGGGAAGCTCATTTACATGGCAGTCACATTCGAAGTAATATCTGCCTTCCTGAATCTCTTTCTTAACCTGTTCACGTTCCCATGCATACCAGTCTGAGGGGAATTTGAATTCTGTGTTTCCGTCTGATGCTTCAAGCTCACCGTAATAGTTGAGCCACCAGCTTTTGCCGCAATGCTCACAGAAAATAGTGTCGTCCTTTGAATTCATCTTATATTCTGTCATACAGTGAGGACACTGATAGAGAGGCTTGTGAAGACCCTGGGCACGCTTTTTATATTTGAGGGTAACTCTGTTTTCACTCTGCCAACGCCAGTCGTCATTATAGAGATATTCATCGATTTTTGCGTTGATTTCTTCAACAGAAGCTTTTTCAACTTCTTCAGCTGTGAAAATCTGTGTCATTACACATTCAACGCCCATAATGTCTCTCTTCATATGGTTGCCCCAGAAGGGATCGTAAAGGTGATGGCCCTTGCAGTTGAGAACAACACAGGGAACCTTCATCAGCTTTACAAGCTGACCGATTGATTCTGTATATGCATCATATTCGGTAACACCGCAGAGAGAATATCTTGCTTCAGCGTAAATGCCGAAAGAGTGACCGTTTTTGATAGCTTCCTGACACTGTCTTACGGTGTTGAGGTCTGAGGTATATTTTCTTTTGGGAAGACCGCCTGCAAGTCTGAGAAGGGGTTCTCTTGCAATGAAATCGTCAACTGCTGCGGGGAACACTGCTGTGTAAGGCTTGAGAACTGATTCAAGCACATAGAAATCATAGAAAGCATTATGATTGCAGATAAGGATGAAGGGAGACTTAAGACCGTCCATTCTTACTTTTGTCACCTTACCTTTACGGATTGCTCTTCTGAGTGTACAGAGAGGCCACACAAGAGTTTTCAGAAGAAATTCAGGCTGATATGTGATGGGCTTGTACATATCAAACTTTTCAGTTTCAGGCGCACCTGAACGTACGAAAAAACCAAGTTTCTCTTTCATTGTTTTTTACCACCGTTTCATTTTGAGTTTATGTTAATTTCTGTTTGTACGATTTTACAATCCCGTGAATTATATCATAAAATTTTCTGATTGGCAATAATTAAAATATAAACAATATAAGCTCAATTTTAAATATATTTTGTCAAAAGTGCAGATAAATTAACATTTCTGTAAATAAGTACTACTTTCAGGTGTAATTGAAGTGAAATTTATGTTGCGATATATAATTATATACTAAAATGTACAAATTTGCATTTGTTATTTGTTGACAAACAAAACTATGTGTGGTAATATCGGCTTGTAGTGAATTATGACAAAACAATTTCAAAAATGAAAAAAGATGAATTGTTTAGCCGTAATTTGCAGTGTAAATCATCACATAGTGATATTTTCGGAAGGAGAATATAAAATGAAAAAATTACTTAGAAAATCATTATCAATTCTGCTTGCAGTTATTATGATTTTAGCTTCAATGCCTATGGCATTTGCAGCAGAAACAAAAGCCGCTGAATACGACGGTGATCCCATTGTTGTTGTAAGAGGTATTGATTTCATGGGCCTTGTTAACGGTGACGGCTCAAAGGCTATTACCATTGACGCTAACGCAATCATAAATGCACTTACTGACATCGGTATGAAGAGAATCAAAGGAGATAAGGATGCGGTTATCAACGCTCTTATCGAATTCGGTCTTGAAACCTTCGGTAATGTTGCCTGTGATAAAAACGGAAACCCTGTAAAGGCAGATGTGCATATTCCCAAGTTCCTTACATCAGCTGACAAGATTGACTTATCAGGTGACGAATGGGCAGACACTGCAGTAGGTCTTTTCCGTTCAGTAGCAAGAAAATTCGGCGGTAAGGATACATACCTTTATACATTCGACTGGAGAATGAGCCCCTCAGCTCTTGCTGATGACCTCAACAGCTTCCTTGAACTCGTTAAGAGCCAGACAGGTGCGACTAAGCTTGATATCGCTGCTTGCAGTATGGGCGGTATGATTACAACTGCTTACATTGATAAATACGGCACAGACAGCCTTGACAGTGTTGTTTATCTTTCATCAGCTCATAACGGCGGTAACATCATCGGTTCTGCTTTTACAGGCGATCTTGTAATCGACAGCGGTGCTCTTGCTGATTTCCTTATTGAAAAGACAAGCAATAATTTCGGTCTTAATCTCTTAATCAAGATTCTTAATGCATTCGGAACTCTTAAGATCGTTGTAAATTATGTAAATGATCTCATCGCAAATAACAAGGATAAGCTTTATGATGAATTCCTCCGTGAATGCTTCGGTTCAGCTTTCGGTCTCTGGGCACTTATCCCTGATGCAAAATTTGATGAAGCAGTTAACTTCTTCTATGCAGGCGAAGAAGCAGAATATGCAACTGCAATTACTGAGCTTGCAAAGGTTAAGACTTTTGTATGTAACACAGAAAACATTGTGAAGAAGGCTTATGACGCAGGCGTTAAGGTAAGCTTTGTTTCACATTACAACTCAAAGCAGCTTCCCATTTACTCAGGTTATAAGGCTCACGGTGACGGCGTTCTTGAAAGCTGCTGCACATCAGGCGGCGGTACATTTGCAAATTACGGTGCAACACTCAGCGACGCTGAAATTGCAGGTGTTTCTCCTGAATACATTTCACCTGACAGAGTTGTAAATGCTTCAACCTGTCTCTATAAGGATACAACATGGATTGTAAAGAATGCAAAACACGTTGGATGTAAGGATAACAGCGATCATACAGAATTCGCGATCTGGCTTCTTACAAGAGAAACACAGCCTACAGTTAAAACAAATTCTGCATATCCTCGCTTTATGAACGTAGATGCAAATGAGAATTTTATAGGATTCTGATTATTAGGAATGAATTTAAAAGAATAAAAAACAAATACAAATGCACCCTTGCGCAGTGTCGCCAAAGGGTGCATTTGTGCTTTAAATATGTGTTATTGTAGTCTTTAAAATTTAGTTATTCCTCTTTCAAAGGGCGCAAAAATACATTTTGCTTGAATATGCTGCAAAAAAATGATATAATCGAAAGAAGTAAGCAGAAAGGCGGTGTTTCTCTGTGGAAAATTATAAGTTTTTATTTTCTGTTATTATACCTGTTTATAAAGTAGAGGAGTATCTCAGAGAAACTCTCTGTTCCCTTGAAGGGCAGACGATCGGATTTGAGAAAATTCAGGTGATTCTTGTCAACGACGGTTCACCCGACAAAAGCGGTGAAATCTGTGAGAAATATAAAAAACTCTATCCTGATAATATTGTTTACATCGAAAAAGAAAACGGCGGTGTAAGCTCTGCACGTAATGCAGGTATACCCTATATTGAGGGCAAGTATGTCAATTTTCTTGACTCTGACGACAAATGGGCTGATGACGCCTTTCTAAACGCCTATAATTTCTTTGAAGCGCATTATGAAGAAACAGATGTGCTTTCCTGCCGTGTGAAGAAATTCGGCATAACCGAATCATGGCATACACTTGAT
Organism: Acutalibacteraceae bacterium; assembly: GCA_045645885.1. Lineage (GTDB taxonomy): Bacteria > Bacillota > Clostridia > Oscillospirales > Acutalibacteraceae > UBA6857. Next base: position 16,531 of record JAZRJR010000023.1, on the reverse strand, counting down.
TTCAAGTTTAAAAACGGCAGCTGTATTTACGACCTGACTGACGAAAAGGATTGCGCTATGGTGCAGTCACATGTTGCAACGGCAATTATAAAAGCTGAGGCAATAACCGAAAACGACCGCTTTGCCGAAGGTGTTAAATTCGGTGAAGACTCAATGTTTGTCAACCGTATAATTCTCCGTAAGCTTAAAAACGGTGTGGTGGATGATGCTGTTTATTTTTACAGAAAACGCACCGATAACACATCAGCCACTCAGGTGCAAAGCGAAACCGAAGAATATTACACAAGCTCGCCAAGGGCATATTATAAGAGCCTTACTGATATTTCTATATCTCTTTACGGTGAGGTTGTACCCTATATACAAAATGTACTCGCATATGATATTGGCTGGCGTGTAAGAGAAATGCCGTCTCAGAAAATCCTTTCCGATGAAAAGCTTTTAAGTGATTACTGTGAGCTTATGAGAAAATATCTTTCATTGGTTGATGAAAAATATATTATCTCGAATAAGGTTCATAAAAGAATCGGGTATAAGGTTGCAATGCTGAAAATCCGTGACGGCTCCGATCTTCTTTCAGAAACTCATTTTGACAGAGAAAAAGAAGCGATATTCTACAAGGATATGAGCCTTCTGCGTCTTAAAAGCAAGCATAAGCTTTGCCATATAAATGTCTGCAGAGTGAGGAAAGATTCTGTAAGCGGAAAAACCGAGCTTATTCTTGAAGGACTTATTGCAAAATGGGTGCTTGACTGCTGCAAGGATGAAAATATTGAATTCACTCTCAAGGCAGGAAAGAAGAATCTTGAAATAAAAAGGCGTGACCACTCTCTCATAAAGGCAAAAAGCTTTTACGGTGAAAGCAACCGCTATGATTCCTTCAGAAAGAAAATCGATATCGGTTCGCTTCTTGCTGAAAGAGAAAAGATAAAAATTGAATTCTGTCTGAATTTCTCAGGTCAGCCTTATCCGATAACCGTGAATTACGGTGAATTTGTACCGTCAGCTTCTGCATTTTCAGCAAGCTACAGTCTTTTCCCGCCTTATATCGTTAGCTGCAAAAACGGTTATATAGCCGTAAGAAAAAGCGATTGTCCCGAAGAGGACAGGAAAGCACTCAGAGAAGCTGCAGAAGACACTCTGGCTGTTCTCGGTAAGGAAGAATATATATCCTTAAGAAATGAGATCATTTCATTCAGAGAAAATCTCGGCAATAAAAAGCTGTGGATTATAGCCGACAAGGAAATGTCAGCAGGGGATAACGGAGAGGCATTTTTCCGTTTTATGTCCGATAAAGCAAAAGAAGAAAACTCTGAGATTATACCTGTTTTTGCTCTTTCAGATGAAAGTAAGGATTATGAAAGACTCGCTTCTTACGGAAAGGTGATTTCACCCTCTGACAAGGATTTCAGTCTGCATCTTATCTGCAGTGACAGAATTATAATGTCTTCATCCGAAAGCTTTCTGATTGATTATCTGTCTGATGAAGAAAGAATCTATCTCGGTGACCTTATTAAAAATCAGACGGTAATAATCGACAGTGAGCTCATTGCAAAGGACAGAAGTGAAACTCACGGAAAGTTCAGCACAAATGCCACTCTTTACTGTGTGGCAAGAGAAAAGCAGGTGAAGTCTGTTCTGAAGGCTGACGGCTGCTATTTCAAAGAAGAGGTTGCTCTTACGGGTGCACCTAAGTTTGATATGTATAGTGAAGAGAAGGAAAAGCTTGTTGTTTTCCGTCTTTGCAAAATCAAGGATGAAACAGCTGAAAGCTTTAAAGAAAGTGAAAGCTTCCTTTTCTGGAACGGTCTTATGAACAATAAAAAGCTTCATCTCACAATGATGCTCAGCGGTTACAAGGGAGTTTTATGCCTTCCTGAAGAATACAAAGAATACGCAGACTTATTCAGAGAAAACAAATATTTCAGGCTTACGGAAGAAGTACCGTCAAAGGGAGCAGTTCTTGTAACAGATTACTATCCCGGCTTTGAGTTTTCTTATAACGAAAAGCCTGTGATTTATGCTCAGTTTATGAGCACAGAAGAGTTCTATGAGTACAGACCTGACCGCAAAGGTATGTTCAATTTCAAAAATTCAGGCTTCGGTAAGGTTTGTCACTCTGAAGCCGAAGCAGTGGCTGAAATTATAAAATGCATAAAAGAAAAAGCCGTTATGAATGATGAATATAAAGAGCGTGTGAATGAGTTTTTCTCGTTCAGAGATAAGGATAACTGTCAGCGTGCATATGATGAAATTATTAAGCTTTAAGGTGAAAGAATGTTAAAGTTAAACCGTACTCAGCTGAAATACATTGCTGCTCTTGCAATGCTTATTGACCATATAGGCGCTTTCTTTATTCCCGTAACAACACCCATTGGTGCTCTTTGCAGAATCATAGGCAGACTTACAGCGCCCATTATGTGCTTTTTCCTTGCTGAGGGTTATGAACATACCCGCTCAAAATTAAAGTACGGCATACGGCTTCTGATTTTTGCTTTGGTATCTCAGCCGTTTTATGCCTATGCTCACGGCAACACAATTCTTGACACAGATTTCAATATGATCTTTACTTTGTTTCTGTCTTTTCTTGTGCTCTGGTGCTTTGACAGAATTGAGAACGGTGTTTTCAGATTTTTCTCGGTTGCTTTATTGACGGCACTTTCATTTTACGGTGACTGGGGCGTTACTGCTCCGCTGTGGGTTATCGGGTTTTACATTTTTAAAAATGACAGAAAGAAAACTCTTCTTTATTATTCTGCAATTGCAGTTTTCTGGATTCTGAGAGCGCTATATAACGCTTCAGATTTAAGCTTTCTGTGGAAAATTGAGCTTTGTCAGCTGGGGCTTTTTATGTTTCCTTTTATGTACCTTTGCTACAATGGGGAAAAGGGGAGAGACAGCAGATTTTCAAAGTGGTTTTTCTATGTGTTTTATCCTCTTCATCTGTTTATACTTGCCTTGGTTAAAAACTTTTGATGAGAATATAAAATTCGACAGGATTTAGCTTTTTTTCTCTTGAAAAATGATATATATGTATGTTAATATATAATATAGTGTAACTATAACAAAAGCACAGATTGTAAATATAAATGAATTTTAAGAACGGAGTGAAATTATGAAGTGTAGCTATTGCGGTTATGAACTTCCTGACGGAGCTGAATTCTGCGAAAATTGCGGTATGATTATGGGCTTCGGTGACGAGAAAAAGGATAAGGCAACTGCCAAATCCGAAGGAGATGAATACACACCGAACATTTTCCAGGCACTTGATTTTGAAGAAGAGGATTTCGATATTGCTGCTATGGAGCTTCCCGCTTCAGATGAAGAAGAAACAGTTGAGGTGACTCACAATATCCCTGAATATGTTTCATCACCTGAAGATGAAGTGAAAGCGGAAGCAGAATCAGATGATACTTTCGTTGCAGAGGATATTCCTCAGATTGAAGCCGATTTTGAAGCTCCCGAATATATACCCGTGCCTGATGTTGTAATTTCAGCAAAAATGCCCTCCGATGTAATCAAGGAAAGCAATCAGATTCAGAAAGAGCCCAGGAAAAAGAGAGTTTATGCTGAAACCTACAATATAGAAAATATTCCTCTTGAAAAAGAAACTGAGCAAGAGGAAAAAATCGAAGAAGAAAAAACAGAAGAAACGGTTGCTCCTGTTGTTATTCCCGTTTCTGCTGAAGCTGACATTCCTCCCGAAGTAATTGCAGAACCTGAAGCAGAGCCTGCGATTGCTGAAGAGCCGGAAATAATTGAAGAGCCTGAAGTAATCGAGGAATATGAGGAAGTTGTTGAACCTGTTGAAGAGCCGGTTGCTGTTGGTATCTTTGAAGATATCGGTGCAGTAAGCGACGAAGAAGAGGAGTATGAAGATATTACTCCCACAGAAGAGGATTACAACAAGCCTAAGAAGAGTAAGAAGGGCCTTGTGATTGCAGTTCTTATTCTTGTTCTCTGTGTGCTTTGTGCAGGTGCTTATGCACTTAAGGATTATATTCCTGAAATTCTTCCCTCAGTTACAGCTCCTGAAGAGTCAACCTTTGCTCCTGTTGAAGACACAACTGAAGAAGAGGAGACTACTGAAGAAGAAACCACAGAGGCTGAAGATACAACTGCGGAAGAGGATACAACTGAAACTGAAGAAACAACAGCTGAGGAAGAAATCACAACAGAAGCTGAAGATACAACAGAGGCTCCCGTTGTTGTTCCCACAACTAAACCCACAACCAAGCCTTCAACGACCAAGCCTGTTGTTACAACTAAGCCCACAACAACAAAGCCTGTTGTTACAACTAAACCTACAACTACAAAGCCTGTTGTTACAACAAAGCCTGCAACAACCAAGCCGGCACAGACAACAAAACCCAACACAACAACCGATCCTTACGGTATCAATGATGTAACAGTTAAAAAGCCTGCTTCTTACATCAAGTCATACACAGGTTACGCAACTGCTGAAGGTCTTAATATGAGAGCAAAGCCTGATGTTAATTCACCGAGAGTTCTCTTCCTTTCAAAGGGTGCTGACGTAAAGGTTCTTGCAAAGGAAAACGGATTCTTCTATGTATATTCAAACAGATACGGTGTATACGGTTGGGTAAGCGCTTCTTACATTTCAGATTCAAGACCTGTTGAAAGCACCTCAAAGCTTCACACAGGAACAGTTCAGCCTGATGTAAAAGCAGAAGCTAAGGTTATGCATACAACATACTCACTCAACATCAGAAAAGGTCCTGCAACAACATATGATTCAGTTCAGATTATCGCAACAGGTTATCCTGTAAAGGTTCTCGGTTCAAAGAGCGGTGTTTCAGGCTGGGTATATGTCACAGACCTTACCTACGGTGTTTCAGGTTGGGTATCAACAGCTTATCTCAAATAAAATCAGCAACATATAAAGGAGAGTAAAAATATGATGACATTAGCAACACGCTGGGCAGAAGAAGCAATGTGCGACCTTCCTCTTCCCGAATATCCCAGACCTCAGATGGTCAGAGAAAATTGGATTAATCTTAACGGTATGTTCGATTATGCCATTACTGATGAAAAAGCAGAGTGGTGTGACGAATATAAAGAGCAGATCAGAGTTCCCTTTGCAGTTGAAAGCTGCCTTTCAGGTCTTTGCAAGAGAGTCAGTAAGAAAGACCGTATGTGGTACAGAAAAAAGGTTACTCTTCCCGAATCATTCAAGGGCAAGAGAACAATTCTCCACTTTGGTGCAGTTGACTGGGAATGTAAGATTTATGTGAATAAGAAAGAAATCGGCGGTCATATCGGCGGTTACTGTCCCTTCAGCTTTGATATTACAGATGCTCTCACAGAGGTCGAAAATGAAATCACTGTATGGGTTTACGACCCCACAGATGAGGGCTGGCAGAACAGAGGTAAGCAGGCAAGTGAAAGCCACGGCTTCTGGTACACATCAACCTCAGGTATCTGGCAGACTGTATGGATGGAAGCAGTAAATGAAAATTACATCAAGGGTTACAAGCTTCTTCCCGATATTGACGAAGGCACACTTTCAATCAAGACAGATGTAGCAGGTGAGGGCACACTTAAAATCAAGGTGCTTGACGGTGAAGCTGTAGTAGCTGAAGAAGAAATTTCAGCTGACGCAAAAGTTAAAATTCCTGATCTTAAACTCTGGAGTCCCGAAAATCCCTTCCTTTACGATTTTGTTCTTGAGCTTTACAATAATGGTGAGGTTGACTCAGTAAAGGGTTACTTCGCTATGAGAAAATACAGCATCGGTCAGCACGCAGGCTATGCAAGACTCTTCCTCAACAATGAGCCTTACTTCCAGAGAGGTCTTCTTGACCAGGGTTACTGGAGTGACGGCGGTCTTACACCTCCCACAGATGAAGCAATGATTTATGACATTGAGAAGATGAAAGAGCTTGGCTTCAATATGCTCCGTAAGCATATCAAGGTTGAGCCTGCAAGATGGTATTACCACTGCGACCGTCTCGGTATGCTTGTATGGCAGGATATGGTAAGCGGCGGTAAAGCACTCAACACCTTCCACGCAGGTGTACTTCCCAACATTCAGGGTGTGCTCAATCCCATCATCAATCTCAGCAAAAAGGATAATGCTTACAAAACCTTCAACAGAGATAAAATTGAATGGAGAACACAGTTTGAAGAAGAGCTTTATGAAATGATTGACTCTCTTTATAACTATCCTTCAATCTGTTGCTGGGTACCCTTCAATGAAGGCTGGGGACAGTTTGATGCAAAGCGTATCGGTGATGCAGTAAAGGCATATGACCCCTCAAGATTCGTTGACCACGCAAGCGGTTGGTATGATCAGAAGGGCTGCGATTTCAGAAGTATGCACAAATACATCCTTCCCGTAATTCTTCCCAAGTATGACGGAAGACCCATTGTTCTCAGTGAGTACGGCGGATATAGCCAGAAGATTGAAAACCATGTATGGAACTGGCTTAAGAGCTTCGGTTATCAGATGTATACAAGTAAGGAAGCACTTACAAAGGCGTATAAGAACCTTCACGAAAAGCAGATTATTCCTGCAATCAGAAAAGGTCTTTCAGCAACAGTTTATACTCAGGTTTCAGACGTTGAATTTGAGGTTAACGGTATGCTTACCTATGACCGTGAAATTGTGAAGCTTGACGAAGAAACAGTAAAGGCGCTCAACGCACAGATGACATATTAATGAATAGGGCTGTCAAAACGACAGCCCTTTTTTGAAAAGGATGAGAAATATGGCAGATAAAGGAAGAACAAAGCTGAAGCTTCTTTATATCAAGGAATATCTTGAAAAATACAGCGACGAGGATACTCCCATTGACGTTGAAGAGCTTTCGGCTTATCTTAAAACTAAAGATATTGAATGTGAACGCAAATCGGTCTATAACGACGTAAAACTGCTTAAAGAGTTCGGTTTGGATATTTCATCTGTAAGAAGTCCTAAGCCGGGATACGCCCTTTTATGCCGTGATTTTGAAATACCTGAGCTTCGTCTTCTGATTGATGCTGTTCAGGCGGCAAATTTCATCACACCAAAAAAATCAAAAGAGCTTATTCTGAAAATCGGCACGCTCTGCAGTGAAAATCAGGCTAAGGTTCTTGAAAAACAGGTGTATATTGATAACCGTGTGAAATGCACAAACGAAGAAATATATTATAATATTGATATAATAAATAGAGCAATTCAGCAGAACAAGCAGATTTCTTTTGTTTACCGCAAACGCAAGCTCAGCGACAACGAAGACGGAATTTACAATGAAGACAAAGAATTTGTGGTCAGCCCCTATGCTCTTATCTGGAGCAATGACCATTATTATCTTGTTTCAAACAATGCAAAATACGATAATCTTATGCACACAAGAATTGACCGTATGCGTAAGGTGGAAATCTTTGATATGAAGTCAAGAAATTTCTCTGAGGTTTCACCTTATAAGAACTTCTTTGACTCAGCTGACTATTCGGGAAAGATATTCAATATGTTCAGCGGTGATACTCAGAGACTTGAAATCTGTTGCCACAACTCCATTCTGGAAGAGATTATTGACCGCTTCGGACAGAACGGTGAAATCAGAAAAAGCGATGAGCCTGACCGCTTCAGAATGATTACAAGATCTATTGTCAGCGACGGACTTGTGTCGTGGATTATGCAGTTCGGAGATAAGATAAAGGTTATTTCACCTGAGAGCCTTAAAAATGATATTGTTGAAAAAGCAAGCAAGATTTATAGCATATACCGTGAAGAATAAATAAAGAAACGCTCATGACTGATGTCGTGAGCGTTTTTCTTAGTAATTATTATTCGCCTCGTCTGTCCTTATCGGGAGCAACACGGGGCTTTTCAATTTTCGGGCTGATTTCACCGGCCTTCATAAGAGCAATCTTTGTCATTGTGGGACCGAAGAGCTCATAAATAAGCACACCGAAGAGAACGATATTTCTTATAATGGTGCCCTGTTCTCCGATACTCATAGCGGTGATTGACATGCCGAGAGCAACACCTGCCTGGGGAAGAAGAGTGATGCCCAGGTACTTTTTGATTTTAGGTTCACATTTTGCAGCCTTTGCGCTGATTGAAGCACCGAAGTATTTGCCGAATGAACGGGTGATTATGTAGAGAATACCGATGCCGACGATTGAAATATCCTTGAATACGGTAAAGTCAAGCTCTGCACCGCTGAGAACAAAGAAGAGGATGAAAAGGGGAGCTGTCCACTTGTCGGTTTTTTCCATAAGCTCTGCTGAAAAATCGCAGACATTGCAGAAGATTGTACCAAGCATCATGCAAACGAGAAGGGGAGAGAACCCGACATGAACAGGGCCGATGTTGAATTTTATTTTTGAAATTGCAACTGCGAAAATAATTGCTGTAACAACAAGCGCCTGACGCTTTGAATTTGACTTGAAGTATTTTTCTGCAAATGAAAGGAACCAACCGATAATTGAACCGATAATAAGTGAGATGAAAATTTCAACAAGGGGATCAACTATGATTGAGAATATATTGATTTCACCGCTGATAAGGGTTCTTGCAACACCGAAGGATACTGCAAAGATAATAAGACCTACTGCGTCATCGAGAGCAACGATGGGAAGAAGTAATGAGGTGAGCTTACCCTTTGCTTTATACTGTCTTACAACCATAAGGGTTGCAGCAGGGGCGGTTGCAGAAGCAATTGCACCGAGGATGATTGCGACTGAGAGGGGAAAACGTTCTTCACCGAGGATAAAATGAAGACCAATAAGCGCTGCGTCAACAACGAGAGTTGTAAATACTGCCTGGAAAATACCGATGATAGTAGCCTGCTTACCTGTTTTCTTAAGCTGTGAAAGTCTGAATTCGTCACCGATTGCAAAAGCAATGAAGCCGAGAGCGATATCGTTGAGAATTGCAAGGTCGGCAACCTCGTGTACTGAAGTGAAGCCGAGACCTTTTATACCCAGAAGACCAAGACAGTAAGGTCCGATGAGAATACCAGCAACAAGGTAGCCTGTAACTGCGGGGAGTTTTAAGGGTTTAACTACACGGGACATCAGAAGTCCCATGGATAATGCAATTGAAATTCCTAATAAAGTTTCCATTTTTACATCTTCTTTCTTTAAGGTTTACCTTAAGTTTTGCCGTTTCAAATTATAGAATTATGAACTATAAAAGTCAATTATGAGAATGACTAATTTGCACGAATTTTGAAACATTTTTTGTTTATTCTGACAAAAACAAAAATATATGTCGTTTGCCGAAAAATAAGGGGATAAACTGAGGCTTTATGTCATTTGCCGTATAATAAAGAAAACTATGCTCAGAAAAGAAAACAAGGTGGAGTAATACCAACGAATTTGACGAGCGAAAGACGCTTTCAGAGTATTGACCTTATATAAACAAAATGATATGATTTTTATGCAAGATAAAACACCGACAACAAAAAACAAAATATTTTGCCTGCTCATCACAAAGCGGTCGGTGTATAAAATGAAAAACAGACTTACCGGATATAGCGTAAGTCTGTTTTTGTTTGTAGCAGAGAAAAAATCGGTGCATAGAATGTATTGAGTAAGAGTGAAAGCTCCGTCTCAGAATAAAATAAGGAGAGATACCGTTGAACAATAATATCTGCTGCAGCAACGAGCAGCGAAATACAGGTCGGATACGGATAGACGAAAGTATGTCACCGTTTCCGCGAAATCCGTCATTGGCAATGGCTTATGTACCTTTTCAGCAGCTTTCAGATGTTTACACCTGTGAAAAAGGTCTTATGCAGGGCACAATGTTTCCCTGTCTCGACAAGCCGTTTTTAATGGGGTGTTCAAAGTGCTGAACACGAAAAACAACCTTAAGCACCGTATAATGGCTATCCGTTTTGCCATTTGGGATCTGCATCTGTATCTTGATACTCATTGCGGTGACAGCACAGCAGAAGAGCTTATCAGAAAATATATTGAGCAGTATAAGGCACTGAAAGATGAATATGAATGTCAGTACGGTTGCGTTTCTTCAATGAACTGCACATGCGAAAACTGGCTCAGTAAACCCTTTCCGTGGGACAATTCAGGGAGTGATTGCTGATGTTTCAATATAACAAAATTCTGCAGTATCCGATAAACATAAAGAATCCGAATCCAACCTATGCAAAAATTATCATTTCACAGTATGGCGGACCTGACGGTGAATTGGGAGCTTCTCTCAGATATCTCAGTCAGCGCTTTGCTATGCCTACAAGAGAATTACAGGGACTCCTGACCGATATCGGCACAGAAGAGCTTTCTCACCTCGAAATGATAGGCACCCTTGTGTATCAGCTGACAAGAAACCTTTCAATTGATGAAATCAAAAAAAGTGGCTTTGATGCCTACTTCGTTGACCACACAACTGGTGTTTACCCACAAAGTGCAGGCGGCGTACCCTGGAGTGCAATGACAATGCAGTCAAAGGGCGACCTTATAACAGACCTTCACGAGAACATGGCTGCAGAGCAAAAGGCACGCACAACCTACGACAATATACTTCGTCTTGTTGACGACCCTGATGTTTGCGATGTAATAAAGTTTCTCCGTGCAAGAGAGGTTGTACACTATCAGCGTTTCGGTGAGGGCTTGAGACTTGCAACAGATAAGCTCAACGAAAAGAACTTCTACGCGTTTAACCCGAGCTTTGATAAAAACTGCAGTATGAAATGAGAAAAAGGGAACGGTTTTCCGTTCCCTTGAAGTTTACCAATGCTTTACACCGCATGAGCAAATCTGATTTGTTTTGAAGAGCTTCTGGAAGAAGTTGATGATTTTCCATATGAAGCCCATAAAACCGTCCTTGTGGCAGTTGCAGGAGCAATTATCAATTTTATTTTCACCACAAGTTGTACATACACCCTCTTCATAACTGTGATCTTTTACAGGTGTTTTATCGCCTATATAGGTGTCGCCGCAAACACATGTGAATGTTGTATATCCACCTTTTTCGCACGTTGCTTCTGTTACAACAGAATTGTAATTATGAGGAAGCTTTGCAATAGTTTCAGTTTTCACGGTTGCTTCACAGACAGTACATTCAATGTGTTTTAAACCATATGTAGTGCAGGTTGAATTGATATCAACAATCCACTCGGAATCGGTGTGGCCTGTCGCAGAAAGTGCTTCTGTTTTAGTTGTAGTTCCGCAAACTGTACACTCGATATGCTTTGAACCTTCTACAGTGCAGGTTGCATCACTGTCAACAATCCATTCAGAATCAGTATGATCTTTTACTTCGGTTATTTCTGTATAAGTTTCACCGCAATCACAAGTATAAGTTATTGTGCCTGTTTCTGTACATGTGGGCTGTTTCTCACTGGTTGTATATTGATGTTCGATTGAAGGAACTATATTTCCATTAATAACAATCTCACCACATAAAGCACAATAAGTATCTCCTGAATAACCTTCTTCAGAACATGTTGCTTCTTTGATGTTTCCTAACAACAAAATAGTATGTTCTGAATGGACGGTTCTTTTTTCAGCTTTACCGCAAACAGAACAAACTCTTTGTTCATAGTCAAGTTCATCAGCGTTAAGAGAAGCAACATAACTCCAATCGGCAAAATTATGACCATTAGTTTCACAAGTAGTGCTTACGGAAGTATCATAGTCAGATAAAATTTCTTTTTTGTTTATTACCAATTGATATTCTATACTATCCATATCTGATTCGTAAGGAATACTTCCACTATAAACACATTCAGGTGTTAATGGTAAATCATAAAACTCAATTGTTCTTACCACCATATCATCTTGAACTTCTGCAATATAGTATTCCATTGTTCCACTTTCTCTTGCTTTGATATCAATAAAGTATTCCTCATATGCAGGATAAGAAAACATTTTTTTACCATCAGATAACATTACGGAGATATTATCATTTCTATGTGTTACGATCTCATTTTCGATGGAAAGCACTACATCCTTGTTCGCATCATAAACATATATATCAACAGGACAGTTTACTGTAACTATTTTGTCGCTTGAAACAGTTGCCATTCCCTTATGACATTTAAAATTATTCCAATATGCTTTATATTGTGTAGCCAAACTCATTTCATCATATATTTTTTGAGCAGCGAGAAAATTATATGCACACTCATACAAATACATATTTGTACATCTCCACATGTTATAAGACAAATCAAAAACTTTTGCACTGTTATATGAGTTATCTTTATTGTATAAAAAATCTGATTTAAGAGCTATTCCTTTATTCTTTGTTATGGTTCTTAAGGCTTTTTCAACAGGAGCTGCATAATACATCAAAGAATAATAATCTGACTTAGCACCATTTTTTAATGCACTATCTAATATAGCATATGTAAAATTGTACGATGCTGCAACAATATTTAATGATGCTGTGCTACAGTTCAACATTTTAGCAACAAGTGTATAGGAAGCATTTTTTAAAACGTCTTTTAAGGTTAATTCATACGCAATATTTAACATTTCTATGTTACACTCAAGCAAACTGCTAAACATTGCTCCATCATTGCTCGCTTGTGCCTTATATTTATTTACTGATTTTAAAAATTCATTACTCCAATTAAAATTTTCTTGGCTTAATTGGTAGGCGATTGAATCACAAATATTATAAAAGTCTTCATCAAGTGTTTTAAAGGTTTCAACAATTATATAAGTATCATATGCTTTTTTGAATGCGTTGACAATATCAGCACCAGTAGATATATAATTACACATTTGACTTGCTGAATCGGCAAGATTAAAAATCTTTGTAAAAGCACCTTTATGATTTGTAAATACACTTTTAAATATTTTTTCTAGTGCTTTTGATGTGTTATCATTAAGTTTATAACCAGGTTTTGTCAAGAAACCTTCAATTTCGATATCCAAAACTAACCCATCTGCCGTAGCTTCTTCCCATTCTTTTGTTGTTTTAAGAAGATTTTTTACAGAACTATAATATTTATCATATTCTTTTGCTGCAGTCACACTAAACTTATCAGTCTTTGTTACATTATTCATTGCTAGAACTAAATCTGCAACAAACAAATCATAATAACTTGCATTGATTGTTAAATCATTGAATTTGAAAGTCATTATCTCGCCAAGATCACCTAAAACTTTCCAATAAACGCTTGGAAACATTCTTTTTCCATTTTCTTCTTCCCAAATGGTTGAATAAAAACTTTTGTATTGCTGTAAGAAATCCGTTTTACCAGATTCATAAAAAATATAATGGTCCAATATGTATGAATCTGTATCTGTGCTCAAATCATTCCATTCTTTGTACTCCACAGTAATATAAGATGAATCATGATTTTCTTTTAAACATGTAAGTGTAGCGGAAGTAATACAGGTATTACCGGAAGATACGTTTATGCATTTCCAACTATCAGGACTACCATCATATGTAATGCTTGTTACGCTTCCTTTAGAAAAAAGATTCTTACCCGAAAAAGCAAATGAATTAATTTTCAAAAGGCTCTCTGGAATATTAAGATGTGTAATCTTTGTGCATGGATAAAATGCTTGAGATGAAATAGTTTCGGTTCCGTCAGGAATCGTGTATGTAGTTTCCGTTTTTCCTGCAGGATATTTTATAAGAGTATTAGTCAATGCATCAAACAATACACCATCTACAGAGTAGAAAGAGAAATTGTTATCGGAAACAATAATGTTACGTAACGAATCACAACCGCTAAAAATTGGAGTAGCTATATTAGCAACACTAGCAGGAATTTCAACATTACGCAAATTAGCACAACTATTTATTGCACCGGAATAAATAGTAACAACGCCTTCGGGTATTGCATATCTTAGAGTGCTCTTAGCTTGTGGATATTTAAGCAGAGTTTCACATGTTTTATCAAAGAAAACACCATCAATTGAGGCATAGTATGGGTTCTTTTCAGAAATATCTATATATTTAAGAGCTGAACAACTGGTAAAGGCAGAACAATCTATCAGGATAACATCCTTATGTATATTTATTCCAGTTAGATTATTGCAACCGCTAAATACAGATCCTTCAAGAGTGGTTACCTTGTATCCGCCTAAAGATGTAGGAAGAACATTATCTCCTGAAATTGAGGTTTCACAATCAACAATAACGGAACCATAATAATCTTTACCATAATTTGTAGTTTTATCAATTCTAAATGTATATCCTTGTTCGAGATAGTAAATTGTAGGTTCACTTCCAGAAAACGCACTCACTATTCCACTAAAATAAATCTTTGTCCAGTCGTTTCGTGAGCTTAAATAATACAAATTGAATTTATCGCATGATCCAAAAGCATCAGATTTAATCTCCGTGATGGAACTGGGCAACACCACCTTTGTTAGATTTTCGCACGAATAAGCAAAAGCAACGGGTATTTTTGTAACATTTTCGCCTATTGTAATGGTTGTGAGGCTTTCGCAATTCTCAAAAACGCCCACACCGGCTACACCTTCTTTTTCATAAAAAACCACTGATGAGCCAACAGATACAGTTCGTAATGATTTGCACGATGAAAAGGCAGCTATTTCAACAATAGTATTATCAGGAATATTCAGACTGGTTATTTTGTAACAACCAGAAAAAGCACCTATTCCAATTCTCTCTATCCCATTAGGAAGGACAACTTTTTGCAGATTTTGGCAACCGTTAAAGGCGTATTTTTCAATATTCTTAAGACCGGAAGGTAAATCAGCCACCTTAAGGTTTTCACAATACTCAAAAGCATAGCTCTGTATTGTTTCTAAATTGTCTGATAGTTTTATCTCTTCTAAAATCGCATTTTTAAAGGCATAAGAACCTATAACAACTGTTTTATCCGGGACGATGAATTCTAATTCTTGCTTGCCTACTGGATACATTAGCAGTTTTGTTTGATCTTTGCTGTAAACAATACCATCAATAGAACTATAAGTGGAATTATCGCCTGAAACATTTATTTCTTTCAAGTTCTTACAATTTGAAAATGTTTGATTCGATATATAATATACTGTGCTCGGTATCGTAATATTGGTTAAACTTTGGCACGCAGCAAATGCTCCGTTATCTATGGTTTTGAGTCCGGTTGACAAATTTACAGTACTCAGCCTATCGCACGCCAAAAAAGCATGAACACTAATATAGTTGACACTTTCAGGAATTGTTATATTACTTAGCTGAGAATAGCAAAAAGCTTCACGACTAATTGTTTTAACGCTATTAGGTACAGAATAATAGCTTCCAAGTTTAGAGGCTGGATATTTTATTAATGTAGTTTTATCTTTGCTAAACAAAACACCATTAATAGATACAAGGTAATCATTTTCATCTGCAACGGTAATACTCTTCAAAGAAGTGCCAAAGACACTAAGGCTACCAATTGACTTAACACTTTTGGGGATTTCTATATATTCACACTTTGTAAATTCGAATGCATTATTTCCAAGGCTCGTTACACCATCATGAATTTCGATATATTTAATCGATTCTCTGTATTTAAACCATGGTGAAGTACCATCAAAATCTTTCATTGCACCTTCACCGGATATTTCAAGAATACCGGTTTCGGTGTCAAACGTCCAAGTTAAATTATCACCGTTGACACCACAGTTACCGTTATAAGTTTGGGCGTTAGCAACTAAAGATAGTGCAAAACATAACAGTACCATAGTTAAGATCAATAATAGTTTTCTTCTGATTTTTGAGAACATTTCATTTTCCTCCTTAAATTAAAATGTTTTCCGAATGAAACGCACTGAAAATGCATCCCATTTGTTGTGACACAAACATAACCTACTCCGTCAAAATATAGTAGAGTTACACTGTTATCAAAATATACTCATAACGAAATGTAGTTATATAGTCTATGCTACCCTTACAGTTTACCATCTTCCTTAAAAAAAATCAATATGACAAATGTAAGATTGCCATATTTTACTTTAATAAAACACTAAGTAAAACATAACCATTTTTTATCCTCATTAGGCACCGAAGAACTTTCTCACCTCGAAATGATCGGAACCCTTGTATATCAGCTCACAAAGAACCTTTCGATTGAAGAAATCAAGCGTCACGGCTTCGATGCCTACTTCGTTGACCACACTACAGGCGTTTACCCTCAGAGTGCAGGCGGCGTGCCCTGGAGTGCAATGACAATGCAGTCAAAGGGTGATGTAATTACCGATCTTCACGAGAATATGGCGGCTGAGCAGAAGGCAAGAACAACCTATGACAACATTCTCCGTCTTGTTGATGACCCTGATGTGTGCGATGTAATCAAGTTCCTTCGTGCAAGAGAGGTTGTACACTATCAGCGCTTCGGAGAGGGACTCAGACTCACTACGGATAAGCTTAATGAAAAGAATTTCTATGCGTTCAACCCGAGCTTTGATAAAAACTGCAAATGAAATGAGAAAAGGGAACGGTTTTCCGTTCCCTTAAAGTTAAGATGAATTATACTATCAAGTGCAACAGTTTAATAAAATAAAGCAACCCATATAAATCCATGATATAATGTAATTACCACAAAACAAAAATCAAGGAGGATTTATATGAGTTACACACATCTTACCATAGAAGAACGCTGTT
>JAZRJR010000022.1:0-9387 GCA_045645885.1 Acutalibacteraceae bacterium | reverse complement strand
ACATGGCTACGATCCGACTTAGCCTGACTTTTCCGTCTGTCATAATAAATTTCCTTTCAATTTTTATAATTAAAAATAATTTTTTGAAGCAAGTTCATCTTTCTGTACATTCTGCCTTCGGTACACTCTGCATCTTCAGCTGAAATTATAGGTACAGATCGGATTGTTTCGTTGTCGGATACTATTCTTATTTCTCCGACAATATCCCCTCTTTTTATAGGTGCATAATGTATTTCGGGCATAATTGTCTGTATTTTTACTTCTGCATCGTTTAATGATGCAAAAGTATATGTATCTTCATTTGTTTTTACTTTAATTGATTTTTTGTCTGAACCGTAAACATTAATTCTTTTTGAAAATACGCAGTTGATAATTGTTGTATTGAGCTCAGAAAAACAGATTTCATAAAGTTTTCTGTGGTCGTTCCAATCATCAGGTGCATTCAGAGTTACACAAACCAAGTTGATACCGTTACGCTGACACGATGTAACAAGACAACGGCCGCTCTTTTTAGTGAAACCGGTTTTAATTCCGTATACACCTTCACAGTTGTTAAGTAATTTGTTGTGGTTCGAAAACATCATTGTAACCGAAGGATTAATGTAGGTTACAGTTTTTGTTTCTGTACTGCAAAAACGCCTGAAAACAGGATTTCTGACAGCGTAAGCGCCAAGTAAAGCCATATCATAAGCCGTTGTATAATGTTCGTCACTGTCGAGCCCTGATGCGGTAACGAAATTTGTATTATTCATTCCGATTTCACGGGCTTTTTTGTTCATCAGATCAGAAAAACGCTCTTCGCTCGCACAGAAGTATTCAGCTGTAACCTCCGCAGCATCATTGCCCGATTCAAGCATCATTGCATAAACCAGATTTTCAAGAGTCAGAGTATAACCTTCTTTCAGACCGACAGATGAACCGTCAGAGTGAATCTTATCTGCGACAGTTACTTTATCGGAAAGTCTGCCTGATTCGACTGCTATGAGTGAGGTCATAATCTTTGTTGTGCTTGCCATTGATTTTTTCAGAAAAGCATTCTTTTCAAAGATTATTTCCTTAGTTTCTGCATTGATAACCACAGCACTCTCAGGGCTGATTTCTGCTTTACAATAGCCATAAGAAAATAGCGGGAAAGAACATAAAGCAAACGAAATGAAGAAGATAAACAGTTTTTTAATTAACAAAGCAACCACCTGCCAATAATGAATATATGCAGGCGGTTGAATTATTAGTATTTCGATTATTCAGCGGGTACAACAGGAGCGTCAGCAACTGTGTCCTTCTTTGTCTTGTTAATAAGACCTGTTACCTTGTCAAACATTTCGGGAACAAGGTTAACAACTCTTTCAGCTGCATTGTCATAAGCTGTGATGTGCTTGAGTGTAACTTCACCGCCGTTAACAACGAGGAAAGCGATAGGTGTAATTGTAACACCTGCACCGCCGCCGCCACCAAAGAGATCCTTATTGCTCTTTGAGGGGAAGTCAGCGCCGCCTGAAGCGAAGCCGTATGTAACCTTTGAAACAGGGATAATTGTTGTGCCACCTTCAGCATAGATAGGCTCACCGATGATAGTGCTTGTATCTACAAGGTCACGGATTTTGTCGATTGTTGAAGTGAGAATTGCGCCGGCTGATTTTTCTGCCATAATATATCATCCTTTCAATTGAATCTTAATTTATTTAACTGCTGATGCAGTATTATTTACATTCTGTGTATTTTCGGTTTGTGGCGACTTTTTCTTTTTGCCGTTCTTAAGGAACTTCAGAACAACATCAAAAATAAGTCTTACAACCAGACCGATTGCTGAGTTAATTATTTTTCTCAGACAAATATTCATCTCAAAGTAGAAATTGCCTTTTGTATCATTTGCAAGGAAATCTGCCGAGATATTGATGTTGTGGTGCTTTACAACATTGTTGCTGCAAAGGAAACCCATAATCGGATAGATTTTCTGACAGGTTTTACCGTACTTCAATGCGGTTGAAGCAGCATCTCCTGTACCGACGGTTATATTGATATCGGTTTTATTGAATACAATACTTCTGAGAAGCTTGCCGCCGAAAATTTTGAGCACATTTCCGAGATTGCCCAGTATTTCCATCATACCGTCAAATCCGTTTGCTTTTGCCATTTCAATAATCGGATTCGGCTTCTTTTCTTTTGGCACCTCTTCTTTTTTAGGTTCTTCAGGTTTCTTTTCTTTCGGTGCTTTTTCTTTTTTAGGTTTGTTGGGATCTGTCGGCAAAATTTTCAGCTTGACAAAAAGATATCTGATGTCAAGGCTGATTTTGTCATCGTACCCAAGAGCAACCTTGAGAGGTATTGAAAGTATAATGACAATAAGAGCAATGATACTGAATATCACGGTTAAAAATATCTGAAATCCTGTCATCCTTTCACCCCTTAAAAATAATTCTTATACTATGTTACCCTAAATTTTTATTTTCGTCAACTACTAATTGAAAATCTGTTTCGCTATCTTCTGAATTATTTTCAATTTTCTCATCATTTTCAGCGTTTTCTTCACTGCTTTCACGCGGAAGCTCAGGAAGTTCTGCAAGTGAAGAGACGTTAAAGCAACGAAGAAACTCTGATGTAGTGCCGTAAATCAGAGGTCTGCCCGGAAGTTCAAGCCTGCCGACTTCCTCTATAAGTGATTTCTGACAGAGATTTCCTATAACTGCGCTGCAGTCAACACCTCGTATCTGTTCGATAAACGCTTTTGTTACGGGTTGATTGTATGCAACTATTGCGAGTACTTCAAGAGCTGCCTGAGAAAGCGGCGCATTCTTCTTTGTTTCAATAACTGCTCTTATATTATCCGCAAAGCATTTTTTAGTACAAAGCTGATATTTATTGTCAAGCTTAAGAAGACAAAGTCCGCTTGTTTCATCATATCTGTTCTGAAGCTCGGAAAGTGCCTGTTCAATTACTATGAGATCTATGCCGAGAGCGTGAGATATCTTTTCACTTTCAACAGGTTCACCAACGGCAAACAGCACAGCTTCAAGCATAGGCAGAAGTTCATTGTTTTTCATTTTCATTTACCTCACTGTTATTTTCAAAGTCGCTGACAAATTCCGCTTCATCAAATTCTGCACCATCAACTTTTTCAATCACAATTTCTTCACCGTCGTTTTCAGCGGTGATTTTGTTAGCTTTTACAAGTTCAAGAATTGCAAGAAAGGTTGCAACCACCTCTGAACGGGATCTTGAATCACTGAAGAAATCATGCAGCTTTCGTTTGGATGTGAAAGCAAACTTTGAGAAAATTCCTGAAATTCTTGAGCCTACTGATATAATCTTTTTCTGAACAATAACCTTGAATGCATCGAAGGGCGGCGGAAGCTTTCTTTTGCCTCTGCCTACAGCTGAAAGATATGACTTCATAAGAAGATCACTTTCATGAACACGTTCATACTTGTGGTTGACTTCAATAGGCATAGTGCTTCTGTAGAAGAAATCAAAGCCATCAGCCTGCTTGCCAATTTCTGCAGCCATCTTTTTGCAGGTCTGATACTCAATGAGTTCACCTGTGAGTTCCTTTTTAAGCTCCTCAGCTTCTTCGTGCACCGGTAAAAGTGCAACAGATTTTATATACACAAGTCTTGCTGCCATTTCAAGAAAATCGCTTGCTATTTCCATGTCAGCTTCTTCCATTTGTCTTACGTATTCGGTATACTGTTCAACAAGCTCAAGGATAGGAATGTCGTTGATATTCAGTTTATGTTTACTTATGAGATGCAGCAGCAGGTCCATCGGACCTTCAAACACATCAAGTTTATATTGAATTTTTTCCATAAAACACCTTTAAAAAATACCGTAAATAGCTTTTACAATCGTCATTAATCCGTTAAAAACAAGATTTGAAAGGATGCTCATCGGTATATCAAGAACGTTTGTAAAAATAAGTGCAAAAATTATCAGAACTATATAACGTTCATATTGCATTAACTTAAAGTAGTACTTATCAGGAAGAACTGCACTGAGTATTCTTGATCCGTCAAGCGGCGGAATCGGAATAAGATTGAAGACTGCAAGTGAAATGTTTATGCTGCACGCATAAGAGAAGAACAGCATAATGTAATACGGCATACTGCTTGTTGAAGTTATAAAAGCAAATTTCTGAATTCCTGTAAAAACAAGCATACATATAAATGCCATAATTATGTTGGAAACAGGACCTGCAAGAGCAACAAGAGCCATTTGTTGTTTTCTTTTGCCTCTTTTGAATCTGCCTACATTGATAGGAACGGGCTTTGCATAGCCGAAACCGGCAATAATAATCATAAGCGCACCTAAAGGATCAACGTGAGCAAGAGGATTCAAGGTTAATCTTCCTTTGAGCCTTGCTGTGTCATCGCCGAACTTCTGTGCTACAAAGGCGTGTGCGAATTCGTGAAAAGGCAGCACACAAAAAATTATAAATAAACGGGCAAGTAAATTTACGATAAGGTCTATCGAAAGACCACCACGTAAAAGGTCGAAAATCATAGGTGTTTTCTCCTTCCTATAACAAATCGGTCAATATTGTTAAAATCTTTATAAATTGATGTATCGAAAAGTTCTGAATCAAAAAGGCTGCAGATATATTCAGCCTGTTCTTCACCACATTCAAATGCGATAAAACCTCTGTCATTAAGATAACGAGGCCATTCTTTGCAGATTACTCTGTAAAAATCGTATCCGTCCTCTCCGCCGTCAAGAGCCATCCGTGGCTCAAATTTAACTTCGCTCTGCAAAGAAACAATATCGTTTCTTTTTATGTAGGGCGGATTACTGATAATTGCATCGACCTTCTCGAATGTTTCTGAAAAACTGTCAGGATTTAACACGTCACCATTGACAATAGAAACAAACTGATTTTCACATACAGTACCTGCATTATGAATGAGATACTTAAGCGCCTCTCTTGATTTTTCAACAAGAAATACAGTTGCGTTATCAAGGTTGTTTTTCAATGTAAGACCGATGCATCCGCTGCCGGAACAAAGATCTATAACGGTTGGCTCAGCGATATTTTTCAGTTCATTCAAAACTAAATCACAAAGCTCTTCGGTTTCAGGCCTGGGTATAAGTACACCCTCCCCTACTTTATAGGTGCTTCCGTAAAAATCCCACTCACCTATGCAGTATTGCAAAGGAATACCTGAAAGTCTGGCTTCAAGAATTCTGTTGAATTCTTTTGATTCACACTCAGAAACTTCTGAATCATAATGAAGCATAAGCTCTGTTCTGTTTTTCTGAAAAACTTTTTCAGCTATAAAAAACACTTCATTCTGTGAATTTCCAACGTTGTTGTCACTGAGCAGCACTTTGGCGTTCAGAATTAACTCTTTTACAGTCATCAGGTTTCTTCTTCCTCAATTGTTTCTTCTTTTGGTTCTTTTTCAGGATCTACACCGGTCATGCTTGCATTAAAAGCTGAAATTGCAACTTCGATCATACTTTCATCAGGTTCCTTTGTTGTAAGTCTTTGCATCCAGAGTCCCGGAGCAGCGCAGATTCGAACAAATAAATTGTCATGTTTTCCTGCGTATTTGATAAATTCATAGCTTATTCCGGTAACAAAGGGCAGAATAAGAAGCTTAACTGCCATCCATATAATTCTTTCATCTCTGAGCTGAGGTGCAATTACAGATACAGCTGAAGAGATTACGACACTGATAATGATAATTACAAATATAAAGCTTGTACCGCATCTTGGGTGAAATCTCGACTGTTTCTTTACATTTTCAACTGTAAGAGGTAAATCGTTTTCATAACAGAAAATCGTTTTATGCTCAGCACCGTGGTACATAAAGGTTCTTCTTATATCTTTCATAAGCGAAACGGCAGCAATATACACAACAAAAATTGCCATTCTGATTACGCCTTCAAAAAGTGCTCTGTAGTTAGCAAGGTTTCCGTCAGACAGATTATTAATTCCGTCAACTATAAGTGAAGGCAGATAGAAAAACAGAAGAAATGCAATTCCGATTCCGAGCAAAGATGCTACAAAAGTGAGAGCGTTCATAACTCCCTTGCTGAGATGGTCTGAAAGCCATTTGTCAAGCTTTGATTGGTTTTCTTCATCGTTTTCCATATCTTCAAGGCCGCTTTTTTCTGCGGAAATCATAAGACATTTGTAACCGAAAATCATTGATTCAACATAATTTACAATACCTCTTATCATAGGCCAGCCTAAAGGCTTGAATTTATCCTTTATGTGTTTTACTTCAAGTATTTCTGTATCGATGCTACCGTCAGGACAACGTACCGATAAAGCTGCACCTTCAGGTCCTTGCATCATAATACCTTCAATAAGCGCCTGTCCGCCGACTGAAACTATTTTTTTATTAGTATTACTCATTTCTGTCTCCTTTCTCCCTTAAAGGTAAAACCACCTCAACGAGAGTGCCTTTTTCAAATTCGCTTTTTATATTGATTTCACCGCCATGTCTTCTGATGATTTCATCGCTTACTGCAAGACCGATTCCGGTTCCCTTGACGGTGTTGTTTGCTTTGAAAAATTTTTCTTTAACGTGAATCAGATCACTTTCTCTGATTCCGCATCCGTTATCAATAATGCCTATTGTAACACATTTTTCGTTTCTTTCAACAAAAATTTTAATTTCTCCGCCTGATGAGGTGTATTTTAAAGCGTTATCAAGTATATTTATGAACACCTGACGGATTCTGTCTGAGTCAATATTAAGTATTACATCTGAATTACTGTCGTCAAAACAGAGCGATTTGTTTTCTGCATCTGCTTTGTTTTTATATATAAGATAAACCTGACCGAGAATGTCACGAAGATTTACATCACGGGTTATAAGCCTGATGTTATCATTCTGAATTCTTGAAAAATCAAGAAGCTCCTCCACCATCGAGGAAAGTCGGATTGTTTCTTCAAGTATTATATCAATACCTTTTGAGGTTATTTCGTCGCCGTTTGAAGTGGTTTTGAGGGTTTCTCCCCATCCTCTTATTGCTGTAAGCGGTGTTCTTATTTCATGTGAAATTGTAGAAATAAACTCGTTTTTCATTTTGTCGATTTCACTCAGCTGTTTTGCCATATTATTAATGGAATCGCAAAGCACACCTATTTCATCGGCGTAATAGTCATTCTGAACACGGACATCAAAATTTCCTTTTGCAATTTCACTGGTTGTTTTATTTATTTTCTGAACCGGGTCTACAATCGTTGAAACGAAGTACATACCTGATGCTGAAAGCAGAAAAACAATAAACAAGAACAAAAGTATAAGGAATAGTGACAGAACTATGAGTTGTAAATACATATCTTTCATAGATATTAGATATCTTACTGCACCGTAGTTTTCTCCGTTTTTATCCCTCAGAATATAGGACATTGCGGTAATCGGCTCACCTGAGTCGGTTATCAGCTTTTTTACATATGTGTTGTCAGATGAATGCAGAGCTTCAATATAATCATCATACTCTCCTGAAGCTGTTACGCTGAATCCGCTCGAAGTTATAAGTACCTTACCGTTTTTATCAAGCACCCATACCTCCATAGTGTCCTTGTGCTGAAAGCTGTCAATATAATCAGCTGCACCTTTTGCAAATGTTACATCAGTTCCGTCGTTATAATAGTCGAAAAAAGTATTGATTGACTTGGAGACTCTTGCTCTGAGTGCAAATTCAGCTACATTGTCATATCTCATTTTTGCTGAAACAAGAAGTATAGCAAGAACAGTGAGAAGAGAAACCAAAGTAACGATGAAGATATGCTTAATCCATCTGTTTTTGATTGAACCGCTTTTCAGTTTTGAAATTTTTCTCTTTAAATTGCCCATCTGTATCCCTGCCCCCAGACGGTAAGAAGATGTGCAGGTGTTGACGGATCGTCTTCTATTTTTAATCTGAGACGTCTTATATTAACATCAACTAACTTGTCATCGCCGTAATTTATATCTCCCCAAACCTTCTGCAGAATCGTTCCTCTGTCGATTGAAACACCGGGATTGCTGAAGAAGCATTCCATAATGAGATATTCTGTCTGTGTAAGGTCAATAGCAGCATCATTTTTATAAAGATGGTGTTTTTTCAGATCAAGCTTATATTCCCCTAACGTTATTGTATCACGGGGAGTCTTTGAAAGAAGATCTTTACTGTAATTGACACGTCTGAGAAGAACTTCGATTCTTGCCAGAAGTTCAGAAGGTGAAAAAGGCTTTGTTATATAATCGTCAGCGCCCGAAATAAGTCCGCAGATTTTATCTTCCTCCTGAGTTTTTGCAGAAAGAAAGATAATTCCCGTATTGTTATTTTTGCTTCTGATATGTTTACAAACCTCAACACCATCTTTACCCGGCATCATTATATCAAGAAGAGCAATATCTATTTTCTCTTCATTAGCGTTAAATAGTGCAATTGCTTCAATTCCGTCAGAAGCTTCAATTATGTCATATCCGCTCAGCTTCAGGTTGATAGTTATAAAATCTCTTATTGATTTTTCATCTTCTGCAATTAAAACCGTTTTCATAGTTTCACCTTAATTGAATGCCATATTTTTTCTTATGCTTATTTTTGTAATTCCGAAATCCTCACCGCGTTCATAAATACGGTAAAAATAACTGTAATTACTTCTTTCGAAAAGCAATTTGTATCTGAAATCAAGATTCTCATAATCATCAGGGCTTTCTGTTGCGATAATCGAGAAAAGCGGATCACCTCTTACAGCGCCTGAGCCTGAATAAATCACCTGATAGAAAGTAAGTTTTCCGTTAATCTGATCATTTTCTACAGTGATTTTGTTGAAAATCTCATTGTCTATTTTATACGAGTAACCGTAAACAGAGTTAAAAAATTCATATGAAATTGTTGAAACTTTGCCGTCTTCTATCTGAATCCACTCTGTCGAATAGCAGTTACGGGTACCGTCTTTTGAAACGGTCTTTCCCAGTGTTATTTCACGGTCTTTCGGTATTTCGATTATGCCGTCGCTGTTAACATCTTTTGAATTTATGTTTGAAATTCTAGTTGATAACAGACTGAGAGGCTGATATAAGGTTTTTTCTTTCTCAAAACAATTTTTAGTTGTGTTATAGAAAATGCAGT
Organism: Acutalibacteraceae bacterium; assembly: GCA_045645885.1. Lineage (GTDB taxonomy): Bacteria > Bacillota > Clostridia > Oscillospirales > Acutalibacteraceae > UBA6857. The sequence goes on along the minus strand of JAZRJR010000022.1, from coordinate 318 downwards.
CGGTAATCAAGCCGCTTTCGTGCTTTGGTCCGTCGAAATATATTCTTCTTCGATTTTCTTTTTTGATTAAATCACTTGTAATTGAAGTAATTGATGAAAACGATAAATCAAGATCGATTGATGATATGTCCTGAATTACATCGTCGCTATAAGCAATAAACGAAGCGGCGTAACCCATTGCGCTGACATTAGGTGAATAATCAATTTTCAGAATATCATCCTTATTATCGCAGTCGATATCAAGAGTTCTGAAATCATAATATGTGCTGTTATAAACCTTTTCAAAAACATAAATGCTTTTTACTTTTGAAAGCATAT
>JAZRJR010000021.1:0-28457 GCA_045645885.1 Acutalibacteraceae bacterium | reverse complement strand
ATTTCTTCAACAGATGCTCTGGCTATACAGTAGGCTGTGGCTTTTTCTATTATTTCATCATAGAGTTTATCGCGTTTTTTTTCTGTAAGTTTCTTGCTGTCATTTATGCCTTCTATTCTTACAGATTCATCAAAAATGACTGCTGCTGCGAAAACATCACCTGCAAGAGGACCTCTGCCCGCTTCGTCAACACCGCAGACAACCTGAAAGCCTTCAGCCATAGCTTCTTTTTCCAAATCAAAATTCATCACATTCACCTCAAAGAAAGAGGGCTGATTCCGAAAAGGAAACAGCCCTTACTTAAAATTCAGAAATCAGATAACCTTGCAGAAATTGAAGATTGAAGCGGGAAGCTCATCCTTATCTGCTGAAATTGTGAAAACAAAATCCTTTTCATTCTTTGATGAAAGCTCATAGATGTTTTCAAGGAAACGAGCAAGTTCGTTGTAGTCTCTGCCACCGATTCTGAGAGTAGCGTCAACAAGAACGTCTGTAATGTCGTGGTTACCTGCACAGATACCTGCAAGGAAGCCGTAGAATGCATCATAGCCCTTTACATCGTAATCGTCAGTAGCGATAAGTCTAGCACGGTAATTAACATCATATGTTAACTTGGTTTCCTTTTCAACGCAAACAACGTTACCCTTTGAGGTTTCGATTGCCTTGTTTACGCAAGAAATCAAGCTCTTTGTCTTTCCTGAACCTTTGTGTCCTAAAATAATAGAAATCATTTTAATTTCCTCCTTTTATTTATTGCTCCGAAATAACTTCGGTTCAATTACAACATTATTATATCACTTATTTAATCTTTGTTCAAGTGCTTCTTTCTCTTTTTCATAGCCGGGTTTGCCTAAAAGAGCGAACATATTCTTCTTATAGCTTTCAACACCGGGCTGATCAAAGGGATTCACACCGAGGACATAGCCTGAAACAGCACATGCCTTTTCAAAGAAATAAATGAGATAACCGAGTGAAGCTTCGTCCATTCTTTCGTTTTCGATAACAATGTTGGGAACACCGCCGTCGTTGTGAGCGAGAATTGTGCCCTCAAAAGCTTTTTCGTTAACGAAGGTCATGGGCTTGCCTGCAAGGAAGTTGAGTGAGTCTGCGTTTTCAGCATCTTCCTTGATATAGATTTCATCCTTGGGCTCTGCGAAAGTAACAACTGTTTCAAACATGATTCTTTCGCCTTCCTGGATGTACTGGCCGAGTGAATGAAGGTCAGTTGAGAAAATAGCTGATGCAGGGAAAAGACCCTTGCCGTCCTTACCTTCACTTTCGCCGTAAAGCTGCTTGAGCCATTCATTCATAAGAGTGAATGAGGGTTCATAGCTTATGAACATTTCTGTGCTCTTGCCTTTATTGTAAAGAGCGTTTCTGATTGCTACATACTTATAGCAGTCATTCTTATTGATGTCAGTATCCATAAGCTCTGCTCTTGCCTTTGCAGCGCCTTCCATAAGAGCATCAATATTGATGCCTGCAGCAGCAATGGGAAGAAGACCTACAGCTGTGAGAACTGAATATCTGCCGCCTACATCATCGGGTACAACGAATGTTTCATAGCCCTCGTTGTCTGAAAGAGCCTTGAGAGTACCTCTTGCTCTGTCAGTTGTGACATAGGTTCTTTTTGCAGCTTCCTCTTTGCCGTATTTTTCTTCGAGAAGCTCACGGAAAACTCTGAACGCAATTGCAGGCTCTGTTGTTGTGCCTGACTTTGAAATTACATTGATTGAGAAATCCTTATTCTTACAGATTTTAATGATATCTGAAAGATATGAGGGTGAGATGCTGTTACCTGCAAAATAGATAGCAGGTGTGCCGTCTCTGAGATCGTTATAGTTCTGACCGCAGACAAATTCAATTGCAGCTCTTGCACCGAGGTATGAACCGCCGATACCGATTACAACGAGAACATCGCTGTCGCTCTTGATTTTTTCTGCTGCCTTTTTGATTCTTGAAAATTCTTCTTTATCGTAGTCAACGGGAAGGTCAATCCAACCGAGGAAATCATTGCCTGCACCGCTCTTGCTGTGAAGATCATTATGTGCCTTTGTGATTTTATCCTGGTATGAAAGGATTTCTTCTTCTGATACGAATGATGATACATACTTTGAGTTTAACTTTGCTGACATTTGCTATGCTCCTATAATAATATAGTTTTCTTGTATTTTAATACAAGTGTGCCAATTTGTCAACTGAATTATCAATAATTTTATAACGATTTTGACAAAACTTTCAAAAATCTGAGGAACATTACTCCAAAAGTAATTCTTTCCACCGGCTTTTCGCAAAGAAGATTATACTCCCCTACGGTTTCTCCCTCAGCTTTTATAACCAATTTGCCGATAATCTGATTTTCTTCACAGGGCGCTTCTATATAATCTGAAAGGCTTATTTCAGTTTCGATTTTATCCTTTAAGCCTTTATTCAATGTGAGAGGTTTTATCTCCTCAGCCCTTGGCATCACATAGGCTTCCACACCTTTTTTAACACGCACAGGGGTAAGAAGAGCTTCGTCAACTGACGGTGTAACCGTTTCATAATTTGAAAAGCCCCAGTTAAGCATTCTTTTTGCCGCTTCAAAACGCTCCGTACCGCTCGATGCACCCATCACAACTGCTATAAGATGTAAACCGTCTCTTTTTGCAGAAGCTGAAAGACAGTTGCCTGCCTTTGAGGTTGTGCCCGTTTTGAGTCCCGTAGTTCCGTTATAAAACCGCACAAGCTTATTTGTGTTTACAAGCTGAGTTTCACCGCCACGCAGAGAGTCCATCCACACCGTTGTGTAATCTGTGATTTTTTCGTGCTTAAGAAGCTCTCTTGACATAACTGCAATATCATAAGCAGTGGTGAGATGTTCCGTTGTGTCATCATCAAGACCTGAGCCGTTGACAAAATTTGTGTTTGTCATTCCCAGCTCTTCGGCACGTTTGTTCATCTCAAGCACAAAGGCATCTTCACTTCCGTAAAGATGCTCACCGAGAGCCGTGACGGCATCGTTGGCACTGCCTATTGCAGTAGCCTTCATAAGCTCATCAACCGTCATCTCTTCACCCTCCTTGAGCCATATCTGTGAGCCGCCCTTACTTGCAGCGTTGGTGCTTGTCGTAACAGTATCGTCAAGAGAGATTTTTCCGCTGTCAAGTGCCTCCATCACAAGAAGCATGGGCATAATTTTCGTTACGGAAGCAGGGTAAAGCCGTTCATTTTCATTGAAGGAATAAAGCACCCTTCCCGTAGAAAAGTCCATAAGCACAGCGGCTTTTGCGTTTACCTCCACTGCCTCTTCATTAATTGCAGAAGCAGACAGAGAAAAGCTGAGAAAAATTAAATTCAGCACTAAAATAATTGAAAGTATTTTTTTCATGTTCTTCACCTCAATTATAACTATGAAAGTTAAAAACAGATTAAAACAAATGACTTGAATAATATAGCTTTTTGATATATAATCCACTTATAATAATGTTTAGGTTGGTAATAAATGAAAGTTAAATTCTACACCTTAGGGTGCAAAGTTAATCAATATGAAAGTCAGGCAATGAGTGAGGCTCTTTCTGAAAAAGGCTTTGAAACAGTAAGCGATGACACCGCTGATGTTTTTGTGGTGAATTCCTGCACCGTAACTGCCTTTGCCGACAAGAAAACAAGACAGGCAGTAAGACGCTTCAAGCGTAATAATCCTGACTCTGTTGTGGTGCTTACGGGCTGTATGCCTCAGGCTTATCCTGAAAATTCAAAGGCACTCCTTGAAGCAGATATTGTAATCGGCAACAAGAACAACAATGAACTGCCTTATATTCTTGAGAAGTATTTCGAAAACAAAGAAAGAGTTTTTCAGGTTGAAGAGCATCTTAAGGGTGACTCATTCAGAACTGCAAAAATTACAGGCTTTGACGAAAGAACAAGAGCCTATGTTAAAATTCAGGACGGCTGCAACCGTTTCTGTTCATACTGCATCATCCCCTATTCAAGAGGCAGAGTACGTTCAAAGCCCATCGAAGAGCTTAAAGCTGAGCTTGAAGCTCTCTCACAGAACGGCTACAAGGAGGTTGTGCTTGTGGGCATCAACCTTTCATCTTACGGCTCAGATATCGGAAGAACCTTTCCTGAGGCAGTCAGATGTGCCAATGACACCGAGGGTATTCTCCGTGTGCGTTTAGGCTCACTTGAGCCTGACCATCTGACAGATGAGGTTATTGATGAGCTGAAAAAATGCGAAAAGCTCTGCCCTCAGTTCCACATTTCACTGCAGAGCGGTTCAGACAACACCCTGAAGAGAATGAACCGACATTACACCGCCGGGGAATACAGAAGCATCTGCAGAAAGCTCCGTGAATCCTTCAAGGACTGTACTCTTACTACTGACGTTATGGTGGGCTTTGCAGGTGAAACAGAAGACGATTTCAGAGAAAGCCTTGACTTCGTCAAAGAAATCGGCTTTGAAAAGGTTCATGTTTTCCCCTATTCCATAAGAAAAGGTACAAGGGCAGAAAGGTTTGACGGACATCTAGACGCATCGGTTAAAGATGAGCGTTGCAGAATTATGATTGAGGAGACGGAAAAAATCCGCAGAGCCTATCTGGAAAGTCAGATCGGCAGAATTTACTCAGTAATTTTTGAAACAAGTGACTCTGATGGTTATCTTACGGGACATACGGCGAATTTTATCCCTGTAAAGGTAAAAGCTCCTGATGAGCTCAGAGGCGAAATTAAAGATGTTTTACTTACGGAAACAGGTGACGATTTTTGTATTGGCACAATAAATGCAAAGTGCAGAATGCAAAATGCAAAATGACTGTCGAAGCTTTCAAGTTTTATCAATATTCAAAAATTGCTCAGATATTTTTATCGTGCCGTTTAAACACATTTTATAATTTATCATAAGAATCAACAAGACATCCCACTCACTTTGCGGGATGTCTTTTCTTTGTTCAGTATCGTTACGGTGCAATTCTGTATTTTGCATTTTGCATTTTACATTTAAAAAAGCTTTGCTTCTGTTCTTCACCGCTACCTCTGATTTGTTCACTCATAAAGGAGAATTTGTCTGTTGCTCTGCATTCAAAGTCATAAAGAGCTTTGCCGTTTTCGGTGAGGTTTACTCTTTCTGAATGTTTTGTTATGATGGGTACGGCTGAGTTTTCTTTTGCCTTTCCGAGGAGTTCAAGACCTCTTTCACTTACGGCAAGTATTTTCATATAAGGCACTTTGCCCTCAGAAAGAGTTTTGGGACACCTGAGATAAAGCATCATAATTTCACGTCTTATTCGTGAATGGGTATAGTTTTTCACCTTTACGGAAGCATAAAGCTCTGAAAGAGTCGTTGCCGTTCTGAGAGCTGAATAAATTCTGTCAGAAAGACCTGTGGTGTCGCTTATATAAAGAGAATAGTCTTCTTTCGGAATTTCACGGAGAGCAGAAAGAATTCCTCTTTCGTTATTATTAATACTGCAGGGAGCAAAGCCTTTTTCAGTCTCTTCTTTAATTATGCGGAATGTTTCTTCGGGAAGAAATACTTCTGCACCTTCGCTGAGCTTCATCTCTCTTATAAGACTTGCCGAAGCAATATTGCTTTCAGCTTCTTTACTGTCATGCAAAGCACCTTTTCTGAGAACGGGATAAAAATCATTCTCTCTGCCATAGTCTCTGAGAGCTTTCAGATATTCAATGCCGAGAGTACTGTTGGGTGAAGAAATAATATCTGCAGTTTCTTTGCCGTACAGGGCTTCAGCGGCAAGGCTGAGCGCCTTCGGATAGGTCATACCTTCACTCATTTTAATTTTTGTAAGCTCACCGACTTTTTCATTCTCAAGAGCATTAAGGCAGGAAAGAAGCTTATCCTTGCTGTCAGTTTCGCTGCCGAATGAAATAAAGTCAACACCAAAATCAAGAAGAAGACCGACTGCACCTCTTGCAAAGGTTTCGGCAGAAGCACAGGCAAAGGGTGTGGGCAAATCAATGACTGCATCAGCACCATTTTTAATTGCGATTTCAGCACGCTTCCATTTTGAAAGACAAGCACACTCACCTCTTTGCACAAAGTTACCGCTCATTACACAAACGATGAAATCTGCACCTGCTTCACGCACTTTTCTGATATGATAAAGATGTCCGTTATGAAAAGGGTTATATTCGGCAACAATTCCTGCAATCATTTTCTTCACCTGCCTTAAATCATTATATTATGTTATATTCTATCAAAAAATTTACACTTGTCAATATTCTTGACTATTATGGCTCTATTGGGTATAATTAATAAAAAATTCTAAACGGTGATAATATGGAAATTTTAAATACAGAAATTGCTGAAGTTAAAATTGTAAAGCCTCAGGTCTTTGGTGACAACAGAGGCTGGTTTTATGAATCCTACAGCTATGAAAAGCTGAAGGAGCTTGGAATTGACACACGCTTTGTTCAGGATAACCGTTCATATTCAAAGGAAAAGGGTACTCTCAGAGGTATTCATTTTCAGAAAACACCTATGGCACAGACCAAGCTTATTACCTGCACAAGAGGTAAAATTCTCGATGTTGCCGTAGATTTACGCAAGGGGTCACCCACCTATCTTAAATGGGTAAGCGTTGAGCTTTCTGAAGATAACAAACTGATGCTTTACATTCCCAAGGGCTTCGGTCACGGTTTTGTTACTCTCACGGAAGATGTAGAAGTGCTTTACAAGGTTGACGAATACTACAGTAAGGAATGTGACCGCAGCATTAAGTTCGACGACAGTGAAATCGGTGTTGAATGGGGCACCGAAAATCCTGTGCTTTCCGAAAAGGATAAGAAGGCTCCGAAGCTTTGTGACAGTGATGTTGATTTTGTTTATTGAGGTGAAAAGATGATTCTTGTAACAGGTGCAAAAGGTCAGCTGGGCTCTGATGTTTCAGCTGAGCTTACAAAAAGAAGCATTCCTCACATTCCCACAGATGCTGACACTCTTGATATTACAGATAAGGCGGCAGTTGAAAAGTTTTTCTCTGACAACAGTATTTCCTCTGTTATTCATTGTGCGGCTTATACTGCAGTTGACAAGGCTGAAAGTGAAGAAGAGCTTTGCTTTAAGATAAACGCTGAGGGTACGGAAAATCTTGCAGAAGCTTCGGCAAAATCAAACGCAAAAATGCTTTATGTCAGCACAGACTATGTTTTTCAAGGTGACGGTGAAAAAACCTTTGAAGTTTACGATAAAAAAAATCCGCAGAATATCTACGGAAAAAGCAAGCTTATGGGTGAAGAAGCGGTAAAGAAGCATTCAGATAAATATTTTATTGTTAGAACCTCGTGGGTTTTCGGTGAAAAGAACACCAACTTTATTCACACTATGCTCCGTCTTTCTGAGACGAGAGACGAGGTTTCGGTTGTTTGTGATCAGATCGGCTCTCCGACTTATTCAAAAGATCTTGCAAGACTTCTCACAGATATGATTATAACGGAAAAATACGGTGAATATCACGCAAGAAACGACGGCTTCTGCAGCTGGAATGAGCTTGCGGAGGAAGCCTTCAGGATTGCAGGAAAGAAAGTGAAGGTAAATCCCGTTAAAAGCGAGGATTACAAAACCGCTGCAAAAAGACCGCTTAATTCAAGACTCAGTATGGCGGCGGTAAAAGAAAACGGCTTCACTCCCCTTCGGCATTGGAAGGATGCAGTAAGAGAATATCTTTCAAACATTTTATAAAAGCAAAGAAATAAGGGGCTGCAAAACTGCAACCCCCTTTTTAATTTTAATGATTAGCCTTCGCTGATTGCGCTTACGGGACAACCGTCTGCACAAGCACCGCAGTCGATGCAAGCATCAGCATCGATAACGAACTTGTCGTCGCATTCGCTGATTGCGCCAACGGGACAACCGTCTGCACAAGCGCCGCATGAGATGCAATCTTCACTAATAACGTATGCCATAATCGTAACCTCCTAAGTATTTGATAGCTTCATTTTAACATATAAAATAAAAAATTCAATAGGTTATATGAAATTTTTTTCTTTTTCAACTAATATTTTTTTGGAAGGTCAGTCAAAACCTTGCAAATTCATTGATACGACTTCCTTATTGACATTTATATTTATTAAACTATTGCAAAATTTATGCTTTTAATGTATAATGTATTGGATTATGTAGGTTAGTGAGGCGTTAATGTGTTTGAAAACTTAAGTGTAAACGAAGGTTTCAGAAACCAGATTGAAAGTTCTTTAAAAAACGGCAGACTTTCTCACGCCCTCATTTTTGAAGGTGCATCAGAAGAAATCAGGCTGAAAGCTGCAATTGAGCTTTCAAAAGCTGTTCTCTGCAAAGAAAAGCTTAAGCCCTGCGGAGTATGTTCTTCTTGCATAAAGGCAGAAAATCTCGGCCATCCTGATTTGCATCTTATCAGAAAGCCTTCTGACAGCACAATGATCAAGGTGGACACCGTCAGAGAAATTAAAAGTAAGGCTCTGCTTTTCCCCAACGAAGGAAGCAAAAGCATTTTCATTATAAGCGAGGCTCAGCTTATGAATCCCGCAGCACAGAATGCACTTCTCAAAATTTTTGAAGAGCCTCAGAGTCACGTGCTTTTCATTCTCACCTGTCCTTCAAAATCATCACTTCTTGACACGGTCATTTCAAGAGCCACTTCATATAGCCTCGGCGAAGAATTCACTAAAGATGACAGCGAAAAGGCACAGAAAGCAAAGGACAAGGCCAACGAGCTTCTTCTTTCTTTTGCAAGGGAAAATGAGCTTTCATTTATAAAAAAGACTGCGGAGCTTCAGAAGGACAAGCATTTCCTTCTTGATGTACTTAAGCAGATGTCGGTTATTATCCGTGACTGTGTTGTTTTTCAGAGCGGTTTAAAGGAAGCCCTTTCAGAATTTCCTGACACGGCAAAAGCGCTCAGCACAGCGCTTACCGCAAAAAAAGGAATCAGACTTTTTGAAACAGTTTCAGAGCTTATTGACTGTGCTGAAAAATCAGCTAACCACAATCTGACATTAACAAGATTATCATCAAAGCTTTACGATATAAAAAACCGATAAGAAAGGAACAGAATTATGGCAGAAATTATCTCCGTAAGATTCAAGGACGTTGGTAAGAATTATTACTTTGATCCTCAGGGTAAAAGCTTCAACGTTAAAGATAAAGTAATTGTAGAAACATCCAGAGGTATTGAGTGCGGCACGGTTTCAATTGCAAACCGTGAAATTGCCGAAGAAGAGCTCACCTCTCCCCTTAAGCCTGTTCTCCGTCTTGCTACTGCAGAGGATATCAGAACAGTTGAAGAAAACAAGGAAAGAGAAAAAAGCGCATTTGAAACCTGCCAGAAGAAAATTCAGGAGCACGGTCTTAAAATGAAGCTTGTTGATGTTGAATATACCTTTGACAGAAACAAAATTCTCTTCTATTTCACAGCTGACGGCAGAGTGGATTTCAGAGAGCTTGTAAAAGACCTTGCAGGTGTTTTCAAGACGAGAATTGAGCTTCGTCAGATCGGTGTAAGAGACGAAAGCAAAAAGGTCGGCGGTCTCGGAATCTGCGGAAGACCCTTCTGCTGCAACACCTTCCTCGGTGATTTCCAGCCGGTTTCAATCAAAATGGCAAAGGAACAGAGTCTTTCATTAAGCCCCGTAAAAATCAGCGGTACCTGTGGCAGACTTATGTGCTGTCTCAAATATGAGCAGGAGGCTTATGAGCACCTTCTCAGAGTAACACCGAAAAACGGTGCTATCGTTGAAACACCCGAAGGCAAGGGCACGGTTATCGACTTCAACCTTCTCACAGGTATGCTTACCGTTACACTTGAAAAGAAGCCTGACGCTGCACCTATTATTATAAACAGACATCAGGTCAAGGTTATCAAGGATACACAGATTAAGGTTGACAAGAAAGAGCTTGAGGCTCTCAAGGGAATTGAATAAAAAAATTCAGGCGACACTTGATGTGTCGCCTTTTCCGTTATTTTTTATTTGTTATACGCTCGAACATTTTATTTATTTTTTCATAATTGCAGGCAAAGGATTCTGCACTTGCAACTATCATTTCTCTTGGAGTTACACTTGTAAAGTCTACACAGTAACCTGCATTTTCCGCAAGATATTCTATAAATAATCTCTGCGTTCTGCCATTTCCCTCACGGAACGGATGAAGCACATTAATCTCACTGAGGTAATATGCAAGTCTGTGAGGCATATTATCAGAATCTGTAAGATAATTTTCTTTTTTCAGTTCGTCGAAAATATTTTCAGCATATTCTTCTATATTCTGCCAAAGACAAAACTGATTGCCTTTTGAAATATTGACGTGACGCAACTCACCCGCCCAAGGATAAATATCTTCAAAGAGAAACTTATGTATACTCTGAAGATGTCCCAAATCAAAATTGCCTTTAATAGGATTTTTCTTTATGTATGCGAGTTTTAAGGATGTTATCTCTTTTTCTGCTATTGAAAGCTTTTCAGCACTTTTTATATTAAGCTTATTAATAAGAACACGGGATTCTGGATAGCAATATTCCTTATCCCATTCATAATCATATTCGTAGTTTTTCATTTCAATTTACACTCATCTTATGTTTATTAACAAGACTTTCAATAACAGCTTCCAGACTTTCCGGTTCTTTAAGACAATTTACTATTCTGTTTTTATCATCAGGATTCAGAACAAAGCCCTCCATAGCCATTGAACTGTCAACCTCATTTACTATGCGTTCAATTTCACTCATAGAAACACCTTCTTTCTTTATCAGGTATATTATATCATAAAGCATAAAAATTATCAACAAAAACCTGCATTATGATTTCCATAATACAGGTTTATTCTTTTACGATGCTTTCTTTATGCTCTCGTCAGCGCTTCGCATTTTCTGAAGCATCGTGCGGGAGAAAATGGCATAACCCTGAGTGGGGTCATTTATAAAAACGTGGGTTACAGCACCCACAAGCTTACCGTCCTGAATTACGGGACTGCCGCTCATTCCCTGTACAATTCCTCCCGTCTTACTGAGAAGGTCATCATCCGTTATCTTTATCACAAGATTTTTGTCTTCACTGTTTTCCTCGGATATTTTAGTAATTTCAATATCGTACAGCTGAGGGCCCTTTTCATCAACAGTCGAAACTATCTGTGCTTTCCCTTTTTTCACTTCATCGTTGAAAGCCACAGGATAAAGAGTGTCAGTTTCAGGAAGACTGAAAAGCTCACCGTACACTCCGCACTTTGAGTTGAGATACAGTACGCCCTTACTTTCAGAAGAGAAAACTCCGCAAAGCTCACCTGCCTTGCCCTTCTGACCTTTGTAGCAGCCGTTTATATCAGCTTTTACAATATCGCCCTCAAAAACGGGCAATATCTCACCTGTGTCAACATCGCAGACACCGTGGCCCAAGGCTGCAAAAGTCTTTCTCTGCGGGTCAAAAAAGGTCATTGTTCCTATACCTGCCGCACTGTCTCTTATCCAGATTCCTGCCTTATATTTCCCTTCGGTTTCACTATAAGCCGTACGGAAATCTGTTTCAAAGTTTTTGCCTTTCCGACTGAATTCAAGCTTCATCACTCTGCCGCTGCTTTTTTCAATTATTTCCGATACCTCATTGCAGCTTTTGACCTTGACATTATCAATTGAAATAATAACGTCGCCCTTCTGAAGCCCGGCTTTTCTGGCGGGACTTATGTTCCCCTTTGCCGTTTTTACTTCATCAATTCCCACGATGATTATGCCTTCTGTAAAAAGTCTTAATCCAAAAAGCTCACCTGAGATGGCAACATAATCTCTTTCACTGACTGTCAGTGATGAATTTTTAACGGGTAAAATTTTAAGAAAGCTGACATTAACATCATATGTGTCACCTTTTTCCTGTGACTGAATTTTTTCACGCAGCTTGCTTTCTTCATAAGTCAATGTATAAACAAAGCTTACATTTGCAGGTTTTTCCCTGACTGAAATTATCTCATCGGGTACTGCATAAAAGCCGTAAATAAGAGCCGCAAGAAAAACAGCCGTTACCGTTAAAAGTATGCCTCTTATAAATAGGATTGTTTTCGCCATTTTCCACCTCCCTTGCGACTCATTTTTATGTTGTCGCAATAATAAGTTTTAGCGGAAAAAGAGCAAATATAAAAGGTAAAATTTTAATAAAAAAACAAAAAGCTGCTGCATATTAAATTCAATGCAACAGCTCTTATTTTTATTTGAGATAATCTTCGATAAGTGCAACAACCCTGTCTGTTGACTTTCCGTCACAGGCACCCATTTCTTTTTCTTTGAAAGCTTTTATGCTTTCTTTATATCCGTTTTCACCTGCACGTCTGATTGCTTCAAGAAGCTCATTGGGGTCTTTGATGATTTCACCCGGAACATCACGCTCATAGTTAAGGTAGAAATCGCAGTCATAGGTGTCATAGTCGGGACAGTAGAAAACCATGGGTATTTCCATAATTGTTGAATCGAACATAATTGCGGAATAGTCTGTGATTACAACATCGGCAACCGAAAGAAGCTCCATTGCTGAATCCATGGTATAATCCTTGACTCTCGGATAAAGCATACCCTTGATATATTCCTCTTTCATATTCGGATGACGGCTGATAATGAAAATTTCATCGTCATAAAGCTCATCGTTAAGCTCTTCCCAATTGAGCTGAGGATTGAAAGCCTTGCTTTCATCTTCATACTCTCTGTTGGTGGGAAGATAAACATAAATTTTCTTTTTATCCTTTAAAAGAGGATGCTTGGAGCAGATGCTTTCTTTGCTTTCTTTGAGCTTATCCTCGTTGATTATAAGGTCGGTTCTGGGATTGCCCACAGCCTTTATAACGTCCATTTCAACACCGAAGGCGTGAGCGTAGAACTGACGCACATATTCGGAAGAAACGCACACATCTGTATACTGACTGTGGAATTTATATTCATCAATTCTCGAATCCTTATCAGGTGAATCCAGACCGAAACGGCGCAGTGCACCACCTGCATACCACAGCTGAATAACCTTCTGATTTTCTCTCAGACGCACATTTTTAAGAAGACTCACATAGTCATCGGTCACTATAACCTTACTCGTAAGAATGTGCTTTCTGATTTTTGCAGTATCCTTGAAGGTGTGAGGCTCTCTTTTTGCAAAAAGCACCTTTTCACCGCTGAATGCATAATAAACACAAAGAAGGTTTTCAAGTGGCAGCTTGTCAGCTCGTGTTGTATAAAAGAAGGCTCTCGGCTGAATTTTCTGCTTGCTGTAAAAAGCTGAAAGAATCATACCCAAAAAGCTCTGAAGCTTTCTTTCTAAAATTCGCAGAGTTTTCTTCACAGCCTTTTCAGCCTTGTTCACCTTGAACTTTACGAAATAGATTTGCTTATATTTTTTGAAAACTCTTCTGCAGTCAGTAAGCATTGAGGTCTGCATACTTTTCAGATAGTTCATTGCTTCATCTTCTGTATAGGGAAGATATGAACCTCTGTGGGAGATTTTCTTGAATCTCGAATGCATATAAAGCTGATACATATCAAGAACGGGGTTATCAGTGAAATTGAAATGTATGCCTAAAAGATGCTCTTTTCTGAAAAGCTTGTTGGAGAAGAACAAGTCAAGCACAAAGAGCTTTTCTTCCCCCACTCTTGTCTGTTTAAGGTCATTTTCAAAGAAAAGTGACGAGAAAATATATTCCCCTGTGTTCTTTCCGTCAAAGCGTGTAAGGGGTGAGGTTGAAAAACCGTATTTATCCTTACCCTCAAAAGCACAGTAGTGACGCATAAGAATTTTCGGATTGAGCCTTGCAAAGCCGTCCTGGAACATAATATATTCCGTTTTGCTTTTTTCAAGTGCAGAGTCCTTGAACTCACCCAAGGATTCCGTTTCAATATAGGTTATATTCTCGCAATTCTTCCACTTTTCAGGGAAGATATCATAAAGCCTTGAATCAACAAAAAGCTCAAAGGTGGGCATAGTCTGCATAAAGATTGACTCAACCTGAATTTTAAGTCTTTCTTTTCTGATTTCAAGGTCTTTGACACCCATACCGATGCAAACGGTAACCTTCGGGTTTTCAGCCATTTCTTTTCTTGATGTTATAAGCCTTTCACCGTAGAAAATATCCTTGTTCTTTTTTCTGAGAGATTTTTTACCTGACTTTGAAAGCTTTTCATAAAGGTTCATTATGATGTCAGCATAACGCTTGATTTCTTCGTCTGAAAGACTCCAGAAATGGCGGTAATAGGAATAAAGAAGAACGGTGATTTCCTTGTGGTAAACCTGGTCGATATAGCAAACAGCAAGCTTTTTAAGCTCTTTGCGGTCAAAGTCGGTAACACTTTCTTCAATTGCCTTTCTGAAAGCTTCCTCAGCTTTTTTAATTATAAATTCATAAGCATCAAGATAGTGCTCAATAAGGAATTCGCTTACACCCTCATTGGCAACAGGATTGATATAGATAACCGCACCCTTTGATGAAGACACAATCACATCGCTGCAAAAGGCAAAGGGAATTGAAAAAGCCGCTTCTCTCGCCTTGCCGTATCTGTTGAAGATAAGACCTGTTTCTTCAATTTTGCTTTTGAGAAAAAGCTTGTTCGTTACAGCGGGGTTCCATATAAGGTCTGTGTCAAATTTGTCGGTCTTTTTTCTGTGGGAAAGAATATCTGATGATGTGAACTCGTGCTTTCCGTAAACGTCAGAGCTTGCCATGGGAGCAAGGCACAAATCGGCGTTTTCCTTTTCAGCGCACTCATACATTCCCTCAATAACCTTACCTGTAAAAATAACATTCGGATCACCGAAGGCTATATACTTACCCTTTGCTTCCTTTATTCCTCTGTTTCTTGCAAAGGAGATGCTGGGACCGTCAGTTTTTATGTAACGGAATCTGCCGTCAGAGCAGAATTCCTTCATTACAGAAACGGCAGCTTCATCAGCCGCTGCATCAAGAAGAAGCACTTCAATTTCTTTAAGGCTCTGATTTTTAATTGAATCAAGAGAATTTCTGAGATTACCTTGTACGCCGCCTACTGCGACAATAACCGAAACTTTTACGTTCAATTTTTTCAGCTCCTTTCAGAATTATTCCGTAAGCACGGATACGGCATAAACAAACTGACTGTCTTCAGAGAGCTTCGTACCCTTGCTGTCACTTTCATAAATATAATCGGGGGTTATCCCCTCGTCTTCATAGCTTTCGCCCTTGTAAGGCTGAACCTTACCTACGGTGAGAAGCACCGCGCTGCCGTTTGAAAGCTCAAAGACCTCCATAAGACTTACATCCCCTGCAGTGTTACCGTCAGAGAAAATCACAGCCTTAGAAAAATCCTTCATTGCAGAACAGAAAAATTCTGCCGCCGCCTTTGTTTTTGTTGAGGCAAGAATTGCAATGGGAATATTAACCTCACCGGGAGTTGTTGATAAGGTTTTTATGATATTTCCGTTTTCGTCAGCAACCTTGAAGGTATGATTATCGCTGCTGTCCATAGGCACAAAAATATCAAGGCAGGAAAGCATATAATCATAATTGGTGCTTTCGTTTTCACGAAGATCTATTATAATTGCCTTCATTCCTGACGAAACAAGCTTTTCTGTCTGCACTTTTAAATCGTCAGCAGTTTTTGAAAAGAAATCTGCAATTTTAAGATAACCCACGTTTTCATAAACATCCCATTCAACAGATGGTATCTCATAGCCCTTCATAAGAGTAACGCTTTTCTCGGTCTTATCACGCTTATAGATGATATTTACCGAGGAGAGATTTTCACCGTTGAGCTTTCCTGTAAGCTCTTTGAAATTGCTCTTATTAAGTTTTATGCCGTCAAACCCTACAATAATGTCACCTGCTTTAAGACCTGCTTTTTTTGCAGGTGAATTACTGTAAACCTTTGTTATCTTAAGTGTGTTTTTTACTCTCTCGGTCTTTGCACCGATGCCTGACATATTGCCGCTTTTCTCTCTGAGGTATTCTTTGTATTCCTCACCTGTCATAAACTTGTCGTCTGTGTCACCAAGTGAATTCACATAACCTTCACCGAGAGAAGAGAGCAGCTCTTCACGGCTTCTTTTGCCGTAATAATTCTCATCGATAATATCCTGAAGCTCTTCAAGCAGAGCATATCTCTGTGATCTTTCAGGCAGGTTTTTCAGTATTGAATTGTAGCTGAGCTTTACTGCATTCATCGTAATTGCCGAGGTTATAGCAATAGCGATTGCAATAAGGCCGATAACTGTGCCGAGAGATATTTTTTTATTCATACTGAATCACCTCTTTTTGTTGAATTTAAAAGCTTGTCAGTTGGGGTTCTTTACAAATTTCAGAGGATCCTGCTTTTCACCGTAATATCTGATTTCAAAGTGAAGGTGAGCACCCGTTGAATTACCTGTGTTTCCTACTCTGCCTATCATCTGTCCCTTCTGCACTGTTTCGCCTACATTTACATAGCGCACTGACATATGGGCATAAAGGCTTGAATATCCGCCGCCGTGGTCGATAAGCACGTAAATTCCGTAGCCTGTGTTACTTGTTACGGCAGAAATTACAGTACCTGCTCTTGTTGCATAAACAGGAGCTCCGTGAAGCTTGCCGCTGCCGCCCGCAATATCTATACCGCCATGGAAAGCATTGCCTGATACACTTGCATCACGGTTGCCGTAACCGCTTGAAATGTAACACCAGGTTGAACCGAGAGGCCACGCCCACGTGTCACCTGAGACATAACCGCCTCCTGCACTTGAGTTGGTTGTGGGGTTTGCATTCTGTGCGGGAAGCGTAGGCTTTGTTGTGCCGCCGTTCTGTGAAGCGTAGTACTCGCTGAGGAACTTATTGATTTCGTCGTCAGCCGCCTTTTTCTCGGCTTCAAGATTATTGATATAGTTCTGATAGGTCTTGCCTGATTTGTCAAGAGAAGCAATAAGCTTTTCTACATCAGCCTGCTGTTTTTCAAGCTTTTCGAGAACTTTTTTCTGTTCGCTGAGCTTTTCTTTATAATCACTCTGCTTTTCTTCTTTTGCCTTCCGGCTGCCTGAAATTTCTTCTTTCTTGTTTTTAAGCTCTGCCTTATCTTTTTCAAGAGACTTTTTGGTTTCTTCCAGAGTTTCAGCCTTGTCCTTGATTTCGGTGATAACCTTCTTTTCGCTTTCTGAAATGCGTTTCATCATTTCAAGTCTTGTGAGAAAGCTTGCAAGAGAGTCGGCACCCATAAGTATTTTAAGCGGAGATTCTGTTCCGTTCACATAGTTTGAACGAAGCTTGTCGGCAAGAGCATCTGCCTTTGAGCTGAGGTCAGCTTCAAGCTCTGTTATCTGCTTTTTCGCCTCTTTAATCTGCTTGTTGGTCTGCTTGATTTCTTTTGAAAGCTGATTTATCTGTGCATTATAGTTTGTAATTTCAGTCTCAACAGTATTCATCTGTGTCTGAATATTATTCATTTTTTCCTTATATGCCTTAATCTGTGCATTAAGGGTATTCAGATATTCCTGCTGAGCTTTTTTGTTGTTTCTGATTTCATTGAGCTTTTTCTGATTCGCCTTGATTTCAGCATCAAGCTCGTCGCTTTTGTCCTCAAGCTCCTGCTGAGTGGCAGCAAAGACAATGTTATTTACCGCAGACCATTCCACTGCAGTAAACAAGAGACATAAACAGCAGAAAATCGCCGTAAATCTTTTCATTGCGTACCTCCTTTGTATCCTTAATAAAAAGCGTAGCAGAGGGATAGAAAATCTACCCCTCTTTTAATTTTGTTATTATGGTTTCTTTACGTAATTCATCGGGTTCTTCTTTTCACCGTAAACTCTGATTTCAAAGTGAAGGTGCGGGCCGGTTGAGTTACCTGTTGAACCTACACGGCCTATCATCTGTCCTTTTTTAACGGTGTCACCGGTGTTTACATAACGTGCTGACATATGGGCATAAAGGCTTGAATATCCGTTACCGTGGTCAATAAGCACATAAATGCCGTAGCCTGTGCTGCTTGTTACTGCAGTAATAACCTTACCTGCCTTTGTTGCATAAACGGGCTTGCCGTGAATTCCGCCGCCTGTGATGTCAGTACCGCCGTGGAAGCCCCAGCCTGAGATGCTGGGATTTCTGTAGCCGTAATGACTGCTGATGTAGCAGCTTGCACTGCCCAAAGGCCACGCCCAGCTTGAGCTTGTGTCATATGATCCGCCTGATGACGGGTTCTGATTCTGATAGTATTCCTTGAGAATACGGTCAATTTCAGCGTCAGCTGCCTTCTTTTCCTGTTCAAGCTTTTTGATGTAGCTTTCATAAGCAGCACTTGACTTATCAAGCTCTTTTACGTAATCGTCAACCTCATCATACTGGTTTTCAAGCTGAGAAACCGTACTGTTATATTCCTTTTGCTTTTTCTTGAGGGCTGAACGCTCAGTCACAAGCTTTTCCTTGCTTTCCTTACGTTCTTCTCTTTTTTCGTCAAGAGCCTTCTTGTCAGAAATAAGCTGCTTTCTTGTATCCTTAAGGCTTACTACTGTATCTCTGAAATCTTCAATGTCCTTCTTGTCCTTTTCTGATGTGCGCTTCATCATTTCAAGTCTTGTCATAAAGCTTGCAAGTGAGTCTGCACCCATAAGAATCTGAAGTGTTGATTCGCTTCCCTTCATATATGAAGCACGAAGCTTTTCAGCCATACGGTCACTTGTGTTTTCTATGGTTTCTTCCATAGTCACAATGTCATCTTCAGCCTTTTTAATCTGCTTTTTGGTTTTCTTTATATCTTTTGAGAGAGTATTGATCTGCTTGTCAAGCTTTGAGATACTCTTATCGAGAGTATTCACCTGCACCTGCAGACTTGTTGCTTTTTCCTCAACGGTGTCAAGCTGCTTTTCAAGGGTTTCAAGATATTCCTTCTGCTTTTCTTTTTTACCCTTGAGAGCGTTCAGCTTATTCTTGTTAGCTGCAATCTGACCGTCAAGCTGTTCTATCTTGTTTTCAAGCTCTTCTTTTGTTGCCGCATAAACCTCTGTGCCGACAACTGTAAAAAACATAAGAAGTGCGAGAAGTAAAGATATTATTCTTTTAGTTTTCATAAAACCTCCGGAAAATTTTAAATGTCCTGAGCTTCGCTGCCTTCTTTTTTGAGATATTTTCTGATTGAGAACACACTGCCCATTGAGCTGATGATTACACCTGCGAAGATGTAAGTCACAATAAGAAGAGGAAGATGGTCAATTATTGAAATTGATTCACTGCCGAAAAGGGCAAGAAGTGAGCTGAGAGATTCACCCTCAAACTTCTGGAATGCCACAGTGAGCAGAAGTGAAATCACACCTGAAATGAAGCCGATGATTACACCTTCAATCATAAAGGGCCAACAGATAAAGAGGTTTGTTGCGCCAACGGACTTCATAACCTGAATGTCAATTTTTCTTGACACCATAGTAATTCTGATAGTGTTTGAAATAATAAACATTGAAACGAAAGCAAGAACTATAACCATAATCACACAGATTGCCGTTACAGAATTCTGTATGGTGGAAATCTGATTTACAAGCTCCTGACTTTCTCTTACTGCGTCAACATTTTCCACAGCCTTTATCTGCTCCAGAGTAACGCTGAACTCTTCAAGGTTGCTCACGGATATTCTGTAGGAATGGGGAAGCGGGTTTTCAATTATGTCATCAAAAAGATCCTGTTCAACACCGAATTCCTTGAGCTGTTCTTCATAGCCCTGTTCCTTTGAAACAAATTCAATAGCTTCAACATTGGGAATTGCAAGAAGGTCTGTGCCGACCTTTGCGGTTGTTTCATCGTCAGCGTCAAGCTTTACGAAAGCAACAACTACATTCTGCTTTTCAACGTCTTTAACAAGGTTCTGAATGTTGAGAAGAATTACAACTGAAATACCGATAAGAAGAAGACAGGCAGTAAGCACGCTGATTGATGAAAAAGACATACTGCGGTTTGCAATAAGGTTGTGGGCGCCCATCTTTGTAAGATAGTTGGGATTAAGACCGCCGGAGGAACGCTTGTTGTTCTTTTTATTAGCCATTTTCGGTTTCCTCCTTTGCTTCAGTTGCTGCAGCAAATGAAACATCTTCGTTTCTGTTTGCTCTTGCAGGAATATCGGAGACGATTTTACCCTCTTCGATAGTTACGATTCTGTGGTCAAACTGATGAACAAGCTCAAGGTCGTGTGTAACCACAACAACTGTTGCACCAAGTGCATTAATCTTGTCAAAAAGGCTCATAATATCGTTTGAGAGCACGGGGTCAAGGTTACCTGTGGGCTCGTCTGCGATAATGATGCTGGGATTATTTACGAGAGCACGGGCAATTGCAACACGCTGTCTTTCACCCTGAGAAAGCTGATTCGGGAAACAATCAGATTTTGAAGCAAGGTCAACAAGCCTGAGCACATAGCGCACTCTTTTTGTGATTTTCTTTTCACCGAGACCGATAACACGAAGCGCGAAAGCAACATTGTCATAAACGGTCATTTTGGGAATAAGACGGAAATCCTGGAAAACGATACCCAGTCTTCTGCGAAGATAAGGAAGCTCACGGCGTTTGATTGTGGTAAGGCTGTAGGGACCAACCTTAACAATGCCTGAGTCAACCTTTTCCTGACCCATAATAACGTTGAGGAATGAGCTTTTACCTGCACCTGAGGCACCAACGATAAAAACAAACTCACCGTCATCAATTCTTACATTGACGTCATCGAGAGCTATCGCCCCGTTGGTCTTGTATTTCATTGAAACATTTTTAAACTCTATCATACTTTACATTTCTCCAAAAGTTTTCGCAGAGTATATGATATACGCTGCGAAGTAAGGTTTATTTTCCTATTAATACTTAATGGGCTTTGCGTCAAGGTATTTCTTAACCATAAGAGCTACTTTGAATACGATTGCGTCATCAAATTCTCTCAGGTCAAGGCCTGTCAGCTTCTTGATTTTTTCAAGTCTGTAAACAAGGGTATTTCTGTGGATGAAAAGCTTTCTTGAGGTTTCTGAAACGTTCAGGTTGTTCTCAAAGAACTTCTGAATTGTGAAAAGTGTTTCGTGGTCAAGACCTACAATTGAGCCCTTCTTGAAGATTTCCTTAAGGAACATTTCACAAAGAGTTGTGGGAAGCTGATAAATAAGTCTTGCAATACCTAAGTTTTCATAGGTTGCAATTGTCTTTTCGGTGTCGAACACCTTGCTTACCTCAAGAGCGATCTGTGATTCCTTGAAGGAACGGGGAAGATCCTTGATACCGTTTACGATTGTACCGATACCGATAATGCAGTTGATGTAAAATTCTGTATGAAGAGAGTCAACAATGCTTCTTGCAAGCTTTTCAAGGTCTTTGATTTCGTTGCCGCCACGAAGCTCTTTAACGAGTGCGATGTCGGTTTCATTGATATTGATAACGAAATCCTTGTTCTTATCCGGGAAAAGGCTCTGGATTGATTCACTTACCGAACCCTCGGTTCTTTCAGCTGTTCTTATAAGAAGAACGCATCTGGGAACCTCGTTGTTAAAGCCCAGCTCTCTCGTTTTAAGATAGATATCACCCTGAAGGATATTGTCAAGAATTACATTTTTGATAAAGTTGCTTCTGTCGAACTTTACGTCATAGTACTGCTTGATGCCGCCAAGTGAAACTGAAATAAGTCTTGCATAGTTAGCAGCATTTTCATCGTTGCCGTCAACGAAAACAGCACTGTCGGGATGGTTCTGTGCGCCGATTGCAAGGAAGGTTTTACCTGCAATTACTTTCACACCGTCAGAAGAAAGAACCTCTCTCATATCAACAAAGTCTGATTCACCGATTTTACCAAGGTCACTGCAGCAAATAACTACACCGCTGCTGTCAACAACGCCGATAGTGCGGTCAATTGCATCTTTCATCTGATGTACTATTCCCTGAAATAATCTGTTAGACATATTAAATGTCCTCCCCAAATCTTTTATTTTTACACATTGGATAATTTGACTATTGTCACTTTAACCATTGTACACAATTTTTCGGTATTTTGCAATATAAAAGAGCAAAATTTTTAGGTATTTTTTCAAATTTCTTTTTAATATTGTAACTTTTTTGTTACCTTTGGCATTATTAAGCCTTTTAAACAGGGGTTTTTCGTCACTTTTTACATTGTTGAATTTCACTATAAAATGCCGCTCTGCTCTTTTAAAAAGGAAGAAAATCAGGGAATTTTTTCTTTTGATGTGCAGATTGACGAAAGAAGAAAAGCTCTTTTCTCTTTATCTTGCATATTAACACTATATTATGATATAATCGTTAAGCATAATTTAATTTTTAGTTATAACACGGAGGTATATTATGGAAATCAAAAGAATCAGCGAAGGTGTAAGCTTTGCTTTTCATAAAACAGAAAGATTCAAAACATCTGTAGTTTCCGTGAGTCTTATCTGTCCCCTTGACGAAAAAAGCAGCGAAAGAGCACTGCTTTGCTATCTTCTTGCAAGAACAAACAGAAGCTACCCCGATATAATTTCAATGAACAGAAAGCTGGCTTCACTTTACGGTGCGGTTATTTCGCCCTCAGTCAAGAAAATCGGTGAAGCTCAGGTGCTTACTCTTTCTCTGGTTATGGTTGATGACCGTTTTTCACTTGACGGAAAAGCAGTTTCAGATGAAGCAATCAGACTTCTTATGGATTGCATCTTCTCCCCCGACATTACTCCTGACGGCTTCAGAGAAGAAAATATGGAGAGAGAAAAGCGCCTTCTCATTGAAAAAATCGAAAGCGAAAAAGACGAAAAGCGAATCTATGCACTGAACCGTATGACAGAGGAAATGTGCAGAGATGAAAGCTACGGTATTCATAAATTCGGAAAGAAGGAAAGAATTGCGGAGCTGAACGGAAAAGAAATTTTTGCAGAATGGAAAAAAATTCTCACCACCTGTCCCGTTCAGATAAATGCGGTAGGCTCATTTGATATGGATAAGGTTCAGAGCATCACTTCAGCTTATTTCGATAACCTTCAGAGAAAGAAAGCTGACATCATCGAAATCAGAACTGAATTCCTCACCGAAAGCTACGGCAGCAATACCGTAAGAGAAAAGCAAAGCGTTAAACAAGGCAAGCTTGTAATCGGTATGAGAGCAGGTATGACCTTTGATTTTGACAACTACCCTGCCATCAGACTTATGACTGCAATTTTCGGCGGCGGCACATTCTCAAAGCTCTTTATGAACGTAAGAGAAAAGATGAGCCTTTGCTATTACTGTGCAGCAAGACTTGTGGCTTCAAAGGGCATCATCACCGTAGAAAGCGGTGTTGAAACCGAAAACGCAGAAAAAGCACTCACCGCTATCAGAAACGAGCTTGACGAGGTACGCAAGGGCAACTTCACAGACGAAACTGTTGAAAACGCAAAAAAGAGCCTTGTTGACTCATTCAATTCAGTTGAGGACAGTGTTCTCGGAATTGAGGCTTTTATGGAAAGCCAGTGTCTTTCAGGCACATTCAGAACACCGGAGGAATATGCAGAGCTTCTTAATAATGTAAGCCGTGAAGAGATTATTATTGCGGCAAATATGGTAACGGAAGACACAGTATTTATTCTCGAAAGCGAAAAGGAGGAAAATGAATAATGAAAGAAAAGCTCATTAAAAATCACCTTCTTAAAGAGGAATATTATGAAATTGACCACGAAAGCGGTCTTAAGATTTTTGTTATGGAAAAGCCTGATTACAACGGTGCATATGCTCTTTTCGGCACAAAGTACGGCTCGGTTGACACCTGCTTCAAGCTTGAAAACGAAGACAGCTTTACAAGTGTACCTGAGGGTATTGCTCATTTTCTTGAGCACAAGCTTTTTGAAAGTGAAGAGCTTGACGCTTTTGAGCGCTTTGCAGAAACAGGTGCGAACGCAAACGCTTACACAAGCTTTGACCGTACCTGCTATCTTTTCCAATGCTCAGGCGAATTCGAAAAGAACCTTGAAATTCTTCTTGACTTTGTAAAAGCACCTTACTTCACCGAGGAAACAGTACAGAAGGAGCAAGGTATTATCGGTCAGGAAATCAGAATGTATCAGGACAGTCCCGACTGGCAGGTGCTTTTCAATCTTCTTCGCGGTCTTTACAGCAAGAACCCCGTAAGAATCGACATTGCGGGCACAATCGAATCCATTGCTGAAATAAATGCAGAGCTTCTTTACAGCTGCTACAATACCTTCTACAACCTTTCAAATATGGCTCTTGCTGTTGCAGGCAACGTAAAAAAAGAAACCGTTCTTTCAATTGTTGACAAGGTTATAAAGTCTGAAAAACCGGTTAAATTTCAGCAGATTATTCCCGAAGAGCCGAAAGAGGTTGCAGAAAGCTATATTGAAGAAGCACTCGGTGTGGATATGCCGAAATTTGCTCTCGGCTTCAAGGAAAGCTACAGTGAGCCTGTGCGCACAGTAAAGGAAACTCTTCTTATGAATCTTGCCCTTGACATAATTGCAGGTAAGGTTTCCCCTCTTTACAGTAAAATGCTCTCAGAGGGACTTATCAACACATCCTTCGGCAAGGAATACTTCACCGGCAGAGGCTTTTCCGCTCCCATATTTACGGGCGAAAGCAACAACCCTGAAAGGGTGAAGGAAGAAATTCTTTCAGAAATTGACAAAATCCGTAAAAATGGCATCAGAGATGAGGACTTCGAGGTTTCACTCAAAAAGCTTTACGGTGCAGAGGTGTTCTCTTATAACGATGTTGACGACCTTGCAAATAACCTCATTGATGCATACTTCAACGGTCACGGTTTATTTGACACAATTGAGCTTTATAAGGAAATCAGAAAAGAGGACGTAGAAAAGATAATCAGCGATTCCTTCAAGGAAGAATTCTGCTGCCTTTCTGTTATAAAGTAAGACTATGGCTATCATTCTTGTTATTATTGCAATTTCATATATCGCTGTAGGTCTGCCTGACTCGGTATTGGGTACGGTATGGCCTGCGGTTTATGAAGACCTGAATCTGCCCGTTTCTCTTGCAGGATATATTTCACTTACGGTGAGCTTTTTCACAATGCTTTCCTGCCTTATGAGCACAAGGCTTACAAAAAGATTCGGCACAGGGGTTGTTGCTGTTTTCAGTACGGCGCTTACTGCTATGGCACTTCTGGGATTGTCCTTTTCAAAGAATGTAATCTTTTTCTTTCTTCTTTCCTTACCTCTCGGTGTGGGTGCAGGTACAATCGATGCTGCTCTCAACGGCTTTGTTGCTCTCAACTGCACAGGCTCGCAGATGAGCTATCTGCACTGCTTTTACGGCTTGGGTGTAACTCTCAGCCCTTATCTTGTTTCTCTCTGCCTTGCAGACGATAACAACTGGAAGAGAGCATATTTCACCGTAGGACTTCTGCAGACGGCAATAACTCTTATATTGCTCTTTGCTCTGCCTTATTGGAAAAAAAAGGAAAAAGCAAGTGTTGAAGAGGAAGAGAAGCCTTTAAAGGTGCTTTCAACCAAAGAAATGCTGAAAATGCCCTCAGTAGTAATCAGCTGTATTGTCTTCTTTGTTATCTGTGCCTGCGAGTATACGGCAGGCGTATGGAGCAGCACATTCTTTGCTGAATTCAAGGGATTTTCTCCTGACAAAGCGGCAAAAACGGCTATGCTCTTTTATGTGGGTATGACACTCGGCAGATTTGCTTCAGGCGTTATCGGAAAGAAGCTGAAGAGCCTTCAGATACTGAAAATCTGTGTGGGTATTCTTCTTTCGGCAAGTGTGATTATCGCTCTGCCTCTGCCCTCATCTGTCGCAGCAATCGGTCTGCTTCTATTCGGCTTCGGTATGGGTCCCACATTCCCCAACCTTTCTTATCTTGTGCCCTCACTTTTCGGCAGAGATATTTCACAAAGCGTAATAGGAATTCAGCTTGCTTCAACCTATCTTGGCATAATGATAATGCCTCCATTATTCGGCACAATTGCCGAAAAGGTTTCCGCAGGACTTTTCCCTTACTTTTTATTTGCACTTATGATTTTATTCGTGGGTGCATCCGCTCTTCTGAAAAGAGAGCTTAAAAAAGAAAAAAATCTGATTCAGATAAAAAATTAATTTGGTGGTGAACACTTTGGCAAAAACATTGGTACTCGCAGAAAAGCCCTCTGTTGCAAGAGACATCGCAAGAGTTCTCGGCTGCAAAGGTAAGGGTGACGGCTGCATAATCGGACAGAATTACATAATCACATGGGCGCTGGGTCATCTTGTAACCCTTGCTGACCCTGACGCTTACGACGACAAATATAAAAGGTGGAATCTTGAAGATCTGCCTATGCTTCCCGACAAGATGAAGCTCATTACAATCAAGCAGACCTCAAAGCAGTACAGAGCAGTTTCTGCCCTCATGAAGCGTCCTGACGTGGACAAGCTTGTAATTGCAACAGACGCAGGACGTGAGGGTGAACTTGTTGCAAGATGGATTATGATGAAGGCTCACTGCAAGCTTCCCGCTTACCGTCTGTGGATTTCATCGCAGACCGACAAGGCTATCAAAGAGGGCTTTCAGAATCTCAAGCCTGCAAAGGAATATGACAATCTCTACAAATCTGCCCAGGCGAGAGCTGAGGCCGACTGGCTTGTTGGTCTTAACACAACAAGAGCGCTCACCTGTAAGTTCAACGCTCAGCTTTCAGCAGGCCGTGTGCAGACTCCTACCCTTGCAATGATTGTTCAGAGAGAAGAGGAAATTCAGAATTTCAGACCCAAGGATTACTTCACTCTTCAGCTGATTTTAAAAGGCTTCAACGCCACCTTCCGTGACGGAAAGAACAACACAAGATTTTCTGACAGAGAGTTTGTTGAGGGCATTGAAAAGGCTGTTAAAGGCAAGAAAGCTACCGTTTCAAAGCTTGAAAAAACAGCAAAGAAAACTCCTCCCCCTGCAGCCTATGACCTGACAGAGCTTCAGAGAGACGCCAACAAAAAATACGGCTATTCTGCAAAGCAGACACTTTCACTTATGCAGAGCCTTTATGAATATCACAAGGTGCTGACCTATCCGAGAACGGATTCACGATATATCACAGATGATATTGTGGCAACCATTCCCGAAAGACTCCGTGCAATTGCAGTAGGACCCTACGCTCAGAGTGCTATGAAGCTTGCAAGAAATCCGCTTCAGACAAAATACATCGTGAACAATGCAAAGGTTACTGACCACCATGCGATTATCCCCACTGAGCAGTCACCTAATCTCGCCAAGCTGAGCTATGAAGAAAGAAACATTTACGACCTTGTTGTAAGACGTTTTATGGCTGTTCTTTCTGCACCTATGGAATATGATGAAATGAAGGTTCAGCTGACAGTTGACAAGTATAATTTCTACGCAAAGGGTAAGCAGATAAAAAATCCCGGTTGGAAAGAATTCTATGGTGTTTCATCTGATGAGGAAGACGATGTTGACGTTGAAAACCGCAGTCAGGAGCTTCCCGTACTCAAGGAAGGTATGCTTCTCGACATAAGCAATACAAAGATTATTGCAGGTAAGACAAGACCTCCTGCAAGATATACTGAAGCTACTCTTCTTTCAGCAATGGAAAATCCCTCAAAGCAGATAAGTGACAAGAATCTCAAGGCAGTTATCGAAACCACAAGCGGACTCGGTACTCCCGCAACAAGAGCTGACATCATTGAAAAGCTTTTTGACAACTTTTCAATTGAGCGCGTAGGTAAGGAAATTCACCCCACACAGAAAGGTATTCAGCTCATAAAAATCGTGCCTGCTGACCTTAAATCTGCAGAGCTTACCGCTAAATGGGAACAACAATTACAGAATATCAGCAGAGGTAAGGCTGATATGAAAAAGTTCATTGGTGAAATGCGTGATTACTCAACCTCTCTCGTTTCAATGGTGGTTATGAGTGATGCAAAATACACCCACGACAACGCAACCAAGGACAAGTGTCCCGTATGCGGAAAGTATCTTCTTGAGGTTAACGGCAAAAAGGGTAAGATGCTCATCTGTCAGGACAGAGAATGCGGTTACCGCAAGGGTCTGACTCAGGTTACAAACGCACGCTGTCCCGACTGTCATAAGAAGCTTGAGCTTCGTGGTGAGGGCGAAAAGAAGATGTTTGTGTGCACCTGCGGATACAGAGAAAGGCTTTCTGATTTCAATAAGCGCAAAGAAACTGCAGGCGCTAACAAGTTTGACGTTATGAACTATATGAAAAAGCAGGAAAAGGACAAGAAGAAAGAGCCTGAGAATAATGCAATGGCTGACCTTCTTAAGGGTTGGTTTGATTAAAGTGTAGAGTGTAGAGTGTAAAAAGCAAAGTGTGAAGAGTGGAGTTGCGGTCGCAACAGACCCTTCCGTCTTTGCCTACGGCAAATCCACCTTCCCTTAAAAGGGACGGCTTTGTGACCCTACCGTAATGATTTCACAGATTCAGTTATGTTGGTCAGACGGACGACCAATGGTCGCCCATACGTACCATCTTCGTCAGCAATATAATCGGAGCGAAGCGACCCTTATCTCAACTCTCAACTCTTAACTCTCAACTCTTAAAATGGTTTTTCAGCAAAATATATA
>JAZRJR010000020.1:0-7216 GCA_045645885.1 Acutalibacteraceae bacterium | reverse complement strand
TAATCGTTATGGACGAAGACAACTGTATGGTTGATATCGCTAAGTTCTTCCTACTATTCACCAAGGATGAATCTTGCGGTAAATGTACTCCTTGCCGTATAGGTACCACCAGACTTCTTGAGTACCTAGATAAGATTACTTCCGGTAAGGGCGAAATGAGTGACCTTGACGAAATGGAAAAACTTTGCTACTACATCAAGGATAACGCTCTTTGCGGTCTAGGACAAACTGCTCCTAACCCCGTTCTTTCCACCATGCGCTTCTTCCGTGACGAATACGTTACCCACATCGTAGATAAGAAGTGCCCCGCAGGCGTATGTAAAGCATTGCTTTCTTACGAAGTACTCGACACCTGTAAAGGTTGTACCCTTTGCGCTCGTAACTGTCCTGTTAACGCTATTAGCGGTGCTGTTAAGCAAATGCACACCATCGATCAATCTAAGTGCATTAAGTGTGGCGTATGTATGGACAAGTGTAAGTTCAAGGCTATCGTAAGGAAATAGGAGGATAATATAATGGAAGAAATTAAAATGGTTAATTTGAAGATAAACGGCCAAGACGTTAGCGTTCCTGCCGGTACTACTATCCTTGATGCAGCAAAATCCGCTGGCATCAAAATCCCCACCCTTTGTTATCTTCGCGACATTAACGCTATCGGTGCTTGCCGTGTTTGCGTAGTAGAAGTTAAGGGCGCAAGAAGCCTTGTTGCAGCTTGTGTATATCCCGTAAACGAAGGTATGGAAGTTATCACCAATAGCGCAAAAGTTATTGAAGCAAGAAGAACTACCGTTGAACTCATTCTTTCCGACCACAACAAAGATTGCTTGAGCTGTGTTCGTAACCAAAACTGTGAACTTCAACGTCTTTCTGAAGAACTCGGTTGCAACGCTAAACGCTTTGGCGGTTCCGTAAACGAATTCGACATCGACGCAACTACTCCTTATATCGTAAGAGATAACAACAAGTGCGTTCTTTGCCGTCGTTGTGTTGCAGCATGTAAAGAATATCAAGGTCTTTCTATCATCGGCGCTAACTCCCGTGGTTTTGCTACCCACATCGGTGCAGCGTTCGACTTCGACCTTAACAACGTTCCTTGCGTAGGTTGCGGTCAATGTATTAGCGTTTGCCCCGTAGGCGCTCTTGCAGAAAGAGAAGAAATCGACGACGTTATCGCAGCTCTCCAAGATAAGTCCAAGTACGTTATCATCGCTCCCGCTCCTTCCGTTCGCGTAGGACTAGGCGAAGAATTCGGTTACCCCATCGGCACCAACGTAGAAGGCAAGATGGTTACCGCAATGCGCAAAATGGGATTCAACGCAGTATTTGACGTAAATATGACTGCAGACCTTACCATTATGGAAGAAGGAACTGAATTCCTTAGCCGTCTCAACAATGGTGGCGTTCTTCCCATGATGACTTCTTGTTCACCTGCATGGATTAAGTTTGTTGAGCACAACTATCCTGAAATGATTCCTAACCTCAGTAGTTGCAAATCTCCCCAACAAATGTTTGGTGCAATCTGCAAGACTTACTATGCAGAAAAGATGGGCATTGACCCCAAGGATATCGTTTCAGTAGCAATTATGCCTTGTACTGCTAAGAAGTTCGAATGTGGCAGAGATGACGAAGCTGCAAGCGGCTATGCAGATATTGACTACGCTCTTACAACAAGAGAGCTTGGCAGAATGATTGAATCAGCAGGTATCAACTTTAACCTTCTTCCCGAAGAAGGCTGCGATTCACCTCTCGGCCAGGGTACAGGTGCTGCTGTTATCTTCGGTGCAACAGGCGGTGTTATGGAAGCTGCTCTCAGAACTGCTGCTGAAGTAATCACAGGTAAAGAGCTTGACAACCCCGAATTCACAGACGTTCGTGGTATGGAAGGCGTTAAGGAAGCTTCATATGACCTTGACGGCACAGTAGTTAAGGTTGCA
This sequence comes from Acutalibacteraceae bacterium, assembly GCA_045645885.1. Taxonomy (GTDB): domain Bacteria; phylum Bacillota; class Clostridia; order Oscillospirales; family Acutalibacteraceae; genus UBA6857. The sequence goes on along the minus strand of JAZRJR010000020.1, from coordinate 5,282 downwards.
ATTGCAAGCGGTACAAAGAACGCTAAGGTTCTTATGGATAAGGTTAAGGACGGCACAGCTGACTATACCTTCATCGAAATTATGGGTTGTCCCGGCGGTTGTATCAACGGCGGCGGTCAGCCTGTTCAGAGCGCAACAGTACGCAACTTCACAGACCTCAAGGGTCTCAGAGCTGCAGCTCTCTATGAGAACGACAAGAACCGTCCTCACAGAAAGAGCCATGAAAATGAAGACGTTAAGGCAGTTTATGCTGAGTTCCTCGGCGAACCCAACAGCCACAAGGCTCACGAGCTTCTTCATACTTCATACGTTGCAAGACCTATGTTTGATAAATAATCATCATATAATTAAAAAAGTCCAAGGCATCGAGCCTTGGACTTTTTTGTTCGTTGCTTTGTCTGAATTTCGGAAACGGAAGGCCGCCGCCGATTGCTGAAGCCTGCGGAAAATCCGCAGGCTTCATACTGTCACAGATTTTTCTGTGACAGTGCGCCTTTGGAAAACGCTGTTTTCCAAAGGCATAATCGGCGGCGGAGCTCTTTCCTCCTGAGCTTCATTAAAACCTCTTATAAGCCGTTTTTCGGCAAAGAAAAACACCCTGCAGAGCTGAATCTGCAAGGTGTAAATTTTTATCTGTGGATAATTGCTGAAAGCTTCTTCATGGGCTTCTTTCTTCTGTGCTTTTTCTGAACCTGAATAGGTGTTTTGATAAGCATATTGGTAAGAACTGTCCAGAAAATTACAAGAATGTACATTCCGAACACTGCATAGAAGCCGGCTGAAAGGGTTGCGCTTGTGATTGTTACAACTGCTGCGAGAAGCTGCATACCCACGTTTTCTGAGAAAACTCCCATAAGGTCTGTGAGTGAAAGCTCACCGCCGAGAAGCTTATCAAAAGCAAGCTTAGCAATGATGATGCAGATGAAGCAGAGAACAAGTCCGCCGCCGCACATTCCCATAACTACGTTTCTCTTGTCTGTTGCTGCAGCAACTGCACCCACTGCAAGGAACATAAGAAGAGTGAGAACGAAGAAAACGATGAATGAAATGATGTGTGGCATTACGGGTGCTGCAAGCTCAGCGAAGCTCTTGCTGCCTTCCTTTGCAGGCTCCATACCCAAAAGAAGACTGATAAGCTCATAAGCTGAGAATTCGTAATTTGTCTTTACACCGAGAGCACCGACAAGCTGAACAATGCTGCTGAGGCTTTCGTCTGCTGTTCCGATTGCGAAGTAGAAGAGCTTGAGGAAAAAGCCCATAAGCACTGCTCCTACTGCGAGAATCGGAGTAATAATGCGATATGCAATTTTCATTTTGAATTAACTCCTTTTATGTGAAAAAATTATTTCCATGATGAATTGAGGGCAACTGTTCTGTTGAAGACGATTTTGTCTTCAGTTGAGGTTGTGTCAACGCAGAAGTAACCCTGACGCATAAACTGGAAGGTGTCACCAACCTTAAGGTCTTCAATTCCGTCTTCAAGCTTACAGCCGCTGAGAATTGTAAGTGAATCGGGGTTGAGGTTATCCTTGAATGAGCCTGTTGATTCATCTGAGGGGTTGGGATTTACGAAAAGTCTGTCGTAAAGTCTTGCTTCAAAGTCAATGCAGTTTTTAGCGCTTACCCAATGAAGAGTACCCTTCACCTTTCTGCCGTCAGGTGAGTTGCCGCCCTTGCTTTCGGGGTCATAAGTACAGTGAACTGCAGTAACCTCACCGTTTTCGTCTGTGTCATAGCCTACACACTTAACAAAGTATGCACCTCTGAGACGAACCTCGTTACCGGGGAAGAGACGGAAATACTTCTTGGGAGGCTCAATCATAAAGTCTTCCTTTTCAACAAAGATTTCCTTTGAGAAGCGGATTTTTCTTGTGCCCATTTCAGGCTTGTCCTGATTGATGGGAAGCTCAATTTCTTCTACAAGATCCTCAGGATAGTTGTCAATGATAACCTTGAGAGGACGAAGAACAGCCATTGCTCTGGGAGCATTTATACCGAGACTGTCTCTTACGCAAGCTTCGAGAAGACCAAAATCAACAACTGAGTAAGCCTTTGAAACACCAACTCGGCTGATAAAATCACGGATAGCTTCTGCAGGATAGCCTCTTCTTCTCATACCGCTGATGGTGACCATTCTGGGATCGTTCCAACCGTCAACGATACCTTCGTTAACAAGCTGTAAGCACTTACGCTTACTTGTAAGGCAGTAGTTGAGGTTAAGTCTTGCAAACTCAATCTGTCTTGAGGGAGTTTCAAAACCAAGCTCACGAAGGAACCAGTCGTAAAGAGGTCTGTGGTTTTCAAATTCAAGTGAGCAGAGTGAGTGAGTTACACCTTCTCTTGTGTCTGAAATGGGGTGAGCAAAGTCATACATAGGATATACACACCACTTGTCACCTGTCTGATGGTGGCTTACATGAGCAATTCTGTAAATTACAGGGTCACGCATATTGATGTTGGGAGCTGCCATATCAATCTTAGCTCTCAGCACTCTTGCACCGTCGGGAAATTCACCGTCAGTCATTCTCTTGAAGAGGTCAAGGTTTTCCTCGATACTTCTTTCTCTGTAGGGACTGTTTTTGCCGGGCTCTGTGAGTGTGCCTCTGTATTCACGGATTTCGTCTGCAGTAAGGTCACAGACATAAGCCTTGCCCATTTCAATAAGCTTTATAGCACATTCATAGATGAAATCAAAGTAGCTTGAAGCGTAGAGAACCTTGTCCCACTTGTAGCCGAGCCATTCAATATCTTCTTTGATAGCGTCAACATATTCAACGTCTTCCTTTGAGGGGTTGGTGTCGTCAAGACGAAGGTTACAGGTGCCACCGTACTTTTCAGCAGTTGAGAAGTCAATCTGAATAGCCTTTGCGTGACCTATATGAAGGTAGCCGTTGGGTTCGGGCGGAAAACGTGTCTGCACGTGAGTGTATACACCTTTTTGGAGATCTTCGTCAATGAAATCGTGTATAAAATTGGAGCTAATAATTTCTTCTGCCATAAGAATTATCCTTTCTTATATTTTATGCGAGAGCTTTTTTAAGTCTGCTCTTAACTTCTTCTTCACCGAGAATCTGCATAATTGCATAAAGGTCGGGTGTGTTCTTTCTGCCTGTTACTGCAAGACGGATAACTGTTGAAACGTCACCTACATGGCCCTTGTATGCATCGGGATTCTTCTTGTATTCCTTAACGTTGGGGGTGTAGCCAAGCTTTTCGCACATTTCCTTGATATGAGCGAACCAGCTGTCCTTATCTCTTGAAGCGTCATATTCTTCAACGTAAAGTTCAAGAATTTCCTTAGCCATATCGGGAGTGATATTTTCGGGAAGCTCAATTGAAAGATCAGCAATTTCATTGAAGAAATAGCTTACATAATCCTTGACCTCGCTGAAGCAGGCAATATCTTTTCTGGGCTTGGGGCCTTCACGGTCGATATTAAGCATATTCACTGAATACTCTTCATCTCTTGTGAGAAGCTCATAGAATTCCTTGTCATATTCCTTAGCCCATGCTGCTGTGTAGTCGTAAACCTTCTTAGCAGGCATAAGCGAAATAACATTCTTTGATATATCGTTAAGCTTAACCATATCGAAAAGAGCACCTGAAACGCTCATCTTCTTAAGGTTAAAGGGGAATGCTTCAATGGGAGCATCCTTGTTGGTTTTTCTCCAGTCTTCGAAGTTGGAGTTCATAAGAGTCATAATATACTCATTTACGCTCTCTTTGGGATAACCCTGTTCAACATAGAAGGTAACTGCTGCTTCGGGGTCCTTTCTCTTTGAAAGCTTACGCTTGTTGCCGTTTTCTTCCTTCATAATGGGTGAAACGTGAGCAAACTTGGGAAGCTTGAAGCCGAGACACTTGAAAAGCTGAAGGTGAATGGGGCAGCTTGACATCCATTCGTCACCACGGATAACGTGGGTGGTTCTCATAATGTGGTCATCAACTGCGTGTGCAAAGTGGTATGTAGGAATTCCGTCAGACTTGAGAAGAACAACGTCCTGCACGTTTTCGGGCATTTCAATCTTGCCCTTGATCATATCTTCAAAAAAGCACTTCTTTGTGAGATCACCGGGTGACTTGAGACGGAGAGTCCAGGTCTTGCCTTCCTTGATGTTCTTTTCAATTTCTTCAAAGCTGAGCTTGCGGCACTTTGCATATTCGCCCCAATAGCCCTTGTTAGGCTCGTTTTCCTGAGCTGCTCTGATTTCGTCAAGGTCTTCAGCTGAGCAGAAGCAGGGGTAAGCTAAATCCTGCTCTACAAGGCTTTTTGCAAAAACGTGATAGATTGGTTTTCTCTGACTCTGATAGTATGGGCCGTAGTTACCCTTTTCTTCGTTTTCGCCCACAACACCCTCATCAGCAACAACATCGAAAGCCTTAAGTCCGTCGAGCATAACCTCAATTGCGCCTTCAACCTTTCTCTTCTGGTCGGTGTCTTCAACTCTTACAAAGAAAATACCGTCTGTAACCTTAGCTGTTCTGTAAGCAACTGTGCCTGTGAAAAGGTTGCCGAAGTGGAGAAAGCCTGTGGGGCTGGGAGCAAGTCTTGTTACTCTCACGCCTTCCTTAAGGTTACGGGGTGGGAATTTAGCTTCCATATCATCGGGTGTTTCTGTTATATCGGGGAATAAAAGCTGTGCGAGCTTTAAGTTATCACTCAATGTATATACCTCCTTGTAGGATATTATAATTCAGTATATTATCTCAAATTTTCAAAAAAATATCAATAGGTAAGCGGGATTTTTTATAGTTTTTTCTCATAATTTTCTATAATTTCAGGGCAATACAAAAGAGACGGAAGTTATCCGTCTCTTAATCATATATTATTTGATTTCAGCTGTTTCTTTCTTTTCAGCCTTTTTGGGTGCGCTCTTTTTTGATTTGTTGGCTTCGGCTTCTTTTCTTGCTTTTTCCATAACGCCTTTATATGGCATAAGCATACCTTCGTTCATCTTGTTGCCCATCTTTGACTTGATCTTGGGGTTTGACATCATAGCACCGACAAGGTACATAGCAACGAGTCTGCCCTTGTTCTTCTGTGGGAAGTCATACTGACCGTGAGCTTTATAGAACTTGTGGTCAGCTCTCATAAGACCCTGCATTGTATAGATAAGGTCACGGAAAATCTTCATACCGCCCACACCGTAGAAGTTTGAGGGCTGTACATAGTTATTTTTCACCGCGTACATGAGAGTGCCAGCCATACGGTCGATTGACTTATCAGCATCGAGCTCGTCAGATGCGATGCCTGCAAGGAAGTTGCCACCGACTTCAGCTCT
>JAZRJR010000019.1:0-80556 GCA_045645885.1 Acutalibacteraceae bacterium | reverse complement strand
TCAGGATAATGGAACTCTATACTTTCATTTCTAATGCGAACTCCAACAAAAGCATTATTATCTTCATTTGTAGAACGCACTAAATAAATTCTTTTGTCTTCGTTGCTCATTTCCTCATTCCTCTAATGAACTTTCAAGTGTCAAATCTTCGGTCTTTTCTTTGAAAATTTCTCTGTTAAACACAGTTACGCCATTTTTCAAATAGGCCTCTACTAAACTTTCAAAAGTCTTATAACTAGGATTGAAAATTACAGTATGATCTAACTTTGAAACATCATCCCAAAGATATTCTAAAACCTTATATGCAAATGACTTAGCTTTTTCTTTATCATCTGAAGATGCATCTTTAGGAAGTAAATCAGACTTTTTAACAAAGAAGGCACCGACTTGTTTATCTTCATTAACCTGTAAATCGTCAAGCTTATCTTGAATTTGTTTATTAACAGAGCCTACAAATTCTTCCCAAGTATATTTATACATACCTGGAACAAGCATATCTTTAATTTCGTTTCCGTTGAAGTCATTAGGCATACGCTCTTTGCTCCAACGACGGGTAAATGCAGTGTCTAAGGTATAAACATTTTGGTCGCTTGTGTTCATTGTGGCAAAGATATCCATATTACCGGGAATCTTAATTTCACCAAATGTATAGCGTTTCTTTTCTCCATCTACCTCAAATTCGTAGGAATTAAGATAATCCAATACACCAACATTTGTAATACCGTACTCACTGATGCTATTATCATCTCTATCGAGCAGCTGGAATATATCTCCAAAAATTGCAGGAGCGTTGCCTCTATTGATTTCTTCAACAATAAGAGCTACTTTTTCATTCGGACAACTAATAGCACGAATCAAAGCAAGAGTGAAAGGACCGGGATTGAAAATGTACTCGACAGTATCTTTTTCTCCGTTTGCGCCCTTTACAATTTTGGGAAGAATTTGGCCAACAAAGTCAGTGTTAGAGTAATCTTGATAGAAAGTAGTACGAATTATGTTTTTGGGGGTATAGCTTCCTTTTTCTAAAATTTCATGTTGAATATAGTAGGACTTACCGCAACCGGGTACACCATAGAAAATTTTGTTAATACCTTTTCCTTGAGTTGTAGAATAATCAAATTCACACTGTATTATTTCGGGTTCGTCAGCAAAGTGAATACCATATTCATTTTTCAATATAGATTCATATATTCTGATACCTTTACTAACCTCAGTATGATATGAATCTGAAATACTAGATGCTTTTACAATGTCAACTACAGAAGCGCCTGAGTTTTTGATTGCCTCAGCATATTTCAATCCAAACATATGGATTGATGTAGTTTTATTTTCTGATGAATTATACATTTCAGAAAGTATTGCACCTAATTCTTCAATGCTATAGTCCGCTTCTACATCTTCTGCAATTACATCAATACCCTCTTCATCAACTAAATCTTTTACATACGTTCCCTTAAGCAATTCTTGAATAGCAGATTTGTAATCATTGAGACCGAAAACAGATCTTGGTGCACTTAAAGAATTCTGTAATGCTTGTGATAAATTGCTTTTTTGAATATCTTTTTTCAGCCATTCTACATCACGAATATTTGTATAATCAGGATGCTGATTTTCATTAGCTGTGTCATCAAAATAATAATCAGAGGTTATTCTACCTATGTGACATATATTTCCACAAGAAAATACAACATAGTCACCTATTTGCATTTCTTTGATAAAACGCCAAACCTGTCCGACATCTTGTCCTTTTTTTCTCGGTTTAACATCAGACCAAGTGACATCATATTTTGAAGCCAACTCATCTTTAGTTGTGACATCGGACAAATCGCCCATTCCGGACCAACCAATACACACATGCGGATTATCATCGGACAAAGCATCATTTTGCAACTTTATATGAATACCATAAACACTATGATTGAAGATATCATCATCATTATTAACGCTTTTTTTTGAATTGTTCATGATATAGTATTTTTCGAGTGGTTCATTAGATAAAAGAAAACATTCGTGAACACCGGATCCTGAGTAAAGTGTTTGAATTTGCCCTGCTGCCTTTAAATCTGCAGCAGATTTTTTAATTACATCGCTAAAAAGAATGGACTTGAAATCAGAACTGTACCCCATTTTAGCATAAAACTCAGTCTGATTACCTTCAACAGCACTTTGATTGTAATCGAGTTCAAAATTGCTAACATTGCAGAACCAATGATCTTTGAGATTTATTAAATTAAAGCGATTAATAAAGATATCGATTATCTCTTCTTTAGTACATTCTTTTTCAAACCCGATCCTTCTTAAGAAAAAGACTGCACATGATAACAAATCTACTCTGTTTTTAATAAACTTATCAAAGAAAGTTGATGTCCAATCCTTTGCAAAAATAATATAGCTACATTTAACATTCTCAAAAGATTCTTTAGGTTCCTTATCAAAAACAATACTTAGTTGCTTGCGCAATTCCACACCATTAATTTCATAACTGATATTTTCCTCGATATTTTCTGTTAAACAGTGTAGCACACATAATAAACCACCTATTTTAGGGTCAAGAGATTTGATATATTCATTAGCTTTAACGATTGTATCTGATGTAAAAAAATACATTGTTATCTATCCTCCAATTCTAAATGATTAGTTATACACTGCGCTATTTCAATTAATACTGGAACCGATACAGAGTTACCAAATTGCTTATATGCTTGCGCATCAGAAACCGGTATTTTAAACTCATCTGGAAATCCTTGCAATCTTGCTGATTCACGAACCGATAATTTTCTTTCAATATCCCAAAGTTTAGGTGTGCGATTTGCGATAATTGTTGAGGCATATGAGTCTAAACATGAGTAGAATGCTTCTTGAATTTGTGTTTTGGCCGGATCACCTACATGAAATCGCAAACTTCCATCAGGCTTTTGGAATGAAAACACACCATATTTACCTTTCTTCGTATTTGGTGCATATTTGGAGTTGTCGTGTTTTACCCTAACTTCATCTGCATGTTCAAAATGATATTTAATACGATCTATTTCAAACTGAGGCAACCTTAACGACGGATCATTGTTTTCCAAATCTATGATGTCTCTAAGTACAGCTCCCTTGCAAGTACCTTTAGGGAAATCAAATTCAGTTTTCTTTTTAAAACCAACACAATACCAGCGTTCTCTTTTCTGAGGCAGTCCAAAATCTAAAGAACACAGAACACCCTCGTGTATATCGTACCCTAGTTCATCAGTTAAAATGCTTCTAATGGTTTCTATGGTCTTTCCATTTTCGTGAGAAACTATACCTTTAACATTTTCCAAGAAAAATGCTTGTGGTTGTTTTTCTTTCAGTATTTCACATATATCAAAAAACAAAGTGCCTTTTGTTTTGTCTTTGAAACCTAACTTTTGTCCTGAATAACTAAATGGTTGGCAGGGAAATCCGGCACAAAGAACATCAAATTTTCGAGGAATCAGTGCTTTAGTTTCAGGTTTAGTAATATCACCAAATGGTACTTCGCCATAATTCTCAAAATATGTTTGCTTTGCAGCATCGTCCCATTCAGACGAAAAAACACATTTTCCTCCAAAAGTTTGCATAGCTAAACGGAACCCCCCGATTCCAGCAAACAAATCAATGAAGGTGAACTCCTGTTTTTTATTGGCAGGAAAAGGTATATCGAAATCCTTATTGAATTTTTTTGTTGATGGTAAGCACTTGATATTAATCCCGTGCTCTAACAATAATTTTTGATATTCGTTTGCTTCATCTTCTCCTTGCAATTGAATATAGTGGCTAAGCAGAGCGTGCGATTCATCGAATTGCTGATTGGCCAAATAGTTGGATAGATTATGATAATTGACTTTTTTTGTTGCACTATTCATTGTTCTATTTCTCCATTTCGATCTTTTGCTGAAGGGATAATTTCCACAATATCATCTATCGTACACTCAAGAGCAGTACATATCTTTACAAGAACATCGCTTGATACAACAGCACCGTCTTTACCCATTTTTGTAATGGTAGCAATGCTGATGCCTGCTTTTTCGGCGAGCTCTTTTTTTTTCATATCACGGTCGATTAGTAGTTTAAATAACTTCTTATAACTTGCAGCCATGTTACACCTCGTTAAAAACAGTAGTGATAATTTAATATACTAAAATATTATATCACGATACAGTCTTTTTCTCAACACATTTCAACAAAAATATTGCGATTGCAGTATTTTTCTTGTTCTCTTATATATTGATGAAATGAACAAAAAGTAACACTTAAAAATCAATTTTTGTCGAAAGGCACAATAAATAGCTAAAATCCTTGCAAATAATTACAAGGATTTTAGGACAAAAACTTCCCAACAAACCACAGCACACAACCAATTATCACCAGGACAATCAATGCTGCACCACATCCTGATCCACCACCACCGCCTGAGCTGTTACTGGAGGTTGTAATTTTAAAAGCGTAAAAATCATTAAGATCAGGCATTGCCATCACTCTTTTCAACTTCTGCTGTTATATACTCAACCATACTTTTATAAAGCTGAACAGCAAGATCATTCTTATTTTCGCCTATGGCATCTATGCACTCTGTTATTTGTTTATATATATTTTTATAAATCTCATCTTTCTGCATCGAAGCATCTATTTTATTAACTAAATCAGGTGCAATACGGTAATATTCTTCAACTAAAGCTTTACCTTCAGATGTTGTTTTCAGAACACTGTCCCTGAAATTACGCAAAACTGTCAGTTCCTCACAGTCATTAGGTAATCCAAGATACTCTGTACAAGCACTTGTAAGAAAACATCCGCCTTTTTCATTTGATGAAGAATTCCCACCATAACCAAAAACAGGAGCATATTTACTGCATTCATAGCTGCGATAGTATTCCTCATCCCAGATTTCACAGTAGCCTTTTCCTCCTGATATTCTGTTACCCCAACGGTCTCGGCCTTCATTGAAACACATGCAAGTTGAACATGGCATAATATTACCTCCTATATAGTTTTTCAATTTAATATGTTTTATTATACTATAACCACCAGTTTAATTTCAATATAAAGCTGCTTCGTCCGACGCAAAGTCCCGATAAACGGACTGTGCGTTTCGCCCCTATTGCAAATCAGTTTTCAACGTTATATAATCGAACCATAACAGGAAATCACATGCTTCTGACAAAAAACAACAGAGGAGGAAAAGGTTATGTCATTCAAGATCGGATTCACAGCAGAATCAACTGAAAACAAAACAACAGAAGCTACATATACCACACAGCGAAGAACAATAGCTCCACGCAAATCTGTAGTTCAGGTTTACTTTGCAGAAAGGCATATGACATTAGCATATTACAATGACAAGTTCGATTTATACCGAGGTGATATGGTCTATGTAGACGGCAAGCTGGAAGGTCTCCTCGGCCGTGTTACAGATGTCAATTACAATTTTAAAATCAAAGTATCAGATTACAAGCAGGTTATCGCTGTGATTGATACAACTGTACATGGTCAATTCTTTATGGCAGGCAGTCACTTCGTTACATTCGACCGTGAAGCATTACCGTGCAGTAAAGCTATAACCTGGTTTAAAGCTCCTGCGAATGAAGATGATGAATTTGCAAGCGGCAGCGACGATACTGCTTTTGATTTAGATGACCTTTCCGGTATGAATATCAGCACAGATATTGCAGAACGTGGCCACAAGTATTATATGGATAACAAGGTCAGATATATCAGCATCGACGGTACCAAGGGTTATGCCGTTGTAGAGGGTAATGAAAACTATGAAGTGGAGTTCGAATACAAAAACGGCAAAATCAGTCAGCTTATATGTTCCTGCTTCTGCAGTTATAACTGTAAGCATGAATTTGCGGCAATGCTGCAGCTGCGTGAATCTCTGGAACTTATAAAAAAGAACTATGCAAATGAGTATGAACGTACAGGCTACTTTGCAGCAATAAATAAAGCCACACTGTTTGCTTTTGCAATTGACGGCAAAGACAGCGGTACATTCACATTATAAATTAAGGAGGCAGAATCATGGGCAAAGATGGTCACAGCAGAAAAGGACTCTTCGGAGACATCATCCACTATGATAATAAAGGTAATAAGGTCGGTGAAAGCAGACCAGGACTTTTCGGTGGGTACACCAACTATGATGCCAAAGGAACCAAAGTCGGCCACACAGATCCAGGTTTCTTCGGTGGACAGAATCATTATGATAACAACGGACATAAAGTCGGCCATTCTGAACCCGGATTGTTTGGTGGATTCACCCACTATGACAGCAGCGGAGACAAGGTAGGCCATAGCGATCCAGGTTGGTTCGGAGATTTTAACCATTATGAAGATTAATCTTACAGAGGTTGTAAAATGATTTGGTTAATATGTATTCTCCTTTTACTTTTTGTTATATTAGGTGAACTTGTAAAAAAGCATAAAAATCACAAGCCGTCACATCAGTGACGGCTTTAACTTTAATGATTGTTTATTATTAACCTTTCTGCATTTTTGAAGCAAACTTCATCAGCATAGTTTTTGTCACAAGTTTCATAAATATATTCCACTCCACTTGTGAGTTCAGGCGGTCTGTGATCAATTCTATGAGCATCTGATCCGATAAAATTAACCAACTTTTCAGACAACAGTTTTCTCGCAAAGTTTCTGATTCTGTCGTTTTGCTCTTCAACAAGACTGTAAGCATTTATCTGAAAAAGGCAACCAAGCTCTTTTAATTGAGCAATAATTTTATCTTCACCATCAAGCACTCGGTATCGCTCAACATGGGCAAGAACAGCTTTCTTACCCGTCTGCTCAAAAACTGTATTAACACAATCATAAATCTCTTTAGTAGACATAAAAGGCGACATTTCAAGGAGTACATAATCGGTATTGTTCAAGGTTTTGACTGTACCATTTTTTATATCTCTAAGAGTTTCAGGAAAATAACTATCATCTTCGCAAAGAATTTCCATACCCGTATAAAGATTTATATTGATACCTTCACTTTTCACTTGCTCTTTTAGGAGTGCAAAATTCTTCTCATAATCTGAAGGTGCAGACTGCCAATGATGCGAGGTACAAAACAGATTTCTTACACCCTGTTTTTCAGCCATTTTGAGCATTTCAACCGACTCTTCGATAGTATCTGCACCATCGTCAATGCCGAATAAAATATGCGAATGTAAGTCGGTTATGAAATGCTCAGCCATAAATTGTATTTCCCTCCCCATTCATAATCACAATATACTTCAACATATTGATTTTCACTGAAGATACTCAGAAGAGATATTATTTAACCACTTTTTTCAATAGTTATTCAGTCTTTTTATCTTCCTGCCTCATTCCGGCCACCATATATCTGGAAAAATCTTTATCTGAGATACCGTATCGCTTATATAATTCAACTGCTCTCTGATATTTCCCTTGTTGCCAAAGATAAACAGCCTTTCTGACAGCAAGTTCTTTGTCTTCAGTTGTTATAGAAGAAGGTTGCGCTCTAGAATAAGCCAATTCTGCCTGTGCAAATTCACTGTCAGTAATCCCGTATCTTTTATAAAGTTCTGTTGCCCTTTCATATTTACCTTCACACCATAATTGAACAGCTTTCAAAAGAGCTTGTTTCTTTTCTTGGGCAACAGCCTCTTTCTTAATATCTTTTTTAGTTGCGATTTTTACTTCTTTTGTATCAACAACTCCAAAAAATGATTTTAGTTTTTCAAACATTGTATTAACTCATCCTTTTTAAATTCTTAGCGTTAATAACATCAATTACTCAAATGCTTTTTCAGTGAACAGTATGCTTTTTCCCATTCTTTTGCTATCAGTCGGGCTCCTTCTGTATCATTGACATCGACAAGCAATATATTTTCATAAACATATCCACCCCAGATGTTTATATTTGGAACAATATCGTAACAATCAATAGGATTATTTGTTAAATGCATATGGAATTTGTCAAGGTTTGAAGACTTATCATAAACAGCAATTGTTACACCTATAGTAGTACTGCTGATACGAGTAAGATAATACTCCAGAGAAATCTTGGTTCCATATACGGTATCAAACACCTTACTGTAGCTTACATCAGAAATTTTTACACCCTCACGTGCTTTTCTAGGATGCCAGGGCTTAAGTTTTCCGTAATTCATATCAAGATACAAAGAGGCATTTTTGGCTATGTAATTATTTTCCCTACGATACTGTCTTTCAATATCCTCCTGATCTTCAGGTGTTTCGCTTACAGAGGTAACCATCGAGCATTTGATAACACTACGAAGAGTTTCAACCTCATCCTCTGATATTTCATTGTTATTGTCCTGTTGAATTGTATTCAGGAATTTTTTCATAAACGATACAATACTTTTGACTTCCTTATCTGTATCGCAATTTGAATCGGTTATGATAGCAATAAAATCTTGATCTTCTAATATTTTTAAAACAGCATCCTCTGCAGCATAAACAGATAACTCTTCAGCATCAACGGAACTTGAATTGGAAGCAAAATATTTATAGAGGTTTTCAAATCTCATTTGCATACAAATAGTAGCAAACAGTATTCTCTGTCTTATACTATCTTCTATACCAATAACTGTACTCTTTGATATTATGTCAAGAAGCTGATATGTATTGAAAAGTCTTTTCATGCTTCTTGGGTTGAAACCGATAGATGTTCTTATTAAATCTACAAATGTATCTACAGTAATATCATCACTGTTCAAAGACATTCTTTCAAGTGTTTTTCTGACATAATTTTTTATATCATACTGAGCAACCGGCATTTTAAATGGCAACTGTATAATCTTATCAAAAAAGCTTTTTCCTTTTTCTTCCGAAACATCGTTACCGAATTTCTGCTTGATTCCGAGTGTTACCACTTCATAATCAACAGCCAGAACAAAAACACAATTTTCACAATCAAGGAAAAGTTTAAGCACCTCTAACAATTCAACCGCTTTACTTGGCTGCAGTCTGTCAAGATCATCGACAAATACCACTACTCTTTCTTTGCCTTCTTTTTGTATCTTTTCGTTTACTGCATCCTGAAAACGATTTTTAAGCTTTATTATATCTTCTGCATAATTCTGTTGACTTTCTAAAAGCTTTTCAAGATACTCTGCTATTTTACCACTGGTTGTATAATCAGTAAGTGCGATAGCACCTTTCTTCAGACCATTCATAAATGCAGGCTTAAGCTTTTCAAAGAATTGATTTCCTGCATCAAGCTGACTCATCAATACCTCAATCATTGAAAATACAAGGTTATCTCCCAAATCAAACTGCGAAAACTGCCAAGTGTTAAACCATACAGAAACGACATTATCTGAAGTATTTTCTTTGATCATATTCATCATGCTTGTCTTGCCACTACCCCAGTCACCTTGAATTGATATGGTCATAGGGGTTTCACAAGTTTTTATAAATGTACAAAGACCATCCACATAAGTAGAAACATTGAAACAATCTTCTGTAACGTTTTCTACCGGCTTATCTGTACAACCGATTTTGAATATAGACATTATAAATACCTCTCTTTCAGCTGACTTGCTATATATTTCATTTCTTCAAATCTTTTTTCAAATAATTGGTGACTTCCTCTGATCTGCGGGTGATAAAAAGATACTACAGGAACATTTTCTTTGTTATTGATCTTTGCCAGAAAATAGTTATATTGAAGAATAGGTTCCTGCCAATCAGAAACCTCATTCTTTCCGAAAACCACATCGTGTAATATATCTGCATTCTTTCCCGTACCCCTACCGCAACAGATAATAATATCGGGGTTATAAAGTTCAATCTGTTGTTTAAGATATACCCTATCATTCTGTGCAAACGAATATATCGTTTCATCTTCGGCGTGATCATCACCACCAACTTTTTTAAGATTCATTGCTATAACTTTTTTAAGCCAATAAGTTTTATCAGCTTTGGATACATATCTTGGATAATTGCCACCTTCAAGAATCGCCTTTGTCCATCGAGCGATATTATTCCATGTTTTCCAATAACCTGTGCTTTTTTCCGATAAAAGCATCTCACATAAATCAGCAGTTGCATTTTCCCAATTGGCTTCTTTTAATACAAAAAGAATTCTATACTTCTGCTTATTTAACTCTTCCTCGTTAAAAACACCGTCAGAAATGAAATATTCATATTCCTGATTTTCTTTCCAAGCAGAAAATAAAGCTTGTTCCTTTTCTTTAATCGACATAATCTGAGTCACCTCTTTTGTCAATCATATCATATGTTAAATGCAATTACAATAGTTCGTTTTTTACACTCCTGATAATTGTACTCAAACCCATTGATTAAGCAATTTTAAACCCCATCAGGGTTAATTTGACGATACAAATATTTGTCGATTTTCATTATATCAATACTTGATTTATATCCCTCCACCATAAAAATACTACTTAAATAATTAAAAACTCTTTCTATAGAGTTCAAACTTTTTTCTGAGGCATTATGAATTATAGCACTTTCATCTATCGCCTCAGCAATGGATAATAATATGTATTGAATAACATCAATCACTACGCTATTACCAAATTGTTTATATGCCTGATTACCACTTTCACATATTTTGAACTCTTCAGGGAAACCCATTAGACGGGCGCACTCACGAGATGTTAATTTTCTGATTTTACCATCAATGAGGTAGCCTCCGCTTTTTGAGAATTTACCACCACCATTTGCTGTCAATGTAATAGCAGTGCCTTTTGTAGAATATATTCTTTCCCCTTGTCTGTTTTTAGCAATATGACCTATCTGAATAGGTCTGTTGCTATATTCCTCTACCTTACTATTCATTACTATATCTGTTCTCTCTACATACATTTCAGTCGGAATATCAGTTACAGGTTCTAATATATCCTCTATATATTTTGTAAGTTCGAAAGGTGTTGGAAAAATAAAATTATTAACTGAAACATCTTTTCTGAATGCAACCATATATAATCTGTTTCTTGATTGAGGCACTCCATAATCAGCAGCATTTAAAACTGTGTAATGAAAATCATATCCTAACGCTTCAATACTGTTTTTGATTATGTTGAATGTATTGCCTTTGTCATGACGGACGAGGTTTGCAACATTTTCTAAAAACACTATTTCAGGTCTTTTATCTTCGATTATTCTTAATACGTCAAAGAATATAGTACCTCTTGTAATATCTTTGAAACCCTCTTGCTTTCCTGATATTGAAAAAGATTGACAAGGAAATCCGGCACAAAGTATATTATGATCAGGTATATCCTTTGTATCAATTTTAGTAATATCCCCTGAAGGAAGATCGCCATAATTTTCTTTATACACTGCTCTGGCAAATTTATCAATTTCTGAACTGAATACACATTCAGCTCCCATTGACTCTAATGCAACTCTGAATCCTCCTATCCCACAACATACGTCCGCAAAAGTTTTTCCTTTTAATTTTTTATCGATGAATTGTAACATGCAAATCCATCCTTTCATTCTAGATACTCAGGACGCAATTTGTCCTGGCATATAGAAAATGAAAGATTGAAAATGCAAAACTGACTTATTTGGTAAAAAAAAACGATTTTATTTGTAAACTTTTTGTTAACATTTGATTCTGAAGTAAAAAACAGCTATTTTTTTGCAAAATTGCAAAGTAAATAGCTGTTTTTTGTCTTATTCAGGTTTGTTTTCCTTATCTAATTCTAATAAGGCTTCATACTTTTTAAGAATAACATTGATTAAGGATATAAGCTCATCATACATATTGATGCCATTTACACCTTCAGCGTATTCTAACAAGTTTCTGGCATAACTTATTTTAGCAACGCTAAACCCTCTGTGATGAAAATAATATTGGCAATACATTGTCATTACTTCTATATCGAAGTTTTCAATATCGTATTCTGAGGTATTAAATACATCACCCTCTGAATAATTAATCACACAGTCTACACCATCCATAAATTCATTGACCTTCTGCTTGACTTCGGCACAATCTAAATTATTGTTACCGTAAACTATGTAATTATCAATGGTTTCGACTTTTCCTTCTTTAAGTGAGGTCTTTCCGTAATGATATATCCACTGATTATCAATACAATAAGCAGCATAAACGCCTACTATATTTCCATCCTTATACTTATCTTTCAGATACTGACAAGCTCCATAAATGATTTTTTCCTCTGGTTTAACTATCGGTATTAACATAATAATAACCTTCTTTCTTTGTATTTTTTAGCCTGAACAATATGGTCTCCATATGTCTTGATTTGGCTTTCACATTAAGTATGTAAGATACAAGCAAAAATAACTGAAAATTTAAAAATCGGACCCGAAAATCATTTTTTTCATTTTTTTCGATCTCATCTTTCATATTAATTTTGTTCGGTTAATTACTGGGCTAAATTTAACAAGAAAGAAGGTTTTATTATGTCATTCAGACGAAAAACCAAACGAGATCCTGAATTCGTTAAAAATCAGGCAGAATTCAAAAAAGAGGTATTAGATAATATTAATTCTAACCTCAACAAAAGAGATATGCTTTTGGAATTATTCCTCAAGTCAGTACTTCCGAAAACAGAGTATAACTATTATCTGTTCGTAAAAAGTAAAGGCGGGATACCAATCAACATAAAGTATAATTATGAGGATTACATAAAAGCTTTAATCGCTATCACAGATTTTCAGGTTGAGGCCTATTATTTTCCTGTTGCTTTTAGTGGTTGGAGAGATAATCAAGGGACTTTCGACTATTACAAATGTATCTATGTCGATATAGATCACATTGATATCAGTCCATTAAATATGACAAGTGACGAAATCGCCACCTATCTCAAAGATGCATATAATGTACCTGATAAATTATTACCGCAATTTTGTGTAGCAAGTGGTGGAGGTATCCATTGTATATGGTTAACTGAAGATATCTATGAAGCTGAAATTCGTGATAATATTACAAGAAGAATGCTTGTATTTTTTTACGGAGATCATAATACGTTTCCAAAAAGTCACCCCTTTAGAATCCCCCATAGCTTTAATTGTAAAAGAGAATTCCCCACAAAAAGCAAATTGATGATACTTTGCGATAATAGCCGCTATAGCATTTCTGACCTTGAATTTTTTGATAAATCAGAGGAAGAAATAGAACAATACTTCCAACAAGAAAAAGCTAAAACAACCGCCAAAAGACTGGAAACCTTAGCTAAGAATAAAGAGAATGGCTCTGCGCTATCAAGAGCCAGCAAAACAAAATCTGAAGAAAAAATTACATATAAAAGATGCAGAAATAACAGTGACTATGATACAGCACCAAATACAAGCGTCAGATATTATTCTGATTTCAAGCCTAAGAACAGGTTCAAAAATTTACTCGGTGATTTACAAAATTATTTTTATTTCAGAGATGGTATTATTAATGGTTATAGACATACATTCATTTTTATAATAGCTAACTACGCCCGAATATTTATGTCAGAAAATGAATGTATTGAGCATTGCTCCAAATATGTAAATGATAGTTTCAAAGACGAAATGCTCTCTATAATTGAGAGTGTTTATAGGAGTGACTATACTTATTATTACAATTATGCGACAATTGCAAAACTTCTTGATTTCAACGAATTTGACCTGAAAACAAGTTATTGCAGCTTCAGCGACGAAATTAAAAGAGAAAAAAAGAAGGCCTATAACAAGGCTTATTATAGGCGTAAGAAAGAGATAAAAGAAGCTCAACTTATCGGGAAACGAAGCCATAATGAATGTCTGGTTGAGTTATATATGGACAGGCCTGCAAAAGAAATAGCTGAATTAACCGGGTTATCTTTGTCAAGTGTATATCGAATTCGAAAGAAACTTTTAGCTGAAATGGCTCAATGATTTTCTTATTTTTTTAAGATGACAGTCCTCTCTTTTCTTCTTTTCTTCTTTTTGTTTCTTTTTCTTCTTTTGGTATAAAAGGTTGTTGCTCCCCTAAAAAAGCAGAGAAGCAACAACACACAAAAGAAAAAAGGATAAGAGATTATTATGTTTATTTAACAACAAAATTCTGATAATAGACCGTTTTTTGAGTTTTGATATCTGTTTTACGTAAGGTTTCAATGTATCCTCTCAGAAAAATCATTTCACCCGGCTCCTGTGGGTACAGACGTACATCAGGACTATAAATCAATACAGGAACCACAGAATAATGATTATTAACATAAGTAGCTACTACAATCTGCCAACAATCACGGTTCAACACACATATACTCTTTACAACACCCTGAATAATAAATTCATTTTTTGTCCTCATATCGTATGGAGCACAATTAATGATTCTATCGCAAAACACTGTAACATTCTTTCTGTTTTCTCGTATGCTTGACTGAAGATTTCCTTCGATTTCGATAAAGTCATTTATACTGTAGTTTTTAATAAGAGATATGTTATGTCTGTCTGATATAAACACCTGAACGAAATTCTTATTGCCATCGTCTATCGTTATGATATAGGAACCTTTCGACGTTTCAAAAATATTGCTGATTTTTCCTTTGATAATTGCGATATTGTGGTCTTTCATTTTTTATTAATTCTCCTTTTCTTTGAATACTCCAATCGTATTTAATTTATTTACCTATAGTATGACAGATAGCCCCACCAGATAACTGAAAAAATTAAAAATCACTTTTTTCACGACTCATCTTACATAATAATTATATAACTTCAGAAAGGAGGACACTTTTATGAGTAATAAAGCAATTGCCTATGTAAACACTCTGCACAATCTTATCGATACAATTGTATCAGATTTAATAGATGCAGAGATGTTACAATATGAAGAAGACATCGACTATGACAAAGTAGATTCTATGATCAGACTTTTAGATGCAACCGATAACTATATGAAAAAAATCAAAGAATCCCTATAAAGACAGCAGCCGGGTACAATTTGTACCCGGCTATAATTTTAATCTGTCTCAAACATTCGGATGTTAGCATCAATCTCCTTTAACTTATTGTACCAGACCTCCTTATAATTATCGGCTTGTCTGAAAAATTCTACAATGCTTTTTTCACCCTGCAGCTCAACTCCATGCTTAGGTGTTATTGATGAAATCAGATACTTGGCGCAGGTGAAATCCTCGTGGGTAATATATATCTTATGATTATAATCCACCATCTGCTCTATATATACCTCAGCGATAAAACCTCCACCAATATCAATTATGCGAACATCTTTTTTTACAAGCAGATTTACCATACGAGCCTCCTGTAGTTTTATTTTCCACAAATATCTTCCATAGATAGTCAAGATAAGAAAAATCATTAAGCATTGAATATACGTGCGAACAGCACTCGGCATAATCATATGTAGATGAAAAATATGTTCCAATAAGAACTTCATCTTTTGAATAATCAGACTCTAAGATAATCTTTGATTCAAGCCCTTTATCGGTCTTGGTTGTAGTGACAACAGCATGGTAATTTCGGTTGTCTGATAATTTTATGATGTCTGTCTGATAAGAGAATATTGTTTTCATTTTTTGTACTCCTTTATTTTATTGGTCTCATCACAAATGTTTCTGCTCCACTCGTGGTGATCTCATATTAAGTATGTAAGATGGACAATACCAATAACCGAAAAAAACACAACGCCACCCGAAGGTGACGTCGGCTATTACTTGCAGTGTTTTTTGAATACTCCGATACAGTATTTTTTGTTATTAAGCAAATTTTCGGCATCTTCGTAAAGTTTTTTCATATTAGACTCTTCTGAAAATCCTGTTGCAATTGTAATGCTCTTGTCTGTGTCATTGTTGTCAACAAGTGTTACATCGCATCTGAGTCCGTGCTCTATTGTCTCAAACTCAATATGACAATGAAAGAGGTCTGTATATTCGGGGGCTAAAATTATGATTTTGTAAATGTGTGTGATTTTCATGTTTTTTTACTCCTTTATTTGTTTTGTATTATTCTGCAGCTTTTACTCCAGGTCGTGGCTGTCTGCTACTGTTATAATTATGTAAGATCGACCACTATGATAACTGAAAAAAATTAAGCTAGTAAGTATGAATGAACACAAACACCAAGACGCCAATGAGATAAGAAAAATACAGAAATATAGAGACACACCAATTTATCAAATTTACATGGCATACCCTTAGATATCGCAAGTTTTTTTACATCGCCTCTGAGGTGATAATTACCTTCAATAAGTTTCTCGTTAAATTTCTTAGGCTTACCGGTTCTTTTATCTATATTATATTTCGCCCACCGATCTCTTATTTCTTTTTCCATCTGAGCTCTGACTTGAGGATCAGTTCTTGCTAATTTTAAATAATAAAAATAACATTCTCGTGCATGTTGAGCTCGATAGTAATGAAGATTAAGATTATTACTAAACAACTCTTTTTTAAATACTTTTTCATCTTGACCTACCCCCTCAAAATAGCTTTTTATGAATTCTTCGTCCAAAGGCAAAATTCTTTGAAGCTGATATTTTTTGCCCTTCGATTTTTCAAGTTCCAGACAAAGATTATTGTTTTCGTCATATTTCAAATTTCGACCACATAAATTTTTCAAATCGTTTCTTCTGACACCTGCTCTTTTTTGAAATTCAACCAAATATGACCATCTAGGATCAAATAAATCCTTCTTAGCTGTAGTAACCTTAAGCGGATCCACATCCCTTCCACGTGTATATTCTGAAATTTTTCTTTTTGGTTTGTTTATAGATTCAAGTGGAACTTTAAACCCTTGCGAAACTGCGACAGCAAATGTGTGTACCGAAGAAGGTGTATACTGCTGAATCAAATAATCCACATAATCCTGAACATGATCCTGGCATTCTTCATAAGTTTTTGAATTAAAATTTGCTCTGCAATAATCAACAAATTTCTTTGTATGGCGTTCATACTGTTTTTTTGTTTTATCATATTTTATATCCTTAAGATTTTCTTTAACTTGATTCATAATAGTTTGTGTAATTGTTGGTTTTCTTTTTCTCGACATATTGTAATCCCCTCTTTCAAAATAAAATTTGGTAAATTTGTCAATGGCTCTATTTTAACCAATAAGGTGCCGAGCTAGGCGGCTAGCAACGTGACATACTGCTACACCTTTTTCTCCTTGTGGCTCCTGCAAAATGGTTATACATCCACGCTACGCATGTTATGTATAACCTTTTGCGGTTACGGTTTGATTATTATCTGATAGTTACCTTTCTTTTTAGTTGTTTTATCAATGCTCCTGTTTTCTTATTTCATTAATATTATGACAGACACTGCAGGGGTACAATCGAAAAAAATTCACCTCTTTTATATCGTGAATGAAAAAAGAGCAGGAAAAATTTTAAAATGATATCAGATCCTCATAACACAAAAAAAGCGATGCAAATTTAAACTGCATCGCTTTAATTACATAGCAAAAACCACCCTCTAAAAAGAGAGTGGTTCAGAGATTTTTTCAAAATGTGGGGTAAAATTGGGGTATAAATTGCCACCTCAACCCCGAAAACCCTTTATTTATAAGGGATTATTTGTCCAAGCTCTTCATTGTGGGGAAGAGAAGTACGTCTCTGATTGCGGGTGAATCGGTAAGGAGCATTACCATTCTGTCGATACCGAAGCCGATACCGCCTGTGGGTGCCATACCGTATTCAAGAGCGCAGAGGAAGTCTTCATCTGTTGTGTTTGCTTCTTCGTCGCCCTGCTTGAGAAGCTCTTCCTGAGCCTTGAAGCGTTCTCTCTGGTCGATGGGATCGTTAAGCTCTGAATAAGCGTTTGCCATTTCCCAGCCGTTCATAAAGAACTCGAAACGTTCAACATAATCGGGGTTTTCAGGCTTTCTCTTTGTAAGAGGTGAAATTTCAACGGGATGATCCATAAGGAATGTGGGCTGAACAAGGTGATGCTCAACGAATTCCTCAAAGAAGAGGTTGAGAATGTCACCCTTCTTGTGTCTCTTTTCGAATTCAACGCCCTTTTCCTTAGCAATAGCCTTAGCTTCTTCGTCTGTCTTGATTTCATTGAAGTCAACACCTGCATACTTCTTAACAGCGTCAACCATTGTGATTCTTTCAAAAGGCTTACCAAGATCCATTTCAACACCGTTGAATACGATTGTTGTTGTGCCGAGAACCTCCTGTGCTACGTGACGGTAAAGGTTTTCTGTAAGATCCATCATACCGTGGTAGTCAGTATATGCCTGATAGAGCTCCATAAGTGTGAACTCGGGGTTATGTCTTGTGTCAAGACCTTCGTTACGGAATACTCTGCCGATTTCGTAAACTCTTTCAAGACCGCCTACGATAAGTCTCTTAAGGTAAAGCTCAAGTGAAATTCTGAGCTTGAAGTCTTCGCTGAGTGCATTGAAATGAGTTTCAAAGGGTCTTGCAGCTGCACCGCCTGCGTTTGAAACAAGCATCGGTGTTTCAACCTCAATGAAGCCCTGCCCGTCAAGATACTTTCTGATTGCTCTGATGATAAGTGAGCGCTTTACAAGTGCATCCTTTGACTCGTCATTCATAATGAGGTCAAGGTAACGCTGACGGTATCTTGTGTCAGTATTTGTAAGACCGTGGAACTTTTCGGGAAGAGGAAGAAGTGACTTTGAAAGCAGAGTGATTTTTTCTGCGTGGATTGAAATTTCGCCTGTCTTTGTTCTGAAAACAGAGCCTTCTATACCGATAATGTCACCGATGTCAAGCTTCTTGAAAGCCTTATACTCTTCTTCACCGAGGCTGTCACGTGCAACATATGACTGAATGTTACCCTTAAGGTCCTTAACATTACAGAATGATGCCTTACCCATAATACGCTTTGACATCATACGGCCCGCAACACGAACTGTCTTGCCTTCAAGTTCGTCAAAGCTTTCCTTGATTACAGCACTGTGATGAGTCCAGTCATACTTTGTAATCACAAAGGGGTCATTACCCTCACTCTGAAGAGCCTGAAGCTTATCTACTCTTACTTTTCTTAATTCGTTAACGTCCTGCTGAACTTCCTGTGCAGGTGCGTTTGCAATATTCTGCTCTGACATTTGCTTCTGTCCTTTCGCTTTTTACTTTGTAATCTCGATAACCTCGTATTTGATGATACCGATAGGAGCTTCAACTTCAACAATGTCGCCTGCTGCATGGCCGATAAGAGCCTTTGCAACGGGTGATTCGTCACTTGTGAGGTAGTCAACACCCTTATCCTTTGAGGTTGATGTTGAAGAAATAATCTGATACTTATAGATATCGCCATATTCAATATCTTTGATTGTTACCTTTGAACCCATCTGAATTACGTCTGTGCTGAGTGCATCCTCATCAATAAGCTTTGCTCTTGAAAGAATATCCTCAATTTCGCTGATACGAGCTTCAAGTTTACCCTGGTCGTTTCTTGCTTCATCATATTCAGCATTTTCTGATAAGTCGCCGAATGAAAGAGCGACCTGAATTTTTTCTTTGATTTCCTGACGACCGGTAACTCTGAGGTATTCCAGTTCGTCCTCCAGTTCTTTAAGACCGGCAGAAGTAAGCAAAATTTCCTGTGCCATATATATCTTCCTTTCTTGTGTATACATTAGAATATAAACTATCAGTGTAATATTATATAAAAATTTTTCCCTGATGTCAAGGGAAATCACTCAACTTCCTTCCGCCTTATATATAATATTATCAACAGTTTATTTTTAGCTTATAAAACTATTGCAATTTGCTTGTTCTTTGTGTTAAAATTAAAATGATATTATCTGACTTAAGGACGTGATATATTGAAAGCAATAATTAACGGCAGAATTATTCTCAAAGACAGAATAGCTGAAGGCTGTGCCCTTCTCTTTTCTGATGTGATTGAGGGTATAATTCCTCAGGAAAATCTTCCTGCTGACTGTGAAATCATCGACGCAAAGGGCGGCTTCGTTGCTCCCGGTCTTATTGATATGCACATTCACGGCTATCTTGGCAAGGACGTGTGTGACGGTGAAGAAGAAAGCATCCGTGTGATTTCAAAGGGACTTCTCGCTAACGGTGTAACAGGCTATCTTCCCACAACAATGACAGAGGATATGAGTGTTATCCGCAAAGCTCTTGAGGTTTGCAGAAAGCTCAAGGAAGAAAGCAAGACCTGGGAAGGCAGCGCAATTTTAGGCTGTCACGCAGAAGGTCCTTTCATCAGCGAGAGCAAAAAGGGTGCTCAGGACGCTAAGTATATTCTTAAGCCTGATGCAGCATTCGTTAAGGAATATGCAGACATTATAAAGACAATCACACTTGCTCCCGAAGAGGACGAAAATGACTTTTCTGCTATCCGTGAAATTGTCCGTGACACAGATGTTGTGATTTCAATGGGTCACACCTCAGCAGATTATGAAACAGCTATGAAGAGTGTAAATGCAGGTGTCAAGCATGCTACTCACCTTTTCAACGCTATGACTCCCCTTGCACACAGAGCTCCCGGTGTTGTGGGTGCAGCTCTTAATTCAGACATCAGCTGTGAGGTTATTGTTGACACCTTCCACGTAGACGCAAGCCTTTACAATATGCTCTGGCGTCTTAAAGGCAGAAAGCTCTGCTTCATCACAGACTGCTTACCTGCAGGCGGACTTCCCGAAGGTGAATACACTCTCGGCGGTCAGAAAATCATATACAAGGGTATTGTGTGCCGCCTTGAAGACGGTACTGTTGCAGGCAGTGTTCTGAAGCTCAACAAGGGTGTATGGAATGTATACACCAATTCAGACATTCCTCTTTATGAATGTGTGAACTGCGCTTCACTCAACATTGCAGAGACTCTCGGCATTGAAAAGAAAAAAGGTTCACTTGAAATCGGCAAGGATGCTGACATCATTATTGCTGACGGTGAATTCAACATAGAAAAAACTATTATCGGAGGATGTATCAGATATGAATCTTAAAGTACCCGCTAAACTCGACCCTCAGTTTCAGCCCCTTTCACTTGTTATCCGTGAAATGCGTGAAGCAACAAAGGAAAACGGTCAGGACGTTATTATTGCCGCAGAAAGAAACGACGGCTACACAACTACATACAAAACAAGAATCTTCCCCGAAGGCACAGGCCACGATGAAGAGAACTTCCGTTTTGTTGAACGTATCGCAAAGAGCCTTGTATGGGTTGCAGGCGCATGGAAGCTTATTATTGCAGGCGCTGATGTGGTTGGTCAGAAGCTCAAGGAAGCTTACACTCCCACAGGTCTTCGTGCTTTCGATGTAGGTCACATGAAAAAGACATACGAAAAGGATTTCGTAGTTGAATGCTGCGCTCTTGAAGACGCACCCAAGGATAAGTCATCAGCTGCTCCTCTCGGCAGACACCTTGACGGTTGCCGTATCGGCTTTGATGCAGGCGGAAGTGACAGAAAGGTAAGTGCTGTTATTGACGGTGAATCAGTTTACTCAGAAGAGGTTGTATGGTTCCCCAAGCTCAACTCAGACCCCGAATATCACTATCAGGGTATCCTTGAGGCTATGAAGACTGCAGCTTCAAAAATGCCCAGAGTTGACGCAATCGGCGTTTCATCAGCAGGTATTTATGTAAACAACCGCATTATGGCTGCTTCTCTTTTCATTAAGGTAAGCGAAGAGGACTGCGAAAAGAGAGTTAAGAATATGTATCTCGACATCGCTAAGGAAATCGGTGAAAACATTCCCATCCAGGTTGCAAACGACGGTGACGTAACTGCTCTTGCAGGCGCTATGGACCTCAACGATGACTCCGTTCTCGGTGTTGCTATGGGTACAAGTGAAGCAGGCGGATATATCGATCCCGACGGCAATATCACAGGCTGGCTCAACGAGCTTGCATTTGTTCCCGTTGACTACTGCAAGGATGCAATGGTTGACGAATGGTCAGGTGACTACGGCTGCGGCGTTAAATATTTTTCGCAGGACGGCGTAATCAAGCTTGCTCCCGCTGCAGGCATTGAGCTTGACGAAAACCTTTCACCCGCTGAAAAGCTTAAGGTTGTTCAGAATCTTATGAAGGAAGGCGATGAAAGAGCTGCTGCAATCTATGACACAATCGGTGCTTACTTCGGTTATGCAATTGCTTACTACACCGAATTCTATGACATCAAGCATGTTATCATCATGGGCCGTGTAACATCAGGCGAAGGCGGAACAATTCTTCTCGAAAGAACTCAGGAGGTTCTCGACAAGGAATTCCCCGAACTTGCAAAGAAAATCAAGCTTCACATTCCTGATGAAAATTCAAGAAGAGTCGGTCAGTCAGTTGCTGCTGCAAGCCTTCCCAAAATCAAATAAAAACATTTTCGCTCCGTTGGAAAATTTTTCCGACGGAGCTTTTTTATCATTTATTTTACACAGTAATATCTTTAAATAAATTGACATTTAAAGTTGCAGATGTTATCATTACAATGTATATGATTTTATAAGGAGGCTTTAAAATGAAAAACCTCGTAAAGAGAATTCTCGTTCTCTGTCTTGTTTTTATATCGGCACTTCTGCTCGGACTGACTTCCTTCGGTGCTGATGAATGTGCTGAGCACAAATTTTCAGGTTGGAAGGTAACCAAAACCGCAACCTGCAAGGAAAAAGGAGAAATGACACGCACATGCAGTGTCTGCGGTGAGAAAGAAACTCTCTCACTTATGCCCGCTCACAACTTTGTTACAAAAGAGGTAACTGATGATTGCACAAAAGGCGGTGTTATCCGTTCTGCATGCGGAACCTGCGGTCTTGTGGAAAGTGAAACACCCTTTGAAGGAAAAGCTCACATTTTCGGCGAAACCGTAACCGATAAGGCACCCACCTGTACGGAAGACGGATCACGTCACACAAGCTGTGTTGTCTGCGGACTCACAAACACCGAAGCTCTTCCTAAATCCGGACACAACAAAAGTCAGGCAAAGGTTCTTAAGGAAGCCACCTGCACAGAGGAAGGACACATCCAGTACACCTGTACTATTTGTCTTGTTGATATAGATGAAGCAACACCTGCACTCGGTCACGCTGAACAGCTTATTGAAGGCAAAAAGCCCACTTGTGACACAGAGGGACTTTCAGACGGAAAATTCTGCACACGCTGCAGAACCACCTATGTTAATCAGGAGATTCTTCCTGCTCTCGGTCACGAAAAAATTGATGTGCCACGACTTGAACCCACCTGTACGGTAAAAGGTCTCACAGAAAGCACCGTTTGTAAAAACTGCGGTGAGGTTTATAAAAGGGCTGAGGATATTCCTCCCAAGGGACACACAAGAATAACCGCTCCGGGTGTGTCACCCACCTGCACCAAAGAGGGCTACACAGAACATGACAGATGTGCTGACTGTGACCACCGTTTCACAGAGCCTGCAGTTCTTCCCAAGCTCAATCACGAGCATAAGGTTCTTCGTGCCGTTCCCTCAACATGCACAAAGACAGGTCTTACTGAAGGGCTTTACTGCGCTGAATGTGACCTTGTAATTGTAAAGCAGGAGGTTACTCCCCCTGCAGGTCACAGTGAGGTTTATTACAGAGAGCTTACCCCCACCTGTACAGAAAGCGGCTACAGAGCCGGCAAACGCTGTTCAGTATGCGGTATTATTATTGTCGGACTTGAAGAGCTTCCCGCTCTCGGTCACACAGAAAGCATCACTCCGGGTATTCCTGCAGGCTGCACAACCGTGGGCAAAAGCGAAAAAATCGTCTGCCTTGTATGCGACAAGCTTCTGAAGGACCACACCATTGTTCCCGCAACAGGACATTATCCCGTTGTCGATTATGCAGTTGCTCCCACCTGTGCCGCAGAAGGACTCACCGAAGGAAAGCACTGTATCACATGCAAAACCGTTCTCGTAGAGCAAAAGCCTGTTGCAAAAACAGACCACTACATTATTGCAATTGATGCAATTGATGCCACCTGTACAAAGTCAGGCAAAACATCAGGTGAACGCTGTGCTGTCTGCGACCTTATTGTAAAAAATCCGAAGACCACTCTTCCCTTGGGTCATGTGGTAAAAGCACGTACAACAGCGGCATCTTTCACCTCAGACGGTTCAACAGAAACCTATTGTGAGCGCTGTGACAGTATTCTTTCATCAACCCCCATAAAGAAGGTTAAAGCAGCTAAGCTTTCTGCAGACAAATATACATATGACGGAAAGAGAAAAACTCCTTCGGTTACTGTTACAGACACTTCAGGCAAAAAGCTTATAAAGGATACTGACTACACCCTCACCTATTCTTCAGGCAGAACAAATGTAGGCACTTATAAGGTTAAGGTTACTCTCAAGGGCAATTATTCAGGCTCACAGACTTATTCATACACCATTATTCCCGCTAAGGTTAAGGTTACTGCCAAGCAGTCCACAAACAGCATAAAGCTCAGCTGGAAGGCGGTTGAAGGTGCTGCAGGTTACAGAGTTTATCTCTATAACGAAAGAAGCGGCAAATGGGAAACAGTCATCAAATCCACAAAGGCAACATCACACACCTTCAAGAGTCTTGATTCAGGCAAAAGCTATAAATACTCAGTAAAGCCTTATTCCAAAAATGACGGTACAATCTGGGGTGATTCAACAAGAATCACGGTAACAACAAACCCGGCCAAGACAACTCTCAACTCTGCTGAATCAAGTGCAAAGAAAACCGTTACTCTCAAGTGGAACAAGGTAGACGGTGCCACAGGCTATGTGATTTACTACAAAACAAGTAAAAACGGTTCATATAAGAAGCTTACAAGCACAAAGAGTAACACCTACACAAGTACCAAGCGCACAAGCGGAAAGACTCATTACTTTATAGTCAAAGCCTATATCAAAACATCAGACGGATATATTTATTCAAGTGCGTCAAACACAAAATCAGTTTATGTGAAATAAAAAAATTATGCCGTATCTCTTTTGTGAGATACGGCGTATTTTTATTGATATTTGAGTATTCTTATGTTATACTGCAGACAGACAACACCAAAGGAGAACTGATATGGAGATACTTATTGTACGTCACGGCGACCCCAACTACGCCCTTGACACTCTCACAACAAAAGGTATAAGAGAAGCCAAGCTTCTTGCAAAAAGGCTTTCAAAGCTTGACATCAAGGCGTTTTACTGTTCACCCTTAGGCAGAGCAAAAAAGACCGCATCATACACTCTCAGAATGATGAAACGAAAGGCTGAAACCCTCGATTTCCTCAGAGAATTTGAAGGTACTGTCAACGACCCTGAACGAGGAAAAATGTGCTGTTGGGACAGAAAGCCTGCCTACTGGACAGAGATTCCCGAATATTACACCTATGAAAACTGGAACAGCGTTCCTCTTATGGCAGAGGGTAATGTAAGTGAAAAATACAAAATGGTTTGCGACGGAATTGATGCACTTTTAGAAAAGCACGGCTACAGACACAACGGAAAGATTTATGATGTTATAGAAGAAAATCACGACACAATTGTGATCTTCTGCCACTTCGGTCTTGAGTCAGTTTTACTCTCACACATTTTCGGAATTTCACCAATGATTATGTGGCACAACTTTGTTGCACTTCCCACTTCTGTCACAAGACTCGTTACCCAGGAAAGAGAAAAAGGCAAAGCTATTTTCACCTGTGTGCAGTACGGTGACCTCAGCCATCTTTATGCAGGCGGAGAAGAGCCTTCGTTTTCGGCAAGATGGTGCGAGTGTTACAGTGATGACACGAGGCATTGATGGTATAATGCACCTGCTTTTGTTGGCAGGTGCATTTTTATATTTAGCTTAACGATTCAATTATATTTTTAAACTCTGATGATTCCTTAAACTCTTCTGATAAGGGATATTTTTCTGTCAACAGCTCCTTAACCTGCATTTTAGAAACATACGTAGAACCCAATGTATGCTTATCGAATTTCTTACCCTTAAACATCACTGAATTCATAGTTGTTATTCTGTCCATATTATCAAACCTGATAGCAAGCTCACACATCTTTCTGAAATTCTCTATTGCATTAACATTATCTCCGAGTTTGAAATATCTGACAGCTATAAGTCCGTAGATATAAATTACCTGTCGCCACATTTTACCGTAATGACCGTCATCGTATACAAAGCCAAGAAAATTAAGCTCTGATTTAAGCGCAGAAATTACCCATTCATCTGAGAATTCTCTGTCATAGAAAAATCTGTTATACGCAAAATAGTGAGCATAAACAGTATTGAGCAAGAAGAATTGTTCTTCAAGAGAGTCCATTACTTTCTCAACACCATTCGGATAGTTTTCCGGATAATAAAAGCAGAACATCTCTTGTCCGTCTCTCATTCTCGGCATTTCTTTTATGATTTTTTCACAGTCCTCAAAGGTTATACCGCTTCCATCTTTAACTGAAAGTTCTTTATAAAGCTCCGCAATATGTCTTTTTGCAGAAATACGAATTTTGTCATTGTTGCAATTCTGCTTTATATTTTCATATATTGCAATTATTTTAGCAACATTTTCAGGTGTGTTTTCTTCGAAGTGCACAAGGCAGCTCATATATCTCAGAAGAATACGAAAGTCATTAGGGAACTTTTCTTTAAGTCTGTTTATTATTTCCAACTTTAATTTTTTATCTGTCAGATTATCATAAGCTTCAAGTTCTCTGATGATTTCTGCTTCATCCTCAGCTTTGTTAACACCAAGCAACTCATCAATAGTTACTTTGAAAAAGCCTGCAATTACAGGAAGTATTGTTATATCGGGATAACTTTCTCCACGTTCCCATTTACTTACGCTCTGAAATGTCACTCCCAAAAAGTCTGCCAAAGTTTCCTGTGTAAAACCCTTTTCACGTCTGAGTCGCTTTAAGTTTTCACTTAAATAAATTGTCATTATAATCACCTCTGATTAATGCTATAATAACCGAAAAAGAGAGTAAAAACAATAACTTATCTTTTGAATCAACTCAACCACCGGATTAAAAATTCAACTATGCATTTTATTTACATAAACTTGAACACAGTTAAAGTTCACTTTGTGAAGCTAAATTAGTCTTTAAACTGCCGTAGGCAATTTAGCTCAGCTTTGCCGAATTTAGCTAAAAAAAAGAAGTCACCCTTCAGGTGACTTCTTTTTTTCTGGAGCGGATGACGAGGCTCGAACTCGCTACCTCCACCTTGGCAAGGTGGCGCTCTACCAGATGAGCTACATCCGCATATTTGGTGCCTCCGGCCGGAATCGAACCAGCGACACGTGGATTTTCAGTCCACTGCTCTACCAACTGAGCTACAGAGGCAAATTGAGAACTCTATTGAATCCTCAGTAAATGGCGACCCGGAACGGGCTCGAACCGTCGACCTCTAGCGTGACAGGCTAGCGTTCTAACCAACTGAACTACCGGGCCATTTGGTGGGAACAACAGGGCTCGAACCTGTGACCCTCTGCTTGTAAGGCAGATGCTCTCCCAGCTGAGCTATGCTCCCACGTTGTTACCGCAAGGTGTTCCTCACAGCGACTCGTATACTATACACCATAAAAACAATTTTGTCAACACTTTTTTTCAACTTTTTTTAATTTTTTTCAAGTTTTTTTCTGCTGACATTTTTACGGTTATTTTTTGGCTTTTTTAACAAGATTCTTAATGTCATCAGGTGTAAAAACATACTTCTTATCACAGAACTGACAACTAACCTCTGTCTTTTCATCCTTAGCCATATCAAGAAGCTCTTCTTCACCCGTACTGATAAGAGCCGCTTCAACTCTTTCTCTTGAACAGTAGCATTTATATTCGGGCTCTGCATCATCAAGCACATCAAGCTCAAAATATTTAAGTGCATGACGGCAGATTTCCTCAGGTGTCATACCTCTGTCAATGAGAGTTGAAATAGGTTCAAGTCCCTCAATTGATTTTTCTACAAGGTCAATTGTATCATCAAGAGCTGTGGGAAGGAGCTGGATAAGAAGACCGCCCGCTGCCTTGATGGTAAGATCAGGATTTACAAGCACTCCGAGAGCACAGACTGTGGGAGTCTGTTCACTGATTGAAAAGTAAGCAGTAATATCCTCTGCAATTTCACCGCTGACAATGGGAGTTTTTCCTACATAAGGCTCTTTCATGCCGAGGTCCTTGATAACAGTAAGAAAACCGTCTTTACCTACAGCTCCTGCAACATCAAGCTTGCCTTTTGCGTTAAGGGGAATTTCTACAACATTCTGTCCCACATAGCCTCTCACGTTACCCATACTGTCTGAAACAGCAATAACCGAGCCTGCAGGTCCGCCTCCGTTAAGACGAAGAGTAATTGAATGATCCTTACCCTTAAGCACGCTGCCCATAAGTGAAGCGGCAGTAATGAGTCTGCCGAGAGCTGCTGAGCAGACTGCAGAGGTTTCGTGAATTTCAACCGCTCTGTTTACAATATCTGTTGAATTGATTGCCATAACGGTAAGCGTACCGTCACGGGAAATACATCTTATTGATTTACCCATAATTACACCTTTCTTACTGTGTTCCGTGTTTTCTTGCAAGGAAAACTGCACGCTGAGTATTTTCGCTGACAGCCTTTTTTGTCATTTCTTCAAAAACTCCCAGAACCTCAAATTTATTTTCTGTGAGCCACTTTTCAATTTCTGAAAGCTCATAACCTTTTTCAGAAAACTCTTCACTATATCTATAGTATACATCTTCCTCTTCTTCGGTGTCTTTTTCAAAGATGTCAAGACTTACCTCTGTGAGAAGTGTATCTTTGTCTGTACTGTTCTGCCAGACACAGTATACATCGTCCATATCATATATGAATGTATTATCACCGAGAATTTCACGGTGCTTGTATGGTGTGTTCACATCAAAAAGGAAAAGTCCTTTATCCTCCATAAAAAGTGACACCTTTGAAAACACCTTTTCAACTGTTTTTCCGTCGATAATATGATTGATACTGTCAAGGGTGCATACCGCCGCATTGATTGTGCCGAAAAGATCAAGCTCCTCCATTCTCTGACAAAGGAACATTATATCCTTTCCGCTTTCCATTTTCTTTTCCTGCGCTACCGAAAGCATATCTTCGGAAGCGTCAACACCGATTACATCATAGCCTTTATCGGAAAGAAGCATACTCATTGTACCTGTTCCGCAGGCAAGGTCAAGCAAAATCCCCTTGCCAACTCCGTTTTCAGCAAGGAGATTACAAATGTATTCACATCTGCTTTCGTAATCGACATTCTCGGTAAGCATATCATAATAGTATGCAAAATCACCGTAGCCTGCCATTTTTATCAGTCCTTTTTATCAAAAAGCTTTTCATATCCGCCCTTGCCGAAAGCAAGTGAACGGTTAACTCTGCTTATTGTTGCGGTGCTTGCACCTGTTTCAGCAACAATGTCGCTGTAAATTCTTTTTTCGCTGAGCATTTTTGCAACAACAAGACGCTGCGAAATTGAGGCAAGCTCTGTCTTTGTGCAAAGGTCATCGAAAAGTGCCTCACATTCCTCCTTTGTTTCTATCTTAAGAATAGTCTCATAAAGGTATTCGATATTCTTATTGATTTTTTCAAGATTTCTTTTATCCATTTTTCCTGTTTCCTTTCAGAACTGTGTTTTCTCCTGACTTACAGTTTAACACACTAAACCAAAAAAGTAAATAGGTTTTCGCAATTTAAAGCAAAAAAAATAAATAAAAAAAGAGTTTGCATTTTTCATTATATACGTGTATAATGGAATATAATGTAAAATTCTGTAAAGGAGAGATTTACCGTGTCTCACGAAATTAAAATTCTTCTCACTGTTCTCGGAGCTATTGCTGCAGTTCTGCTTCTCGCATATGTAGGCCTCGGCATTCTTTTCTTCTTCATTGCCCTCGGCAACAAGAAAAGACCTGATATGACCGTGCCGGCAAAGAACAGTCTTTTTGAAAGAAACGCAAGCAACCCCAACCTTGTTGCAGGTTATAAATGGTATGACACAACTTACCATCAGGAAGTTATCATCAAAAACAGAAAAGGTGAAAACCTTCACGGTGTTGAATTCCGCAATCCCTCAAACAGCAATGTATGGGCAATTGTTCTCCACGGCTGGACAAACGTAAACAGAGAAATGTCAAGCTATGCTCAGGAATTCTATCAGAGAGGCTTCAATGTTCTCCTTCCTGACCTCAGAGGTCACAACAACAGCGAACACAAGTTTGTAACTATGGGCTGGAACGACCGTTTTGACGTTGTTGACTGGGTAAACAGTATTGTCAAAGAAAATCCCAAGTGCAAGATTATCATTCACGGCACATCAATGGGCGGTGCAACAACAATGATGACTCTCGGTGAAAACCTTCCCGACAATGTTGTTCTTGCAATTGAAGACTGTGGCTTTACATCTGTAAAGGATATCTTCACAGACCGCTGCATCAGAAAATATCACCTTCCCCCGAAGCTTGTAATGCCTCAGGCAAGCTTCATCAACAAGCTCGTAAACGGCTTCTTCTTCGGAAAAGCATCAGCTCTTGAACAGATAAAAAAAGCAAAGGTTCCCGTACTCTTCATTCACGGCGACAAGGACGACTTTGTTCTTCTTGAAAACCTTGAACCTCTTTACCGTGCTTGTCCCACCCCCAAGCACAAGCACATCGTTAAAGGTGCTGAGCATGCGCTTTCATCACACTGGTTCCATGAAGAATACTGGCAGGTTGTTGACAAGTTCCTGGAAAAGCATCTCGAACCCGTACTTACAGCTCAGAACTAAAAAATATACATAAATCTACCTTTTCATACGAGAAATATGCAGAAATTCTGCAAAAACTTACATTTTTATCTTGACTTTTCAGATAAAGAGGTCTAAAATAGCGCTATGTAAAAACTATATAAATACATACGGAGGAATTTTATTATGAAAAAGTTTTTAGCAATCGCTCTTGCAGCTGTTATGCTTTTCGCTCTTGCAGCTTGCGGCGGTAACTCAGGCGAACACAAAGACGTTGTAAAAGTAATCGACATCAATCTCACAGAAGAAGAATACGCTTTCGGCGTAGATAAGGCTCAGCCCGAACTTCTTGAAGAAACAAACAAATTCATCGCTAAGATTATGGAAGACGGCACATTTGATGCTATCTGCAACAACTACTTCGGTGACGGTGAACCCGTAGCAGTAAAATCAGCAGTTGAAGATCCCACAAAGGATCAGCTCATCGTTGCAACAAACGCAGCTTTTGCTCCCTTCGAATATATGGAAGGTGACTCATACTACGGCATTGATATGGAAATCGCTGCTCTTCTCGCTGAAGAACTCGGCAAGGAGCTCGTTGTTCAGAACATGAAGTTCGAATCAGTTTGCCTTTCAGTAGGCCAGCACAAGTGTGACATCGCAATGGCAGGTCTTACAGTTAAGGAAGAAAGAATGGAACATGTTAACTTCTCAGATTCATACTATGTAGCTTCACAGAAGATTATCGTTCCCGCTGACGACACAACATTTGATGCTTGCACAGACGCAGCAGCAGTTGAAGAAATTCTCAACGGCTTTGACAACACAACAAAGATCGGTTACCAGAACGGTACAACAGCTCAGTTCTACGTTCTCGGCGATGCTGAATGGGAATTCGACGGCTTCAAGGTTGAAGGCAAGGGTTATGACAACGGTGCACTTGCAGTTCAGGACCTTATCAACGGTAACATCAACTATGTAATTATCGACGCAGCTCCCGCTGACATGATTTCAGCAAACTTCAACGCTCTTTCATAAGAAGTAAAACAAAAAAATCAAATCTCGGTGCCTTGCTGAAAACAGTAAGGCACTATTGATGTAAAAAATTATAAAGGAAAACGCTATGAACGGATTTTCACTTAAAATAAAAATATTCATGGACATACTCATTGAGCGTGGTGGATATAAGGAAGTCCTTATCGGTCTTCAGAACACTGTGCTTATTGCAGTTGCAGGTCTTATTATCGGTACTGTAATCGGTACACTCATTGCAACAGTAAGAGTTCTTCCGAAATACAAGAAAATTGTAAAAGCTCTTGACGGCTTCTGCAGTTTCTATGTGGGTCTTTTCAGAGGTACTCCCATGGTAGTTCAGCTTCTTGTTTTCTACTATGTAATGCTTCCTCTTATGGGTATAAGAATGTCTTCAGTTGTTGTTGCAATTACAGTATTCGGTCTCAACAGCGGTGCTTATATCTCTGAAATTATGCGTGCAGGTATTCTTTCCGTTGACCCCGGTCAGATGGAGGGTGCACGTTCAGTAGGTCTCAGCTACTCAGCTGCTATGATGAAAATTGTTATTCCTCAGGCAATCAAGAACATTCTTCCCACTCTCGGCAACGAGTTCATTGCCCTCATCAAGGAAACGTCTGTTGTTTCTTTCGTAGGTGCAAAGGACCTTTACCTTGCTTTCCAGAGCATCGGTTCAGGTACTTATGAATATATGGTTCCCTATCTCGCAATGGCTATTATCTATATCGTTATCGTTTGCCTTATCACATTAGGCATCAAGGTTATGGAAAGGAGGCTGAGGAAAGGTGACAGAAAATAATAAGCTTATTGAAGTCAGAGGTCTTTGCAAGGACTTTGGCAGTAACAAGGTTCTGAAAGACATAAACACCACTATTATGAAGGGTGAAAAGGTTGTTGTAATCGGCCCCTCAGGCTCAGGTAAAAGCACCTTCCTTCGCTGTCTTAACTGTATGGAAGACCCCACATCAGGTGAAATCATCTTCGGCGGTGAGAACATTGCAGATATGTCCGTTGACATCAATGTTCACCGTCAGAAAATGGGTATGGTTTTCCAGCACTTCAATCTCTTCAACAACAAGACTGTTATTGAGAACATTATGCTCGCACCCGTTCTTATCGGAAAGAAGAACCTCAAAAAGCAGAAGAAAGATAACCTTCTCAAAAAGCTTCACCTCAGAAAAGGTGAAATTGTTCCCGTAACAACATCTGTTTCGGAAATAACCGCAAACGCAAGAGAAAAGGCAATTGAGCTTCTTAAAAGAATCGGCCTTGAAGAAAAGGCTGACGCTTATCCTTCTTCACTTTCAGGCGGTCAGAAGCAGCGAGTTGCAATTGTCCGTTCACTCGCTATGGATCCTGACGTGATTCTCTTTGACGAACCCACCTCAGCTCTTGACCCAGAAATGGTCGGTGAAGTTCTTGAGCTTATGAAGGACCTTGCAAATCAGGGAATGACAATGGTTGTCGTAACTCACGAAATGGGCTTTGCAAAGGAAGTAGGCACAAGAATCGTATTTATGGACGAAGGCAGATTCATTGAGGAAGCGACTCCCGAAGAATTCTTCGCTCATCCGAAGAGTGAAAGAGCAATCGAATTTCTTTCAAAGGTATTATAAAATTTTTCAGTGGCATTTCAGTTCGATATGCCACTGATTTTTTTGCAGATTCACAAAAAATTTATCCTTTTCAAACACAAAAAACAACTTCACACTAATTGTTCACATCTGTACCAAATTAAGACACAGTGTGTGTATTTTGGCGAAAAACATTGACAATGCGGCTTATTTTTGCTATTATTAGAATTGATATGTAATGGTTTCTTTTACAGAAACTAATCTCATAAAAAGAAGGTAATTTGAATGAGCAAAAAGATCCCTTACACTCTCTACGACCTTATTCCGTCGCAGGAGACAATGCACCTTATGGTTAAGTACAGTTTCAAAAAGCAGATTGTTCAGATTCCCTGTTCATTCACTGCAGAAACAGAAATCAACTTTGACCTTATGCAGAAGGCTTTTGAAATTGAAATCGAAAGAAACGACAGTCTCAGAAACAGATTCACTGTTGTTGACAAACAGCTTAAGCAGTATTTCATCGAGCCTTATAAAATGACCGTTCCTAAGAAATTCTTCAGAAGCTCTGAAGAGCAGAAGGCTTTCTTTGACAAGGACGCTCAGACACCGGTAAAATTCAAGGACTGCGTGCCTTTCAGAATTTATTTCTTCCGCACCCTCGGTGTCGGCGGAGGTATTTATATCAATATGAGCCACCTTGCTATGGATGCTCTCGGTATTGTAGGCTGTATTTTTGATATGCTCCGCATTTACTTTGCGCTGAAAAACGACGAGCCCATTCCTGCTCCTCTTGACTCATATGAAGATTATATTCAGCAGGAATTCTTGAAGCTTCAGGATGAAAAGAAGCAGGCTAAGCATGCAAAATTCTATGAAGAATATTGGGATAAGGAAAAGGAACCCTTCTATGCAGGTGTTCACGGTCCTGAATTCCTTGAAAAAGCAAGAAAGAAGCAGAAGAATCCGAACCTTCGTGTTCCTGCTGCTTACAATCCCCTTTTCTCAAACTGCAAGCAGATCACTCTCCCCATTGACGCAGACACAACAGCAAAGATTTTTGATTATTGCCGTGCTAACAGCATTGCACCCGAAAGTCTCTTTATGTTTGCTCTCAGAACTCACTGCTCATCAATCAACTACAGAACTGATGATGTGTTTATGATGGTAACCTGCAGCAAGAGAGCTACCGTTAAAGAAAAGAATATGAGCGGCTGTCTTGTTCAGCCTATTCAGGTTCGTACAATTATCGGTGAAGACAAGACGTTTGCCGAAGGTCTCAAGGAATACACCAGAGTAAGAACCAACCTTTACCGTCATCTTGACTATCCCTACATCAAGGCACGTGATATGTCGAGAGAGGTTTACGGCTACAACCTTATTCAGGGTCCTGCCTGCATGATGTTCACCTGGCTTCCCATCCCCATTGATGTTGACATGGGCTTTAAGTTCAGCTTCCAGATTCATGACCTTGGCGCTTACTTCACACCGCTTTATACAATCTGCTCACCTGACCCCGCAACAAGAGGTATCAATATGAACTACCTTTACAGATATAAGCTCTCATCTCAGGCTCAGATTGAAAAGCTTCATGAAAATGCTCTTAAGGTAATCGTTGCAGGTATTGAAAATCCCGACATCACTGTCGGAGAGCTTCTTGACAGCTGCAGCAAATAAAAATGTAAATCCGGTGGAATGTTCCGCCTGCTATAAAAAATAATCACAGGAGAAACAATTATGAATATTGAACTCAGCAAAAAAGAAATAAAAGAGCTTCAGAAGCTCAGATCAGAAATCCGTCGCCGTGGTCCTCTCACCACTCTTCAGGATCTCTTCGTAAGAAGTGAAGAATTCGGTGACAGAATTGCTGTTGTGGAAAAAGTAAAGAAGCAGCCCGTTGCTTACACCGTAAAACAGTTCCACGACAAAGTAAGAGAAGTAGGTACTGCTCTTTATGAACTCGGCCTCGCAGGAAAGCACATTGCTATCGTAAGTGAAAACTCATACGACTGGATTGTTTCATTCTTCGCAATCGTATGTACAAAGAGCGTTGCAGTGCCCATCGACAAAGAGCTTCCTGATAAGGACATCAGCATGCTCATTTCAAAGGGTGACGCTGAAGCAGTGTTCCACAGCAAGACTTACAAAGAAACTGCAGAGTTACATATGGCTAACGATGAAAGATGTCAGTATGCTTTCGTTACAACACCCGGCTCAAAGGCTGCAGGCGGCAAATTCCTCACAATCAACGATCTTGCAGATATGGGTCGTGAGCTTCTCAAGAAGGGCGACACTCGTTTTGCAGACACAAAAATCGAAAAGGGCGACCTTGCTGCTATTGTATTCACATCAGGTACAACAGGCACAAACAAGGGCGTAATGCTCACTCACTATAATTTCTCATCAAACTGTGACGGTGTTCTTGACTTCCTCGGACCGGAACTTTCAACAATGTCAATCCTTCCCATGAACCACGTTTATGAGCTTTCATGCAGTGTTCTTTGCGCTACATACATGAACGGTATCATTTACATCAACGACAGCCTTAAGAACATCCTTCCCAACATCAACGAATTCAAGCCCAACGCAATGGCTGTTGTTCCCCTTGTTCTTGAAGCTATCTATAATGGTATCTGGTCAAAGGCTGAAGCAAGCGGCAAAGCTCCCATCATGAAAAAGATGATCAAAATCAGCAACAAGCTTCTTAAGTTCGGCATTGACATCCGTCCTATCGTTTTCAAGCAGGTTGCTGAAAACTTCGGCGGCAAATTCCCCACAATGTCATGCGGCGGTGCTCCTGCAAGAGCAGACCACATCAAGAGCCTTGCTGAAATCGGCTTCAACGTTATTTCAGGTTACGGTATGACTGAAGCTTCACCCACAGTTACTCTTCACAACAACGGCAGAGAAAAGCCCCTTTCATGCGGTCACGCATTCCCCAGAGCAAGATTCAAGATTGACGCTCCCGACGAAGAGGGCATCGGTGAAATTCTTCTCAAGGGTGACAACGTAACTCAGGGTTACTATAAGGATCCTGAAGCTACTGCTGCTTCCTTCACAGAAGACGGTTGGTTCAAGACCGGTGACTACGGCAGAGTTGACGAAGACGGTGAGCTTTACATCACAGGCCGTAAGAAGTTCCTTATCATTCTTCCCAACGGCGAAAACATCTTCCCCGAAACTGTAGAAAGCAACATTATGGAACACCTGCTTTACGCTCACGAAGTTGTTGCTTTTGAAGAAAGAAAAATGGTTGGCGACAGAGAAGTTGTTGTTATGGCAGCTGCTGTTTACACAGAAAAGAGCGACCATCCCGAAGATATGAGTGAGGAAGACATCATCAAGAGAGTTAAGGCAGACGTTGCAGAATCAAACAAGGGTCAGCCTTCATACCGCAAGGTTCAGAATGTTTATGTCTCATTCAGCGAGTTCCCCAAGAGCTCAACAAGAAAGGTTATCAGACAGCAAGTCATTGATACATATACCAAAGAAACACAGAACGCATAAAAATCAATTTGGAGGAAATAATTATGTTTGAACAGGTAAAAGCTCTCATTTGTCAGTATGTAGATGTTGATCCCGCAACTATCACAGAAGATACAAACATCAGAAGTGATCTCGGTCTCAACTCACTTGAACTCATCAACATTGCAGTTGCAATTGAAGATGAATTTGATCTTGAAATTCCCGACCGTGAAGTTGCTAACATCGAAACACTCGGTGATGCAGTAAAAGTTATCGAAAAATACATCGAAGACTGATTTGAATTTCAAAAAAGTCCCCGTTTTTTCGGGGACTTTAATTTTTTTAATTGACTTATCTCTTTTTAAGTTGTATACTTAGTTTGATATATTGTTATAATTTTACATATATGGAGGAGATATTTTATGGCATTCTTAAGTGACATTGAAATCGCTCAGCAGTGCGAAATGAAGCACATCTGTGAAATTGCAAAAAAAGCCAATGTTGATATGAAATATATCGAACAATACGGCAACTACAAGGCAAAAATCGACCTTTCACTTTTAAATGATTCAAAAGATAAAAAGGATGGCAAGCTTATTCTTGTTACTGCTATCACCCCCACTCCTGCCGGTGAAGGCAAAACAACAACTACAATCGGTCTTGCTGACGGTATGAGCAGACTTGGTAAAAATGTTACCGTTGCTCTCCGTGAACCCTCTCTCGGCCCCGTTTTCGGTGTTAAAGGCGGTGCTGCAGGCGGCGGCTACGCTCAGGTTGTACCCATGGAGGATATCAACCTTCATTTTACAGGTGACTTCCACGCAATCACAAGTGCAAACAACCTTCTTGCTGCAATGCTTGATAACCACATTCAGCAGGGCAATTCCCTCGGCATTGATGTAAGAAGAATCACCTGGAAGCGTTGCCTTGATATGAACGACAGACAGCTTCGTTTCATTACAGACGGTCTTGGCGGAAAAATCAACGGCACTCCCCGTGAAGACGGCTTTGACATCAGCGTTGCAAGTGAAGTTATGGCAGTGTTCTGTCTTGCAAACAGCGTGACAGACCTTAAGGAAAGACTTTCAAGAATTATTGTTGCTTACACATATGACGGCAAGCCTGTTACCTGCGGTCAGCTCAATGCTGCAGGTGCTATGACTGCTCTTCTCAAGGATGCACTCAAGCCCAATCTCGTTCAGACTCTTGAAGGCACACCCGCTTTTGTACACGGCGGACCTTTCGCAAATATTGCACACGGCTGCAACT
This sequence comes from Acutalibacteraceae bacterium, assembly GCA_045645885.1. Taxonomy (GTDB): domain Bacteria; phylum Bacillota; class Clostridia; order Oscillospirales; family Acutalibacteraceae; genus UBA6857. The sequence goes on along the minus strand of JAZRJR010000019.1, from coordinate 42,692 downwards.
CAGTTATTGCAACAAAAACTGCTCTCAAAATGGGTGATTATACAATCACAGAAGCAGGCTTCGGTGCTGATCTTGGTGCTGAAAAGTTCCTTGATATCAAGTGCAGAATGGCAGGTCTTAAGCCTGATGCAGTTGTTATGGTTGCAACAATCCGTGCTCTTAAAATGCACGGCGGACTTCCCAAGACAGCTCTCGGCGAAGAAAATCTCGAAGCTCTTGAAAAGGGTATTCCCAACCTTCTCAGACATGTTTCAAATATCAAGAATGTATACAAGCTTCCCTGTGTTGTTGCAGTAAACCGTTTCCCCACTGACACAGACAAGGAAATTGACTTTGTTATCGAAAAATGCAAGGAGCTCGGCGTAAACGTTAAGCTTTCAACAGTCTGGGCAGAAGGCGGTAAGGGCGGCGAAGAGCTTGCTAAGGAAGTTATTCGCCTTTGTGAAGAAGAAAGCAATGAAAGCTTCACATTCTCCTATGATGAAAACGAATCAATCCCCGAAAAAATCAAGGCTATCGTTCAGAAGGTTTATGGCGGTAAAGATGTTGCCATCCTTCCCTCTGCAATGAAGCAGATTAAGATGTTTGAAGAAATGGGACTTGACAAGCTTCCCGTTTGTATGGCAAAGACACAGTACAGCTTCTCAGACGATGCAACAAAGCTCGGCGCACCCGAAGACTTTACAGTAACAGTGAGAAACGTTAAAATTTCAGCAGGTGCAGGCTTTATTGTTGTTCTCACCGGTGACATTATGACAATGCCCGGTCTTCCCAAGGTTCCCGCAGCAGAAAAAATCGACGTTGACGAAAACGGTAAAATCACAGGTCTGTTCTGATCTGTTTCAGGAGGTATAAAAAAATGGATTACATCTGGATTATTCTTTTAGCTCTTTCAGCAATTCTTATTGCAGCATACTCAAAGAAGGTTGACAAAGCTCAGCATCCGAACGCTTACAAGAAGACAAAGAAGGGCAAGAAAGCTAAGAAGGCTAAAAAGCAGAAGACTCAGAAGCCCCTTCGTGAAAACCGCATTCTTGAGTTTTCAATGGCAGGTCTTTTCATCGGTATCGTTGCTTCATTCCTTCTTGCTGACAAGGTTGCGCTTGTTATGTCAGGCTGCTTCTTCGCAGGTGTTGTTCTCGGTATGATTTTCAGAAAGAAAACATATGTTGAGTCACTTGATGAGCTTGAAATTGAAGATGAGATTTATCTCGGCTACACTTCATATAACGAAGCTGAGACTGCAGAACCCGAAGCAGAAATTATTACTGCTGAATAAAAGGCAAAAAAATTAGAACCGTCGAATTAATCGGCGGTTCTTTTGTTTTGGTGTGTGGCTACGAAACCTTTTCGTCAGTTATTCTTATTTGCTCAGCCAACACGCACGAAGCTTCTGGGCTCAATTGTAACACCGTCAACTGTTACGGCAGTTTTTCTGTAGTTTACATAAACCTTTGTGCTGCCTTCATATTCGGTCATATACACATTACTCTTAACCTTTTCGTGTGCAGTTATTCTTGCATTTCTCAAATCTGAAAGAGCACTGCTCATTCGTTGATAATAAAGCTGAGCTTCGTTTATAGAGTTGCTGTAATTATATTTGTCCTTGCTCTCATCTGTTGAATTATCGGTATAATACCACTCAAAGTGAGGCACTGCTCCGTATTCAACCGAACGAAGAAACATTGTTTCACTGACATTTGCGGTGTTTATAGGTGTCAGCGAATAGTCAAAAAAGCCGTGATAAACTGCCTGTATAAACGGAACAGTTGAGCAAAGCTCTCTGCTCTTATAATAAGACACCGAAGGAAGATTTATGACGTCTGAAGCAAACTTCACACTGTAAAGATTGCCTGTGTCTACCATAAGCTTTTTATTGGCAGACACAGAAGAAAGTCCGTTTTTGATATATTCTGCAGTTTCTGTGGGAAGACTTCCCTTTCTGCTGAAATCGGAATAAAGATATTTTCCTGCATCGGCTAAAGCAATTCCGTCAAAATCGGTATCCCGCATTTTCACAAGAAGCTTTTCATTTATACTGTCTGTTTTCTGAGGAGATACGAATGTGCTTTCATTTGCTTCAAATTTTTCGGGTTTCTTTACGGTATTACCGCCTGAAAGTGAAACAGCCTTATTGCTGAAGCTGTCCTTTTCAGAGGCAGTAATCAGCTTCACCTCGGCAAACACGCTGATATTCTGCGCCTTCGCATATGAGGTAAGCTCTGAAAGCTCATCGTTGTCACCCAGTGCAAGCTCTGCTGAACTGATATCACGCTGATTGATACCGCCGTCAAAAAGTCCTCTGTATCTGAGCTTTATGCCTGTTATACCCTTAGCCTTAAGGGAAGAAAGTATATCATAGGTCTGGCTGTATGATGTGAGGATTTTTGTCTGACCTGCATTTTCGTCATAGCCTACACCAATGACGCTGAGATTGAAAGGATAGTCGCCCTCCGTTTTTTTAGCAGCCATAGGCAGACTTCCGTTTCTGATAAGAACTTCTCGCACGGCAGAAGCCATACCCACATAATCTGCATTCTGTGAAGAAAGGAAACGGTAAGACACTCTGAGTCTTCCGTTATAACTGTTTTTTGAAACGGCAAGCTTGCCTTTTTCGGTTACGGCTGACGGCGCAATTTCAAAATAAGCACCGACACTGTTAAGACCTGTTTCTGAAAGTGCCTTTTCAGCTTTAAGTTCTGCAAGCTCAGCACCTTCTTCAATAATTCCAGCAAAGGCTGAGTTTCCCTTTTTCATACCGAAGGCGCCAACGGGTGCTTTTTTGTTTTCAGCCTCACCTTTTGAAGCGTCACCGCCGTAAACAGGTATGAGCAAAGGCTCGAATGCTTTCGGGTTTTCTGAAAGGTCAACAATAAGACCTGAACCGTCAGGAAGAAGAAGGTAGTCTCCCTTTGCTTCTTCCCTGTCCGCACCGAAAAAAGGAAGCAACGAAACACCTTTAAGGATGATATTTTTGCTTTCATTTATAATTTCACTGCAGTCAGCTTCTGCCGAGAGAGTGCCGTTTTTCAAAGTAAACACAATCGGAAGAGAAATTTTTACCTTGTTTTTATCGTCAAGAGATTTTTCAAAGTCATAAATGAACTTTACAAAATTCTCACCCTTTTCAGTTTTAACGGTACTGTCCGCCTCAGAATAAAGGGTGTATACCGCTCCGTCAGAAATGACCTCAAGAGCAACTGTACCAGCTTTTACCCCTGCATAAATTTCAGGAAGGCTTCTCCAGGCTTTCTTTGATGCAGTATCAAACACAGCTATACTTCCTGTTGTTTCATCACAGTAAAGACTCACCATCTCACTTGTGCAGATTTTTTTCATTTTCTTCAGAGCTTTTTTGCTGAAATAAAGCTTCTCGTTATCTCTCTGTACAGCTTCTTCTGTCACTTCATTTACATTATAAAGCTTTACATCTGCAGTTTTACTGTCAGCTTTGGCAAATATTGCTAAAGCCAGCACAAGACAGAAGGCTATCAAGGATAACAGTTTTGTCTTTGACATTTTTATTCTCCCTTAAGGTTTGATTCAGTCTGTAGTATAGCACAAATCACTCTGCCTTGCAAGATTTCATTTTCACATCATTTTTCGCATTTTGAGAAGAATTGCTTTTTCCTTTCGTGAAACCTGCACCTGACTCATTCCAAGCTCCTTTGCGGTTTTCACCTGGGTAAGTCCCTTGAAATAACGAAGCTCAATAAGTCTGCGCTCTTTTTCTTCAAGGCTTGAAATCACTGTTTCAAGAGTCAGCTTTTCTGAAATTTCTTCCTCAGGTGAATCTGTAGGAATATCAAGCTCGGCTCTTCCGTTTTCGTCGTCAACTGTAAGAGATATTGCCGGCATTGACACTGTTATAAGCTCAGCCGCTTCTGAAACAGACACCTGAAGCTTTTCTGCAAGCTCGGTAATTGTGACATCTCTGCCACTTTCAAGCGCCATCTGTTCACGGATTCTGACTGCGTTGCGTGATTTCTCTTTTAGCGCTCTGCCTATTTTCACTGTGCCGCCATCTCTGAAAATGCGTCTGATTTCACCAAGTATCACAGGTACGGCATAAGTAGAAAAAGCAAAGCCTCTGCTGCTGTCAAAGTTATCGGCAGCCTTCACAAGTCCTACACAACCTGCCTGAAAAAGGTCGTCATATTCCACTCCCCTGCCTCTGAACTTGTTGGCACAGGAATGCACCAGACCAAAATTTGAGTTTATAAGCTCACTGCGGTTCTCATTTTTTGTTTTCAAGGTATCCACTCCTAAGAAGGACAGTCCTCAAAGTTTTTTGCCGCGGATTTTCTTTTCCATAGTAACAGTAGTACCAAAGCCAACCCTTGAAGAAACCTTAAGCTTGTCCATAAAAGATTCCATAACCGCAAAGCCAAGACCTGCACGTTCATCGTCAGATGTAGTAAAAAGAGGTTCCATCGCTTTTTCAATATCCTCAATTCCGATACCCTTGTCACGGATTTTTATTCTGATAATATTATTCTCAAGCAGACTGACGGTTATGTAAATTTTCCCTTCTTTTTCTCTGTAACCGTGAACAATTGCATTGGTTACCGCTTCACTCACCGCAGTTTTTATATCTGTCAGCTCTTCAATATTAGGATCAAGCAAAGCGGCAAAAGCACAGACCGCCACCCTTGAAAAACCCTCATTTATACTTTTTGAACCGAACTGTAATTTAAGCTCGTTTACACTGTTCATCAGACTACCTCCCGTTGTTTTATTTCGCCAAGCCGTTCAAGACCTGCAAGCTTCATTACCTTATAAGCTGAGGGAGAAAGATTTTCTACCCTTATTCTGCCCGATACACTTTTCATTGTCTTATATCTTCCCATAACAAGACCGATTCCCGAACTGTCCATAAAGCTTACTTTTCCGAAATCCATTATGAGAAGTGACGGTCGTTTCCTTACTATTGCTTCGTCAATGCTTACTCTTATAAGACAAGCGCTGTGATGGTCAATTTCACCGTCAAGATATACCCTTATTTCCTTTTTTCCGTATTCAATCCGTGCTGCCACTTTCATTCTCCTTCCGGGTATAAAAAATAACCCTCATGATATTTCCGGAATATCATAAGGGTCAGCAGGTGAAATATTTGCCGAAATGCGGCTGAAAAAAATTTTTTATTGGGATTAACCGGTAAGTCCGGGGCGCCGATTGCAGATAATTTTCAAGGAAAATTATCTGCAGTTCCGCCGCAGGCGGAACAACAAAAAAAAGCACGCTGAGAATTCAGCGTGTGTTTTTGTTATCGGCGCCCCTTTTCCCGTTACCGCAAATTTTCAAAAAGGCTTCTGACGTATGAGGCAAGATAGAAGGACCCTGCCACAATAAGCACATCGTCGTCCTTCAGAAGAGAAAGTGCCTTTTCATATGCAGCATCAACAGAATTATCAAAATAAACATTTTTAAAAATAAATTCAGCCTTCTCAGCCAGAACCTCACCGCTTTCTCCTCTCACCTTATCGACGCAAGTGAAAACCGCATTTTCACAAACAGGTGAAAGAAGTCTGAGACAGGTTTCATAATCCTTGTCTTTCATAAAAGATAAAAGCAAGGTTACTTTTCTGTCAGAAAGATACTTTCTGATTGTCTGCGAAAGAGCAGCAACTGAAGCCTCATTGTGCCCGCCGTCAAGAATAATCATAGGCTCTTTGCTTATTTTTTCAGTTCTTGCAGGAATCCTGAATTCTGCAATACCTTTTTCTATTGCTTCATCAGTTATATGGTAGCCTTTTTCTCTCAGCACCTTAACTGTTTCAACAGCAGTAAGAAGATTGCCAATTTGAAAAGAGCCGACCATTTCAGTTCTTATGTCAAGGTTTTCATAGGCAAAATGCAGTCCGTTTATGCTGTCTTCCATGAGCTGAACCTTATTGCAGTCAGCCGTAAGAAACGGACAATCAAGCTTTTCACTCTCAGATTTTATAACATTAAATGCCGCTTTATCCTGAGCGGAAAAATCTATTCCGCCATTACATAAAGGATAAGAGATAACCGTTGTTCCTTCTTTGATTATACCGCTCTTTTCCCTTGCGATTTCTTCTGTCGTGTTGCCAAGCATCTCTGTATGATCAAGAGAAATTGCTGTGAAAACACATGCAAGCGGTGACGGAATTATGTTGGTGCTGTCGTGGCCTCCTCCGATACCCGCTTCCAGAAAAACTATATCACACTGTGTTTTTGCAAAATACACCATGGCAAGTGCAGTTGTCACTTCAAAAACTGTAGGGTGCATATCTTCGCTTTTTATAAGTTCTGCTTTTTCTTTTATAAGCCCGCAGATTTCTGCGATTTCTTCTCTGGGAATATACTTTCCGTCAACCTGAACCCTTTCACCGAATTCTACTACATAAGGTGAAGTGAAAAGGCCTGTTCTGTATCCGGCCTCTTTGAGTATATATGCCATTGCCGTTGAGGTAGAGCCTTTTCCGTTTGTGCCTGCGATATGCACAAGCTTCAGTTTTTTATGAGGTGAACCCAGAAGCTCAAGCAGTTTTTCAATTCTTTCAAAACCGCCCGTTTTCTGAAATTTTCTGTGTGACATTATAAAATCAATTGCTTCGTTATAATTCAAAGTCATATCCTGCCTTTTCCTGATATGTTCTCAGTATATATCTTTCTTTCCTTTAAGTCAACTGCAGAGTTCATTAAATCTCAGATTCTGCAGGTCCGACACATTGCTAAGTTCAAAAAGCGCTGAAGCGAACTGCATTTTATCTGTGTTTTTCCTCCACAGTTTCTCATATTCTGAAGGCAGATCAAAGCCTCCCAGTGTGAGAGTTTTTCCGTTAAGAAGGTGCTTTTTTTCTTTTGAAAAAGCTGTGCCCTTATATGACAGAGGTATGCGGTCACCCTTATAGTCAAAAAGAAAGCTGTTTTCATATTTTGCTTCTTTATAATCAGGTCTTATCATCAAGGATATACCATAGGTTTCAAAAAGCCGGACTGACAAAGCGTTATATTTCTCCTCCTTTTTTGTTACTACCGTAATAATTGAAGCCAGCTTCAACACATCTTCAAGCTTCTCTCTGAAAATTCCCTCGTCATCAACAAGGGTAAATCTCATTTCAGAAGGCGGTCGATCAAGCTTTTCAATATAATCAAGAGCTGAATTGAAAAGCATCAGCTTTGGCAGAACCTTTGGTTCAAATTCTTTTAACGTTGCAATGCCTTTGAGTTCAAAGGGCAGAATAAAATTCTTATTCTGAGTGTTTTCTTCAATTTCCTTCCACGGAATTTTTCCTCTGTGATGCTTTGCTTCACATACGAAAAAGCTTTCACCATAAGGCACAGATCTCTCTGTTATGTTCAGATCGGCTTTTCTGAAATATTGAAACAGCCTCTTTAACTTTGATTTTTCACCGTTTTTTAAATCTATAACAGTAAACAAACTGATCGCCCTCTTTCAATTGTCATATTTTTATTGACAATCAAGCTTTAAAATTGTATAATTTATATAAATATACTGCTAAAGGAGAGATTATATGAAACCCTTCTTCCTTTTTTCAAAAGAAGAAAGTGAAACCAAGGTAGCCAACAACAGACTTTTAAGTTATGCTGTCGGACTTTCAGGTCAGAATATGACCTACGGCTTTATTTCATCAAGACTTTTCGTTTTCCTCAATACTGTTCTGGGTATACCTGCAAGCAAAACAGGTATGATCACAGGTATCAGTACCATGTGGGATGCAATCAACGACCCCCTTATCGGTTCAATTATGGACCACAGAAAGTATAAGCCCGGTTATAAGATGCGTCCCTTCCTTCTCTGGACTGCACCTATTATCGGTATTCTTTCAATGCTTATGTTTGTGGATTTCGGTCTTTCCGAAAACAAAACAGTTCTTGTAGTACTTATCCTCTACCTTCTTTTCGATATGTTCTACTCATTTCAGGATATTGCTATCTGGGGTCTTTCAGCTTTGTCCACGCCGAGTGCTATTGAACGAAGACGAGTTGCTCAGTGGATTTCAATCGGTGCTGGCTCAGGCGGTACCATTGTAGGTCTTTATCCTATGCTCAAGGATATTATCGTTAAAAACGGTGCTATCACTGAAAAGAATACATATTTACTTTTCGCTGTAATCTTCTGTCTTGGCGGTATGATTATTTCAATGCTTGCTTACCGTATGAAGGAAAAGGTTGAATATACACCAGAAGACAACAAGGGTATTCTTCAGTCTCTCTGGAATCTCCGTCACAACAAGACTCTTATTATCATCTGCGTTGCAAGAATTGTTCAGTGCTTCTCACTTACTCTTCCCTGGGAATACTTCTTTGAAAGCGACGGAATTGCATATGAAGTGTTCGGCACAACAATTTCAGGCGGTACAGCTCAGGTAGTATTCGGCTATGTAATGGGCATCCCCGGTGCTATCTTCAACCTCTTCACTGTTCAGACAATAAAGAAGCTCGGCAGCAGTAAAAAGCTCCTTGTTGCAGCTGAGGTTGCAAACTTTGCAACAAGAATTCTCGCTTTCGCTGTGGGTGCAAACGAAAGATACAAACACCTCAGCTATCTTCTTATCGCAATGTCACTTATGGGTTCAGCTCAGATTCTCACCAATATGAAGGCTATTGCTGAACGTTCACTTCTCACAAACTCTGTTGACGAAATGGAACTCAAGACAGGCGAAAGAACTGAAGGTATCACCTTCTCAATGCAGAACTTTGTTTCAAAGCTTACAGGTGCTATTCCCAAGTTCATTCAGGGTACTATGCTTACATTCATGGGCTTCAATGAAAAGCTTGGCACAGGCGGCAGTGACACAATCAGAAGCCAGGTTGCTCCCCGTTTCCTCAAATACCGTTGGCATCAGTTCATTCTCGGTCCCGCAATCGGTTCAGCTCTTTATCTTATTGCTATCCTCTTCCTTCAGGAAGACAGTGCTGATCACGTTGCTGAAGTAGAAAGACTTATTCAGGAAAAGAGAGATGCTGCAAGACTTGAAAAAGTAAGCGAAAAAATCTCCGATACAGTTGAGTCATAAGCTATGCTTCAGAAATTCAATTATAAACACAATCTCACCGTTCCTCTTGAGCGCAACACAGTTATTAACGGTCAGGGCTGCGGTGAGGTTGCTAAAATGAAATATGGTCTTTGCAATATGTCCTATAACGGCTGCGAGATGATTGCCCTTCACAACAGTATGGTTCTTCTCGGCAAAGACTCTGATCTGAAAGAAATCTGCAAGGAGATGTATCCGCGCAGTCAGATGCTCTCAGGAATCTTCGGTTCTAACCCCTGTCTTTTAGGTTCCTTTTATAAAAGACGCAGCATTGCTTTTCAGAAAACTTATAAGTATAACGAATTTTTCAATAACCTTGAAAGCACCCCTGTTGCGGTGCTTTCATTTTGGAATAAAAGAAAACCCTTTCACGGACTTCATACAGTAACAGTTCAGCTTATTGACGGTAAAATCCGCATTTACAACCGTTACAACAACAGAGATTATCCCTATGATTATGAAGACAGAAAAGCGCTTCTTCCAAAAAAATCAGACTTTATCTGCGGATATTTAATAAAGGAGGATAACAAAAATGAGTGAAAATCAGTCTCCCCTTCTTCAGCAGAACACTTTTCTCGGCAAGGTGAAAAAGCTCATCGGTGTTGAACCGGGTACGAAGCTTAAGCCGATGATAGCCTATAATTCAGCAATTTTCTTTTCAGGCGGCGGTCCTTATGTAATGGGTTGCTATCTTCTCCCCTTTCTCACAAAGGTTGAGGGACTTACAACTGCGCAGTACGGTACTGTTGCTCTTTTCTCCTGCGTATGTGACGCAATAACTGACCCGATTATGGGCATCATAACTGACAGAACAAGACATAAAGACGGCAGACACCGACCTTATCTTAAGTGGGGCGTTCTCCCTGCAATGATTGCCTTTTTCCTGATGTGGTATTCATTCGGCATTTCTGACAGATGTCAGGGCGGTGACACCACACCCGTTATGATTTACTATATTATTGCTTATATGCTTTACAAAACTGTAAGCACTATGATTATGGTTCCGCACACGGCTATGCTGCCCGGAATTGCTCCCGGCTACAATCTCCGAACCCAATTCAATGCCGTAAGAACGGTTATGGATGCCGTTTCAAGCTACTCTTCATTCTTTGTGGCATCCTTTGTTCTCGGCGGTATAAACGGCATTTTTGTAACACCCTCATTCGGACCCCAGCACAGAGGCAAATTCCTTCTTATGGCGTGTATTCTCTGTCTGTGGACAAGCCTTCCTCTTATCTTTACCTACAAATGTACAAGTGAGGAAAGCTCTACCGACCAGGTGAATGAGCCCCTTGATATACGTGCTTTTCTCAACCAGTATAAAATGGTTATCAGAAACAGGGTGTTCCGTCAGTATTTCCTTTTCGGATTCATTATGCTTTTCGGCTCATCCTTTGCGGCACAGACCTTCTATTACTTCCTTGAAACCGTTCTCAGACAGGAAAACAATTACTCTATGCTGACTATGGTTCAGGCTGTGGGCGAGGTTTTAGGCTTCTTCCCTGCTTACTTCCTTTCAATCAAAAAGAACAAGCAGCTTCCCGCAAAAGTATTTATGCCCGTTGCGGTTTCAGGTCTTGCTCTTGCCTGGATTTTCAGAAACAGCGGAAGTCCCATTCTCATTTTCGTTGTTGAATTTATGTACGGTCTCGGTCTTGCAGGTATGGCAAGCGTACAGAACAACATCTTCCCCGACGTTACAGACGTTGACGAAATGATTACAGGTGAAAGACGTGAGGGTGTTATTGCAACATTCTCAACCTTCGTCAAGAAATTCGTAAGCGGCTTTGCTGCTTTCGGTATCGGCAAGCTTCTTGCAGCCTTCGGCTATGACACTCAGCTTGCAGCAGCTGAACAGACCGAAACAGCAGTTTTCGGCGTTACAATTTCTTTCACCCTTATACCTATGGTATTCTTCTTCCTTTCATTCCTTTCAATTATGGGATACAAGCTTACAAGAGACAAGCTTGACTTCATCAGAAGCAAGGTTAAGGAAAAGAAAGAAAACGGCTTTGCTGAGTTTACAGACGAAGAAAAGAAAGACCTTGAAAAAATCTCAGGCGTTAAGTTTGAAGAGATGTGGATAGGTCAGAGAGAAACCGTAAAAGAAACTGAATAAAATAAAACTGCTCACCTCGTAATGAAGTGAGCAGTAATTTTTGTTCTGCGCTTAATGCGGCAACAAAACAAAGGGATGTCGGATTAAGATGCAGAAGGCGTTTTCTTCACCCCAAAGGCGTACATAGGTACTCCGAGAGGGTGAAAAAACGTCTAGAAAAGCAAAACTTCTTTCTGTCAAAGCCAAACATAATATCTCACTAAAAAAATACAGGCATTTATAAGTTTTCAAATCACTTATAATACCTGTATTGTTGTTTTGCTTTTTGTTCTGCGCTTAATGCGGCATCCCTACAAAATCAGATGTGACAAGCATCATGATCGTGTTCTTCAATCTTGCCTACGATGGGTTCGGGATCAATGCCCTGTCTCTTATAATAGTCAGCAAGAGCAGCCTTGATTGCCTGTTCTGCAAGAACTGAGCAGTGAATTTTAACTGCCGGAAGTCCGTCAAGAGCTTCAACAACAGCCTTGTTTGTAAGCTTTAGAGCTTCTGAAATGGGCTGTCCCTTAATCATATCGGTTGCAATTGAGCTTGTTGCAATTGCACTTGCACAGCCGTAGGTCTTGAACTTAACGTCAACGATAATATCATTTTCAATTTTGAGGAACATCTTCATGATGTCACCGCACTTTGCGTTGCCGATTTCACCGACACCGTTTGCATCGGGAATTTCACCAACATTGTGGGGATTTGCAAAATGTTCCATTACTTTTTCACTGTACTGCATAACTCTATCTCCTTGTTACTGTTTTTCGTTTTCCATAATGTGATCCCAGAGAGGTGACATAGCACGAAGTCTGTCAATAATCTTCGGGAGCACTTCAAGTATATAGTCAACATCCTCTACGGTGTTGTTTTCACTGAGTGAAAGACGGAGTGAACCGTGGGCAACCTCGTGCTTGAGACCGATTGCAAGAAGAACGTGGCTGGGATCAAGTGAGCCTGATGTGCAGGCTGAACCGCTTGATGCTGAAATGCCGTTCATATCAAGCATAAGAAGTAAGCTTTCACCTTCAACTCCCTCAAAGCACATGCTGAAGTTACCGGGAAGTCTGTGCTTTGTGCAACCGTTGATTCTTGAATGGCTGATTTTTGAAGCACCTTCAAAAAGTCTGTCACGAAGAGCTGAAACCTTCTTTGCATTTTCTTCAAGGTTTTCATTCATCTCTGTAATCGCAACACCAAGACCTACGATACCGGGAACATTTTCTGTTCCTGCTCTTCTTCCGCTTTCCTGAGCACCGCCTTCAATAAGGTTGGGAAGACGAATACCTTTTCTGCAGTAAAGAGCACCTACGCCCTTTGTTGCATGGAACTTGTGTCCCGAAAGAGAAAGCATATCAATGTTCTCATCTTTTACGTCAATTTTAATGTGACCAACAGCCTGAACTGCGTCTGTGTGGAAAAGAACGCCCTTATCCTTGCAGATTTTTCCGATTTCAGCAATAGGCTGAACTGTACCGATTTCGTTGTTCGCATACATAATTGTTACAAGACAGGTTTCATCGGTAATTGCCTTCAGGACGTCTTCTGCTCGTACAAGTCCGTCTTCATAAACATCAAGATAGGTTGCAGTAAAGCCCTGCTTTTCAAGGGCAGCTACTGTATGAAGAACAGCGTGATGCTCAAACTTAGTTGTAATAATATGCTTCTTGCCTTTCTTTTCACCGAGAGCAGCCGCACCTCTGATTGCCCAGTTATCTGCTTCTGAACCGCCTGATGTGAAGAAAATTTCTTTTGCATCAGCACCTAAAACTGCCGCAACCTGTTCTCTTGCCTTCTGAACAGCACCGAAAGCAGTCTGTCCGATTGAGTAAAGGCTTGAGGGGTTACCGAAATGCTCAGTCATATAAGGAAGAATTGCTTCAACTACCTTTGCTGATACGGGAGTTGTTGCTGCATTATCCGCATATACATATCTCATTTCAAACACTCCAATTCAATTTTTTCTATTGTCCGGCTTCTTTCAGCCAGATCCTTCAGTGTGATTTTACTTACCACTTCAATTGTTGCCTCATAAATTCTTGTCCAGATAAAAGAGGTAACACAGTCGCAGTAATTTTCACATTTTCCGTTATCTTCTGCGCAGGCAACGGGAGCAAGCGAGCCTTCCGTAGCCTTAAGGATATCTTCAACGGAAATTTCCTCTGCCGGGCGTGTAAGATGATAACCGCCCTTTGCACCTCTCACAGATTTAACAAGGCCTTCCTTTGAAAGAAGATTGATAATCTGTTCAAGATACTTTTCGGAAAGATGCTCTCTTTCAGCAATATCCTTAAGTGACACACATCCCTCACTGCCGTAAACTGCAAGGTCTGTCATAATTCTTAAGCCGTATCTTCCCTTAGTGGAAATTTTCATCTTTTTCACCGCCTTTAAGATATACTCTGTAGTTAATTCCTACTTTAATGCTAGTATATCACCTTTTTCAATTCATAGCAATAGGGTATGAATTATTTCCTGTAGAAATAGTGCATTTCTTTTCTGACATTTTTGGTTAAATTTTACAGTGATATACAAAAGAATCCCACAGCCTTTTTCAGCAAGGCTATGGGATTTTGATTTTATTCAGTTCTGAGCGCTTCAACAGGGTCTTTCTTAGCTGCAAGGCTTGAAGGTACTAGACCTGCAATGAATGTAAGGAAGACGCTGATGCAGACAAGAATTACTGCTGCATTGAAAGGCAGCTGTGCTGCTGCACCGGTTTTGGTAAGATAGTCAAGCAGGAAGTTAATCGGTAATTCCAGCAGAAGAGTTGACAGAATACCTATTATACCCGCCGCAAGTCCGACTATAATCGTCTCTGCGTTGAATACTCGTGAAACGTCACTCTTTGAAGCACCGATTGCACGGAGAATACCGATTTCCTTTGTTCTTTCAAGAACAGAGATATATGTGATAATACCGATCATAATTGATGAAACAACAAGTGAAATTGCAACGAATACTACAAGCACGTATGTTACGATATCAATAATCTTTGTTACCGATGAAAGGAGCACACCGATAGCATCTGTAGGACTGATTGAATATTCGGGATGTCCGTCTTCGGTTACCTTCTGATTATAATAATCGATCATTGCGTTTACTTCATCCTTAGCTTCAAAGCTCTTGGGATAGAAATAAATTGATGTGGGTGTATCCACCGGCTGATAACCGAGAATTGACATTGTGTTGTCGTAAGAACACTTTGCATTTACTGTATCGATATAAGCCTGCTTGAGAGCAATAACCTGCTCATCGTTAAGATAACCCTCCATAAGCTTTTTCTGAAGGTCGGTCATATCACCGAAGTTGAAAATTGAGCTCATATCCATAATATCAACCTCTGAAAGGTCAACTTCTCCCGCCATACTCATAAAGGGGCCGATGTCAAGATATTTCATATCAATAAGCTTCATATCAATATCTACAAGGTCAAAGTCGTTAACTGTAAGGTCAACAAATTCCATACCTGTGATGATATCCTTCTTCGGGTTTTGGAGCTGTTCCTTGACAGCAGGTGAGTTTGCAGTATGTTCAAGCGCATATTCCATAAGCTCAGTTGTGTAACCGATACCGCCCGTACCCACTGAAAGAACATTGTCTTCATCAGGACGGATAATACCTACAATATTGATTTCAAGGCCGTTGTCAACAAGCTTCTTTACATAAGCAAGATTTGAGCTTCTGTCTTTCCAGAGACCTGTTTTCTTATCCTTTACCATATAATCACAGTTGAGAACAAGCTTGAATTTCATATTGCAGATGTCTTCATAGGTGAAGCTTTCCTGAGTTTCTTTAACCTCATTACCTGCAAGAGCGCCCATAATATTTGACTGAAGGTCGTTCTGATCTTTTATACCAAGGGCATAAAGGAGCATTTCATTGATTTCATTCTTTCCGTCAACGAGAAGTACAACCTCATTTTTAGCTTCGGGAAGTCTGCCGTAAATTATGTCATACTGTTTTTCTACAACATCATTGTCACCGATAATTTCAATCCACGCATCCATCATTGACGAGTTCATAAAGCCTTCCATGCCCTGCATCATATTGCCTGCCATTTCAGCCATTGCAGTGTTGGGATTTACCTTTACAACACCCTCGCTTGTGTCAGCCTTATAGATGTTGAGCGGAGTTGAATATTTGAACTGAAGGTCATTGCAAAGCTCATCAAATTTTTCACGGTTATCATCAATATATTTTTTGAAACTCTTGATGTTATTTGATGAAGACTGAGCAACAAAGGTGTTGATCATTTCTGTCATCATCTGATTTACATATATCTTATCTCTGTCATGGTTAAGAGTAAGCACAGATTCGCTCATACCCATAACTGCATTCATCATATTGTCAGTATCAACTGCTTCTCTTTCAACCGACATGGGGAAGGCAAGAAGAGTATCATTCTGAACCTTGTCAACATAATTCTGAATACCGTTTGAAAGAGCAAGAACAAGTGCAATACCGATAATACCGATACTGCCCGCAAATGCAGTGAGGAAGGTTCTTCCCTTCTTTGTGCCAAGGTTACGCATTGAAAGACCGAAGGCAGTTGCAAGACTCATTGACGGCTTTCTGCCCTTTGCCTTTTCTTCCTCGGCTTTGATTTTTTCGTTTTCAAAGTCTTCGGCCTGAGGCTCAAAGGGATTGCTGTCATCTATAACCTTACCGTCCATACAACGGATAATTCTTGTGGAATATTCCGTTGCAAGGTCAGGGTTGTGAGTTACCATTATGATGAGCTTATCCTTTGCAATTTCACGAAGAAGCTCCATAACCTGAACGCTTGTTTCACTGTCAAGAGCACCTGTAGGCTCGTCTGCAAGAAGAATGTCAGGGTTATTGATAAGTGCACGGGCAATTGCAACTCGCTGCATCTGACCGCCTGACATCTGATTGGGTCTTTTGTGAATCTGCTCTTTAAGACCGACCTTTTCAAGAGCGGCAATTGCTCTTTCTCTTCTTTCTTTTTTGCTTACGCCTGAAAGTGTAAGCGCAAGTTCAACATTGGCAAGTACACTCTGATGAGGAATAAGGTTATAGCTCTGGAAAACGAAACCGATTGAGTGGTTTCTGTAGGTGTCCCAGTTTTCGTCTGTAAATGACTTTGTTGACTTTCCGTTGATTACAAGATCACCGCTTGTGTATTTGTCAAGTCCGCCGATAATATTGAGAAGTGTGGTTTTACCGCAGCCTGAGGGACCGAGAATTGAAACGAACTCGTTTTCTCTGAAGTTTATGCTTACATCGTTAAGAGCTCTTACGGTTGTGTCACCCGTCACATAATCTTTAACTATATTTTTTAAAACAAGCATTTATTCCGCCTCCTGTTCTGATTTTTTAAGGAAATCATCTTTCAGTTTTTTCTTATACTTCATATCTTCAATAAAGCTTTCAATTCTTGTGCGCTTTTTATAGACAACAAGTGTAGCCGCAGCAAGTATTATAACTGCAACAAAGAAGCCTTTGAGGACCGGATGTTCTTTTTCTCCCTCATATATAATAGTGGGAAGATAGTCATCCTTAGGCTTGATTTCCTTAACTGCTCTTTCTCTGAAGAAGAGCTTATAGAGCCACTCTACTGTTTCGTCAGTAGTCATTTTTGCCATTTCGTCTCCGATACCTGCAGAGTAGGTTGCAAACATATCGTTTCCGCCCTCAGCTCCGCCTGACATAAAGCCTGTGACAAGACTTTCGTTGCCCGGTGCTTTCATAACGTCAACAAAATATCTGAGTATCGTAATAAGCACACCTGTCTGATTTGCCTTTACATAAGAAACTGTCTGAGGCTTTCCGTCAAGGGTGCGTTTGCTTTCCATAGTTTCAAGAGTACCGATTGTGCCGAGAAGCTCTATATCCATTTCGGGAAGCTTCATTCCGAGGTCAAGTCCTGAAGTAAGCTCAGCAACAAGCTTATCCGTATCAAGGTCTTTCATCATATCTTTTATTGAAAGCTCCTCACCCATACCAAGCTCACCGAGAAGCGAGGTTACGGGATAAAGAAGATTTTGGATGCAGATTGCAAGTCCGTCATTTTTAAAGAAGTAAATGAGATTCGGCGCAATTTCTGTTATTGTATAAACAGGCTTTTCCAGAATTCTGTCAAGGAAAGCCACAACCGATTTCACAAGAGGCTCAATTGCTTTTCCTTTGTCTGCCTGCTTTTTATACTGCTCATAAGTGAGAATTGTTTTTCCTTCAAAGCCGAGAGCTTCAAAAAGAGGAATTACTGCACTGTTATAACCGTCACTGCCGTAAAAATCAATTCCGAGAAGGCTGATTTTTCCCTCAGCAAGAAGCATTTTCAAAAGCGGCTCAAGAGGACTGAGACAAAGTGTGATTACTTTTGCAAAGCCTTTTGAATCACCGTCTTTAAAGCCCCAGTTAATATACTTTGAGCTGACAGCTTTCCACGAGCCTGAGTTGTAAAGGCTGTTTCTTGCGCTGTAATAGCTTCCGCCCGCAAGGGTATTTGCAACGATAGACGGTGTAACGTTAAGACCAAGCACACTGCTCAGTGCTTTCATTTCTTCACTTTCAAGAGCTGAATAGATTCCGCTCACAAGCATTGTTACGGTTTTTGAAGAATAAATTTCTTTGCTGAGCATAGCTTCAAGAGTTTTATACTGACCTGACTCAGCAACGAATTCGTTTATGAGATCATCAATACCGTCAAGCACTCTCTTGAATTTTTCTTCACCGAGATTCTGAGTGTATGTGATTTCTGTGGGAGTGAAAGCGCCTGCTTTCCACTGGTAATTATTTTTCTTTCCGCCCTCGGCGGTGAGAAGAGAAACATACATTGAAATAAGCTCATCTGTTTCTTTCGCCATAAGGTCTGAAAGAACCTTATTTATGTCAACGGGCATTTCACTCCGTGACATTTCAGGCATAAGCTCACTCATTTTATCTTTGTTGAGCTTCAGCGTATCTATAATGAAACGCATCATCACAATGAATGTGGCACCCTTGTCAGCGATTACCGTATCTCCTGAGACAGTTCCGCAGGAAGCAAGCTCCTGAAGATTGATTTCAGGGAGCTTCAGCTCACCTGAGCTCATAAGTGCATTTATGTCAAACTGTTCGGTCATAGCCGAAGGATCTGTAATCAGATCTAAAAGCGGCTTGATTTTTATGAAGGTTGTGATTTTTGCAATCTGAAGAGTAAGAGGCTCAAGAAGCTTTGAAACTGCCTTGTCAAAGCCGCCGTTATTGAAGAAATATGCAACACCGGGAAGAATATCTGTAAGTCTGTCAGCGGGTGCTGAAAGCACATCCTCCAGGAAAAGAAGCAAATCGGAAAGAAGATGATATACCATCATACCCCTGTCGTTTTTTGCATCTGCATAAAAAACGCCGCTGTCTGTAACAGTTTTTACTCCGAAGCTTTTAAGGGTGGGAATAATAGCAGTTTCATAACCGTTTCCGCCCTTGATACCGACGAGAGCATTAAGTGAAAAGCTGCCTGAGCAGAGAAGTGTATAAAGAATATCGTTGAAGGGAGTAAAGATTGCAGAAACAGCTTTAATGAAGCCGTCTTTATCCTTTACACCCCAGTTTGCCCTGAAGTCTTTGATTTCGCTCCATGACTTATATTCTGAAAGCTCAGATGCAACCTTCGGATAAGCTGAAAGACCTTTGCTTACATTTTCAACAGATACATCAAGATTCATCTGTGAAAGCTCCGCTTCGTTTTCTGAAAGCATTCCGTAAATTCCCGTAAGGAGCATTGACAGAGTTTCTGAGGTATAAATTTCTTTGGCTATAAGGTTTTTGAGAGTTGTTCCTGAGAGAGCCATTGCACCCTCATAAATCACCTTGTCGGTTTTTCCGATTGCAATTTCTGCCTTTTCCTTTGTAACCTCAGCAGGATATGTAACTGCAGAAGCGACAGGTACAAAGCTGAGAGCAACAAGCACAAGAGCAAGACAGATGCTGAATATTTTTTTGAGCTGTTTTTTCATTTTATACTGTCACCTCCTCAAAAGCTGAATTATCTTTGCTGATTTCAGAAAGACGGCTTACCAGCCTTACAAATTCTTCAGCGTCTCTTTCTCCAAGCTTTTCAATAAGATTGAACACGCTTTCTGCCGCCTCTTTCTGAAGATTCATAAACTTAGTTATACCGTCAGCAGTCATTTCTATTATTGTACTTCTTTTATCTTCGGCATTCTGTATGCGGTTTACAAACCCCTTGGTTTCAAGGCTTTTTGCAATTGCGGTAAGTCTTGCTGCAGTGCATTCGGTATATTTTATAAGCTCACCGGGTGTGGCTTTACCGCCCATTTTCATCAGCATTGCAAGTATAAGATTTTCACCCTTGAAGGTTGCTTTCATCCTTTCGAAAAGTGCCTGACGGTTAATGCTGTCAAAAGCAGCCATCAGATTTTCGGCAAGAGTATCTCTTTCCACAGGTATGCCTCCTTTCTTTATTTAACACCGTTAAGTAATATATCACACCTTTACAATATATGCAAGATGTATTTATACATTTTTCACAACTGATTTTATGTTTTGTTGTTTGATTTAACAAAACTCTTGTGAAATTTTAATATATTACATCTTTTATATTTGTCAGACTGTACCATTATATTCCATTTCCATAAATGAACCTTAAAAAATTAACACTGTTAAATAAAAAAATATTTTAATGTTTTTTATTTCAGTATTGACATTTTTCTGTCAGGGCTTATAATAAATGTTAGATAACTAACAGTTAGTTTCCTAACATTTCAGATGAAAGGAGTAAACTTATGAAAAGAAAGCTCGGTTTTGAAATCGGCAGAACTTCAAGACTTATAAAAAGAGTTCTTGACAACAATTCACAGAAGGAATATATAGATAAGGTTACCGGCACTCACGGCTTTGCTCTCGGATTTCTTCACCGCAACAAAGACAGAGATATTTTTCAGAAAGACTTTGAAAAAGAGTTTGATATAAGACGCTCAACCGCAAGCCACATCCTTTCTCTTATGGAAGAAAACGGGATGATTACCCGTGAAAGTGTGCCTTATGATGCAAGGCTCAAGAAAATTGTCCTCACAGAAAAAGCACTCAACATTCAGACGG
The DNA here is from genome assembly GCA_045645885.1 of Acutalibacteraceae bacterium. GTDB lineage: Bacteria > Bacillota > Clostridia > Oscillospirales > Acutalibacteraceae > UBA6857. The sequence continues at coordinate 22,487 of JAZRJR010000019.1, read as the reverse complement.
AGGTAATGTGTTTTTTTGATAATCTTGAAAAAGAATTTGAAAAGGATATTTCTGAAGAGGAGCTGCAGATTTTCTACAGTATTCTCGACAAAATAAACAGTAATATAGAAAGGATTGATACAAAATGTTGAAACGGCTTTCACAGTCAATAAGAGAGTTCAGGCTGCCGTCCGTACTCTCCCCTGTTTTTGTTTCCCTTGAGGTGCTGATGGAAGTGCTTATCCCCTTTCTTATGGGTAAGCTTATCGACAACGGTATAGACAAGGCAGACACAAGCTATGTTATCAGAACAGGTATTCTTCTTATTGTTCTTTGTATGTTCAGTCTCTGGTTCGGAGTTCTTGCAGGAAATTACGCTTCAAAGGCATCAGCAGGCTTTGCAAAAAATCTCAGACACGATATGTATCACAATGTGCAGAGCTTTTCATTTTCCAATATTGACAAATTCTCCTCATCAAGCCTTGTTACAAGACTTACAACAGACGTAACCCATCTGCAGAATTCATATCAGATGCTTATCAGAATTGCGGTACGTTCACCCATTATGACAATTATGTCGCTTGTAATGGCTTTCAGAATAAATGCAAAGCTTGCTTCGGTTTTTCTTTGCGTGATTCCTTTTCTTGCTGCAGGTCTTTTCACAATCACAAAAAAGGCTCACCCCGTATTCAAGAGAATGTTCAAAAAATATGACCGCCTCAACACAGTTGTAAGCGAAAACCTCAGAGGTATCAGGGTTGTAAAAAGCTTTGTGCGTGAAGATACGGAAGAAAAGAAATTCAAAAATGTTTCAGGTGAAATATATAACGATTCAAAGATAGCTGAAGGTTATCTTGCTTTCAACGCTCCTATTATGCAGTTTTCGTCATACACCTGTATGATAGCAATAGCGTGGCTGGGTGCAAGAATGATTATTTCTACAAATGCGTCTGCTCTTTCAACAGGTGACCTTTTTTCAGTTATCACCTATACTATGCAGATTCTTATGAATCTTATGACAATTTCAATGCTCTATGTAATGCTCACTATGTCAAAGGCAAGTGCTGAAAGAATCTGCGAGGTGCTCAGTGAGGAAAGCAACCTCAAAAGTCCCGAAAACGCTGTAATTGATGTTGAAGACGGAAGCATCGAATTTTCAGGTGTAGGCTTCAGCTATTCAAACAGCAAGGAGCATCTTTGTCTCAGAGATGTCAATTTAAAAATCGAATCAGGCGAAACCGTCGGTATCATCGGTTCAACAGGTTCATCTAAAACTTCATTTGTGCAGCTTATCCCCAGACTTTATGATGTGACCGAGGGTACAGTTAAGGTCGGCGGAAGAGATGTGCGTGAATATGACCTTGACACACTCAGAAACTCCGTTGCTATGGTGCTTCAGAAAAATGTGCTTTTCTCAGGCACAATCAAGGATAATCTGCGTTGGGGCAACGAAAACGCAACTGACGAAGAAATGATTGAAGCGTGCAAGCTTTCCTGCGCTGACGATTTCATAAAGGAAATGCCCGAAGGCTACGACACCTTTATTGAGCAGGGCGGTACAAACGTTTCAGGCGGACAGAAGCAGAGAATCTGCATTGCACGTTCACTTCTCAAAAAGCCGAAAATTCTCATTATGGATGACTCAACATCTGCAGTTGACACAAAAACCGATGCCACAATCAGAAAGGCAATGAGGGAATATATTCCCGAAACAACAAAGCTTATTATTGCTCAGCGAATTTCTTCAATTGAAAGTGCAGACAAAATTATCGTTCTCGATGACGGTAAGGTTGAATCCTTCGGCACACACGAGGAGCTTCTTATAAAGAGTGAAATTTACCGTGATGTTTATGAATCACAGACGAAGGGAGGAAAATAAAAATGAGCAACCAGAATAAACCTCCCATGAGAATGCCGCCTCCGAACAGACACGGCGGAACGCCTGTCAGAATGAAGGGTGAAAAAATTGACCCCAAGGTCATAAAGCGTGTTTTCAGCTATCTCAGTCTAAAGCACCGCCTTATGTTTATCGGTGTTATTCTGTGCATTGTTGTTGCAAGTCTTGCAAACGTTGCTTCCTCTCTCTTTCTCGGCGAACTGATTGACAAACACATAAAGCCTATGCTTCTTTCAGGTAGCACAGACTACAGTGAGCTTATAAAAATGCTTGTCGGAATGGCAATTATTTTCCTTTGCGGTATCGCTGCAACATTTACCCAGAACCGCATTATGATTGTCATTGCTCAGGGAACTTTAAAAAATGTACGTGACGAAATGTTCACTCATATGCAAAGCCTTCCCATTAAATATTTTGACACCAACAGCTTCGGCGATATGATGAGCCGTTACACAAACGACGCAGACACTCTCCGTCAGATGATTTCAATGTCTATTCCTCAGGCACTCACATCAGCAGTAACAATTGTTTCCACCTTTATTGCTATGGTTACTCTCAGTCTCCCTCTCACTGCAGTTGTACTTGTTTCGGTTGTGATTATGCTTACAGTTACAGGAAAAATTGCAGGAAGAAGCGGAAAGTATTTCTTCAGGCAGCAGAACTCTCTCGGTGATGTAAACGGATATATTGAAGAAATGATGACAGGTCAGAAGGTTGTCAAGGTTTTTTGTCACGAAGAAAAATCCAAGGAAGAATTTGACAAAAAGAATAATGAGCTTTTTGAAAATGCCTATGCGGCAAACAAGTTTGCCAATATGCTCGGCCCCGTGAATAATAACCTCGGTCATCTTCAGTATGTTATCATTGCAATTATCGGCTGCGTACTTGCGGTGCTTACAAACACTGTACCTCTCACAGGAATACTTGCAATTTCAGTTGGTGATGTTGCATCCTTCCTTCAGCTTTCAAAATCTTTCACTATGCCAATTCATCAGATTTCTCAGCAGCTCAATTCTGTAGTTATGGCAATGGCAGGTGCAAAGCGAATCTTCCAGCTTATTGATGCGGAAAGTGAGCTTGATGAGGGCTATGTAACTCTTGTAAACGCTAAAGAAGTTGATGGCGAAATCACCGAAACAAAAGAGCATACAGGTATGTGGGCATGGAAGCATCCCCATGAGGACGGCACAACTACCTATACAAAGCTTCTCGGTGAAGTGCGTATGTTTGACGTTGACTTCGGTTACACAGAAGAGAAAACTGTTCTCAAAAATATCACACTTTATGCAGAGCCCGGTCAGAAAGTTGCTTTTGTGGGTGCAACAGGCGCAGGCAAAACAACCATCACCAACCTTATCAACCGTTTCTATGACATTGCTGACGGAAAGATAAGGTATGACGGAATAAACATCAACAAGATAAAGAAAGCTGACCTTAGAAAATCTCTCGGAATCGTTCTTCAGGACACCAACCTTTTCACAGGCACGGTAAAGGAAAACATCCGCTACGGAAATCTTGACGCAACAGATGAGCAGATTATTGAGGCGGCAAAGCTTGCAAACGCCCATTCATTTATTGAAAGGCTGCCTGAGGGCTATGACACAATGCTAACCGGCAACGGCGCAAACCTTTCTCAGGGACAAAGACAGCTAATTTCAATTGCCCGTGCAGCAGTTGCCGATCCGCCCGTTATGATTCTTGACGAAGCGACCTCTTCAATTGACACAAGAACAGAGGCACTCGTTCAGAAAGGTATGGATGCCCTTATGAAAGGCAGAACAGTTTTTGTAATTGCTCACAGACTCTCGACAATTCGCAATTCTGATGTTATAATGGTGCTTGAAAAGGGCGAAATTATAGAGCGTGGCAGTCACGAGGACCTTATAGAAAAGAAGGGCAAGTACTATCAGCTCTACACAGGCGCTTTTGAACTTCAATAAAAAAACAAAAAGGATGAAACCCAAAATGATGAAAAAACTCTTTAACAAAAAAGCAATGGTCGCTTACATTATCGTTCTCGCTCTCTGCTTTACTGCAGGCTGTGCTATGATCGGTATGACTGTTCACTATTCAAACGAAATCGAAACCCTCCAGAAAGGTGACGGAACACTTGAAAGTGCTGCAACAAACGTAATTGCAGGTGCACTCAGCGCTCTTGTCAGCGGCGGCAGCGACTCTTCAAATGCAATTGCCGATGCAATCCAGAATGCAACAGGCAATAAAACAGATGATGAAGCAATTGCAAAGGCAGAGACAAAGAAAACCGTAGTTCTTGTTCTTATGATTGTTTTCTTTGTGCTTACTGCAGTATTTATTGCAGGTGCAATCACTGCTTATCAGTATCCCAAATATCTTGAGTCAGACAAATACAAGGCAAAGCTCAAGAGAATGAAAAAAGCAGCGAAATAAAACAGCAGTCAGCTATCGGATTAGTTTTCGATAGCTGATTATTTTAATAAATAATAACTGTATTTTCGGTTGACTTTATGAGGATAATTATTGTATAATAATTTAGTATGTAAACAAAATTCATTTTATCGGAGGTGGACTTTAATTGGATAGTAGTGATACTAAACCTAACGGGTGTAATTTAATCTATTCGGTGCAAGTCCGTCTTCTGTCCGACAAGAACAGACTTTAAAAAGACTTGTCACCGGGAAAGTCGGTGAAAAAAATGAATGATACACTTTTTGAAGAGCTTTATGCTCTGCTTACAGGAAAAGGCTTGAAAGAGCTTAAGGATGCTCTTTCAGAAATGCCCTATCCCGATATTGCGGAATTTATTATGGCTCTTGACGATGAGCTTGACGAAGAAAAGCTTGCTGTTAAGGTTTTCCGTATTCTCCCCAAGGATATTTCCGCAGACGTTTTTGCTTATCTTGACCCTGACAGTCAGATGCTTATTGTCCGTTCAATTACAGACAGTGAAATCGGCCGCCTTATGGACGACCTTTATGTGGACGACGCCGTTGACTTCCTCGAAGAAGTTCCTGCAAATATGGTAAGACGAGTTCTTGCAAACACAGACAAGGAAACGAGAGACATTATCAACCGTTTTCTCAAATATCCCGAAAACTGTGCAGGCAGCGTTATGACAATTGAAATGGTTGACCTTCACGACAGACTTACAGTCGGTGAAGCAATCAAGAGCATCCGCCGTTCAGGTGTTGACAAGGAAACAATTTACACATGCTATGTAATTGATGACAAGCGTCACCTTGTGGGTACAATTCCTCTGAGAAGACTTCTTCTCAACGACGAAGAAACCCTCATAACAGACATTATGTCAGACGACGAACAGCTTATTTATGTTTACACCATGGACGACCAGGAAGAGGTCGCTTCAATTGCAAAGAAGTACGACCTTCTGTCTGTACCCGTTGTTGACAACGAAGGCAGACTTGTAGGCATTATCACAATCGACGACATTATCGACATCATCGACGAAGAGGCTACGGAAGACTTTGAAAAGATGGCTAACCTTACCCCTTCAGATGATGAATACCTTAAAACCAAAATAGGTGTGCTTGCAAAAAACAGAATTCCATGGCTTATTATCCTTCTTATCTCTTCAACCTTTACAGGTCAGATAATTGAAGGCTTTGAAACAAAGCTTGCTGCAATTGCAGGTATGACCGCATGTATTCCTATGCTTATGGGTACGGGCGGTAACTCAGGCAGTCAGGTTTCAACTCTTATAATCCGTGGTCTTGCTCTCGATGAAATCAGAGTCAAGGACTATTTCAGAGTTCTCTGGAAGGAAATCAGAGTTTCGTTTATTGTCGGTCTCGTTCTTGCTGCGGTAAACATCGTAAGAATGTTTGCTCTCAGATATACACTCGGCAGCGACGCTTCAACAAGTGTAATTTTTGTTGTAAGCTTTTCAATCTGGTGCGTTGTTATTGTTGCTAAAATTATGGGCTGCAGTCTGCCAATTGTTGCAAAGCTTCTGAAAATGGACCCTGCAATGATGACAGGTCCGCTTATGAGTACGGTTGTTGACGCCGTTTCACTTCTCATTTACTTTGCTCTCGCCAACGCACTTATTCCCAACATTTAAACTTGTTTTAAATTTGAATTGTTAACATTATAAGGTTTTATATCAAAGTCGTAACCGCCTGTCAGGCGGTTACAAAAATGCAAGGAGGTAATGCCCTTTGGCTAAAAGACTTTTATCCTACACCAAGGGATACAGACTTTTATCAATAATCTGTCCGATTATGATTTTCATTGACGTACAGATTGAACTTCAGATTCCTAAAGTAATGGGTGAAGTTATCACTCTTCTTTACAGCATCGGAACAGACGGTATGACTATGGAGGCAGTAAGAAGCCAGCTTATAGGTAAGCTTATTGAAATGCTTCTTCTCTGTGCTTTCACTCTGTGTGTAGGTTACATAGCAGCACGCTGTTCTTCAATTGCGAGTATGGGCTTCGGTGCAAATCTCAGAAGAGAACTCTTCTTCAAAATTCAGAGTCTTTCCTTTGAAAACATTGACAAGCTGAAGATTTCTTCTCTTATCACAAGAATGACAAACGATGTTTCTTCAATTCAGAGCGTTTATTCCCAGACCATTGTGATTTTTATCAAGGGTCCCTTTATGCTTGTTTCCGCTCTTATTGAAGCAAGAAGAATCAGCACAGAGCTTTCAGTTGTTTTCTATGCGGCTCTCCCCGCTATTGTAATTGTTCTTACAGCAATGGCAGTTATGGCAGTACCTCTTTTCAAGAAAATGCTCAAGGCAACCGACCGTTTCAACGGCACTCTCAGAGGCAACATCAACGGCATCAGAGTTGTAAAATCCTTTGTCCGTGAAGAATATGAAAAAAATAAATTCCACGACATCAACACAGAGGTAATGAAGCTTAATGTAAAGGCTCAGAAGATTGTTCTTCTTATTACCCCTGCAATTATGATTGTAATTTACAGCTGTCTCATTTTCTCAATGCTCCGAGGAAGTAAGCTTATTATTGAAGGCACAGGTATGGAAATCGGTGAAATGACAGCCTTCACTAACTACATCACTCAGGTGCTTTCATCATTTATGACCATCATTATGGTATTCATCAGTATGATTATGGCTAAGGCTTCTCTTGACAGAATCAAGGAAGTTTTCAACGAAGAGCCCTCAATCAACGACAACGATGCTGACGAAAGCCTTAAGGTTAAAGACGGCTCAATTGAGTTCAGAAACGTTACCTTCAAATATGGCGAAAAGGCTGTCAAGAATTCACTCGAAAACATCGACATTAAAATCGAATCAGGTGAAACTGTAGGTATTATCGGTGCAACAGGTGCATCAAAGTCAACCCTTATTCAGCTTATTCCCCGAATCTACGACGCAACCGAGGGTGAGGTTCTCATCGGCGGTGAAAATGTAAAAAGCTATACATTCAAAAATCTTCGTGAAGAAATTTCAGTTGTGCTTCAGCAAAATCTTCTCTTCTCAGGCTCAATCAAGGAAAATATCCGTTGGGGTAAGCTTGATGCAACCGATGAAGAGGTTGAAAATGCTGCAAAGGCTGCTGAGGCTCACGGCTTCATCACCGAGTTTGAAAACGGTTATGATACAGAGCTCGGTCAGGGCGGCAACAACGTTTCAGGCGGTCAGAGACAGAGAATCTGTATTGCACGTGCACTTATAAGAAAACCGAAAATCCTCATTTTTGACGACTGCACATCTGCAGTTGACACTGCTACCGATGCAAAAATCAGAGCGGCTCTCAGAGGTGACGATTATAAAAACATCACTAAGCTTATTATCGCTCAGCGTATCACCTCAATTATGGATGCTGACAGAATTATCGTTATCGATGGCGGTAAGATTGATTCTATAGGTACTCATGAAGAGCTTGTTGAAAAGAGCGAAATTTATCACGAGATATTTGTTTCTCAGCAGGAAGGAGTGTTGGCACAATGAGTAATAATACTCCCGAAGAAGTAATGAACAAAGAAGAAATAACTTCGGAAAACATCGAAGTTCAGGCAGAAGCAGCTTCTCCCGAAGAAAAAGAAACAAAGAAAAAATCACGTTTTTCAAAAAAGAAAAAGGCAGAAAAAAAACCTCCCAAGGAGGAAACCGAGGAAGAAAAGAAGGAACGCCTTGAAAAAGAAGAAAAGAAAAAGAAGGCTAAGCCTAAAGATATCAAAGCGGCTTCCCGACGTCTTATAAAATATGTGACAAAATATAAGGGGCTTCTCTTCCTTTCAGCCTTACTTATCGTTTCAACAACGGTTGTCAGCGTTCTTGCTTCACTTACAACCTATCCCATTTACGATGCTCTTGAAGAGGTTCTTGTAAACAAAAGCATCACCGGTGCTGAAGCTATGGCTCAGATTACAAAATGGGTTATCATTATGGCTATCGCCTATGCTTTTTCAGCTGTTTTCAACCTTGTTTATCAGCGCATTATGCTTCACGTTTCAACAAGCACTCTCAAAGATATGAGACGTGAGCTTTTCAACCATCTTCAGGGTCTTCCCCTTGAATATTTTGACAAGCGTAAAACCGGTGAAATCATGAGCCATTTCACAAACGACCTCAACAAGGTAAGCAGCCTTATCAGCAGCAACTTCCCCACCCTTATTTCTTCATCAATCCAGGCAGTTATGACTATTGCCATTATGATTATTTTCAGCTGGAAGCTCACTCTCACAATCACCGTTGCAATTGTGCTGATGTTCTCTGTTGTAATTATCATCACAGGTGCGTGCTCACCTCTTTTCAAGGCTCAGCAGAAGGCTATTGCAGAGGTTAACGGCTACACAGAAGAGTATATCAGAGGTATCAAGAATGTTAAGCTCTTCAGCCACGAAGAAAAGGTTAAGGAAGGCTTCCATGTACTCAACGAAAATTACAGAAAAATTGGTGTGAAGGCAAGCATTATCGGCGGTCTTATGAGTCCGCTTATGAGCATGATTTCAAGAGTTAACTATGCCGTTGCAGTTCTTCTCGGCGCCTTTATGGTAATGAAGGGTTCAATGACAGCTCCTGCTCTTGTTACTTATCTCGGCTATGTAAACAGCTACGCTTCTCCCATTGCTTCTCTTGCAAGCTGCTACACTTCACTTGTTGCTGCAATTGCAGGTGCTGAGCGTGTTTTTGAGGTGCTTGATACTCCCCACGAAACTGACGAAGGCAAGGTTACTCTCGTACGCATCATTAAAAATGCTATGGGTGAAACCGAAGAAACAGACTCAGCTGAAGGCAGTCTTGTATGGAAAATTCCCACAGAAAACGGCTTTATGTATAAAGACCTCAAGGGCAATATTGAAGTTAAAAATGTCACCTTTGCTTATGTCGAAGGCACAGATGTTCTCAAGAATATCAATGTTGATGCACCCGGCGGCACAAAGGTTGCTTTTGTAGGTTCAACAGGTGCAGGTAAAACAACCATTACCAATCTTATCAACCGCTTCTACGAGGTCGGTGACGGTGAAATCACCTATGACGGTATCCCCATAAAGGAAATCAAAAAAGATTCACTCCGTGGCACAATGGCTATGGTTCTTCAGGACACTAAGCTGTTCAGAGGAACAATCAAAGACAATATCCGTTACGGCAAGCTTGATGCAACTGATGAAGAAGTTATTGAAGCTGCAAAAATTGCCAACGCCCACTCATTTATTGAGGCTCTTCCCGACGGATATGAAACTGAGCTCAGAGAAGGCGGAAACAACATTTCAACAGGTCAGGCTCAGCTTATAAACATAGCAAGAGCTGCCATTGCAAAAGCTCCCCTTCTTATCCTTGACGAAGCAACTTCATCTGTTGACACAAGAACCGAGCGTCTTATCGAAAAGGGCATGGACAGAATTATGGAGGAAAGAACCGTATTTGTAATTGCCCACCGACTTTCAACCGTAAGAAACTCAGATGATATTGTTGTTCTTGAAAACGGTGAAATCATCGAAAAGGGCAGTCACAGTGAGCTTATTGAAAAGGGCGGAAAATACTATCAGCTCTATACAGGTACATTTGAAATGACATAAAGACTGCACATTAAAAGCAAAACGAAAAAGCAGGTATTTTCAGTAACTACTTTACTTGAAAATATCTGCTTTATTTTATTATTTTGTCGCCATTCCGCTGAAATCCACTCTGTCGCCGTCTTTAAGGATTTCAATGTGAATATGGTTTTCCTGTGCGCTTTCACAAGGAATTTTACCCGCTTTGCCGATTACATCACCTTGAGAAACAACGGTATCGGGTTTTACAGCTGAACCCTGAAGAAGCCCGCAGTATCTCACGGTGAAATCACCGCAGTCAACCTCCACAATATAACCCCAGTTAGAATCGGAAATAACCTTTGAAACTCTGCCGTTTGCAACAGACTTCACTTCTTCATTTTCACCTGTTGCAAAATCTGTACCGCCATGACTGCGCCAGTCACCCATAGTTTCATCAAAAATAGGACTTACGCTGAAGCCTTTGATTATTTCACCTGAAACCGGCGGAATAATCTCTGCACTTCTTTCAAAGGTCGGCTTTGTCGGTTCGGCAGTTGTCACAACCCTGCTTGGCTCGTTTGTTGTTCTTTCACTGACTTTCGGTTTTGTTGTGGTTAACCTTTCTGTTGTGCTTTTTTCCGTCACTCTCGGATCTCTTACACCGGTCTGATTCTTGCGCACCTCAGCCGTTGTTTCCTGTGGCAGAGCATCTCTCAGCATATTCATTGAAGAATTATAAATTACGGCAATGGCAGCAATTATCACGCATATGCAGACCGAAGCGGTTATATAGAATCCTTTTCCTGAAGACATTTTTTCAAAAAAGCTGACTTTCTTTTTCATAAGTACAAATCACCATCCTGTATGTAAAGTATTGCCCGCAGATGCAAATTTATACTCTGCAAAATTTTTTTGAAAAATTTCGAACAAATGTTTGCAATTTCAGAAATTATGTGCTATACTGTAACTACAATCGAACATTTGTACTCAATTTTCTACAGAAATGAGGTAAAAAATATGAAACCCTTAAGCGAAAACCAGTTCAGAATTCTTGAATATCTTAAGGAACGCTCAGGCAACGGTGTGCCTCCCTCAGTCAGAGAAATCTGTCAGGCAGTAGGTCTCAAATCCACTTCATCGGTTCAGGCTAACCTTGATGCACTTGAAGAAAAGGGCTACATAATCCGTGACCCTATGCTCAAGCGCTCGATCAGAATTGTAGGTCAGGCTGAAAACGTGCGCCACGTTCCCCTTTTAGGTACTGTTACTGCAGGTATTCCTATTCTTGCCGTTGAGCAGATTGAATCTTACATTCCCTTTACCGGCGGTCACATTTCTGCTGACAGCGAAATGTTTGCCCTCAAGGTAAGAGGTGAAAGTATGCTTGGTGCAGGAATTTATGACGGAGATATTCTCTTCGTTGAAAAAACACCTTATGCCCGCAACGGTGACATTGTCGTTGCTCTTATTGAAGACGAAGCAACAGTAAAAACCTTCTACAAAGAAAACGGTCATTTCCGCCTGCAGCCTGAAAATGATGCCTTTGAGCCTATTATCGTTGATGAGCTTGTAATTCTCGGCAAGGCTGTAGCTATGATGCGTTATCTGTAAAAGCTATGATTTATCTTAAAAGCTTTCATCTGCCTTCAAGAGATGAAGACGAGAATTTTTTCAATGTGAAAAGCGACCTTTTCAGTCCCAAAAATTTCCGCAGCTGCTACACAACAAAGTACCCCTTCGGTTTTTTCCGTGAAAGAGAATTGCCTTATAATTTTGACTTCCGTGATATAACAATTTTCTGCGGTAACAACGGCAGCGGAAAAAGTACAATTCTCAATGTAATTGCCGAAGCTCTTGAGCTTGGCAGAAATTCACCCTTTAACCGCAGCGATTTCTTTTCTGATTATGTGAATCTCTGCCGTTATGAACTGAGTGCGCCCATATCCCGCAGCAGTGCAGTTATAACAAGTGACGACGTTTTTGACAGAGTTCTTGATATAAGACGCCTGAATGACGGCATTGACAGCAAAAGAGAGGATCTTCTTCAGGAATGGGTAAGCAACAGATATGATGATGTTGATACGTCCCTTCACGGTCTTGACGATTATGAACGGTGGAAAAAGATTTCAGACTCACGTAACAGAAATATAAGTCAGTCGCAGTATATACGCAAAAATCTTATCCGCAATATTGAAGAGCGTTCCAACGGTGAAAGCTCACTTTCGCTTTTTGTTGATGCAATACGTGACAATGCCCTTTATGTTCTCGACGAGCCTGAGAACAGCCTCTCGCCTCAGAATCAGCTTCAGCTGAAGTATTTTATTGAGGACTCTGTGCGCAATCACGGCTGTCAGTTCATTATCTCCACCCACTCACCTTTTCTGCTTTCGCTGAAAGGTGCAAGAATTTATGACATCGACTCTGTCCCTGTAAGAGAATGCAGGTGGACAGAGCTTCCGTCAGTGAAGGTATACAAGGATTTTTTTGAAGAAAAGTCCTGCGAATTCTGATTGACAGAAGGTACAAAACACACAACTAACACCCACCCGAAAATGCCAAATTTGGTCTTAATGTCAAATTTGCTTTTCGGGTGTTTTTCACTTCATTTTCGGTTGACATCGAGGGCCTTTTTGTGCTATAATCTGAAAGGTATATTTTCTTGGAATTTCTATAAAAAACTACATATTCTGCGTTTGATGAACGGACAGATTTTTGTTCATCAAAGAGCTCTCTGAGACTGACGGATTTAAGTGGAGCACCACATGAATCATTGAGCTTTTTTAACGTCGACCGTCTGGGCATCTTACGATTGGATCTGAGTCCTTAAGTAAGTGTGCCTTTTTTGTTTTCTGCAATTCCGGGAAAGCCTTAAGCAGTTAATAATCAACCTTTTCAAGGAGGTAGTTCAATATGAAAAAAGTAGCAATCATTATGGGCAGTGACAGTGATCTGCCTGTAGTAAGCAAAGCAGCTGACACCCTCAAGGATTTCGGTGTACCCTATGAAGTGCATATCTTCTCAGCTCACCGTACACCCGTTGAGGCAAGAGATTTCACCGTGAACGCAAGAGAGAACGGATTCGGTGTAATTATCGCTGCTGCAGGTATGGCTGCACACCTTGCAGGTGCAATTGCAGCTAACACAACCCTTCCCGTTATCGGCATTCCTATGAAATCAAAATATCTTGACGGTATTGATGCCCTTCTTTCAACTGTACAGATGCCCTCAGGTATCCCTGTAGCTACAGTTGCTATTGACGGAGCAGTCAATGCCGCCTTGTTGTCTATTGAAATTCTTGCATTAAGCGATGACGAGCTCGCTGAAAAGCTTCAGAACAAGAGAAATTCAGACACCGCTAAGGTTCTCGAAAAGAACGCAGCAGTAGAAGCACAGTTTAATTCCTGATTATTTTCGGAGGTACCTTATGGGAGGATTTTTCGGAGCAACATCCAAAAGAGATGTGGTTCTTGACGTATTTTTCGGCGTTGACTACCATTCACACCTCGGCACAAGACGAGGCGGTATGGCTGCAGTTGACGAGGAGCACGGTTTTCAGCGTGACATCCACAACATTGAAAACTCACCCTTCAGAACAAAATTCGCAGGTATCACCGATGAAATGTTCGGCAACGCCTGCATAGGCTGCATCAGCGACGCTGACCCTCAGCCCATTATCATCCGTTCTAATCTGGGTGTTTATGCAATCACAACAATCGGCATTATCAATAATTCCGAAGAGCTTATAAACAAGTTCCTTACTCTGAGCGGCGGACACTTCACCGCTATGACAAAGGGTAAAATCAATTCAACTGAGCTTGCAGCAGCTCTTATCAATCAGAAGAGCAGCTTCAAAGAGGGTATCCGCTTCGCTCAGGAGCAGATTGACGGCTCACTTTCACTTCTTATTCTCAAGGAAGACGGCTCAATCATTGCCGCAAGAGACCTTCTCGGCAGAACACCGGTTGTTCTCGGCAGGGATGCAGACGGCAACTGTATTTCATTTGAGTCATTTGCTTTTGAAAAGCTTGACTACGAATATAACCGAGAGCTCGGCCCCGGTGAAATTGTTGAAATCACTGCAGATGAAATCAAGGTTCTTGCAGAGCCCCTTAAGAAAATGAAAATCTGTTCTTTCCTCTGGACCTATTACGGTTATCCCAACTCAAACTATGAGGGAATCAACGTTGAGGTTATGAGAACAAGAAACGGTTCAATCATCGCACGAGACGACAAAAAGCTGGGACTCGCTCAGGATATCGACTACGTAAGCGGTATCCCCGATTCAGGCACACCTCACGCAATCGGTTATGCAAACGAAAGTCATATTCCCTTTGCAAGACCTTTTATCAAATACACTCCCACCTGGCCGAGAAGCTTTATGCCCACCAACCAGAACGAGAGAAACAAGGTTGCAAAGATGAAGATGATTCCTGTCCATGATCTTATCAAGGACAAAAAGCTTCTCTTTGTTGACGACAGTATCGTAAGAGGTACTCAGCTCAGAGAAACAGTTGAATTCCTTTACAGCAACGGCGCTAAGGAAGTACATATGCGCTCAGCCTGCCCGCCTATTATGTACGGCTGTAAATATCTCAACTTCTCAAGAAACACTTCAGACAGAGACCTTATTGCAAGAAGAACCATTCTTGAGCTTGAAGGCGAAGAGGGCGAAAAATATATCGAAGAATATGCTGACGCTTCCACCGAAAGAGGTCAGAAGATGCTTCAGTCAATCTGTGACAAGCTCGGCTTCGACTCCCTGGGTTATCAGAGCCTTTCCGGTCTTATTGAAGCAATCGGTCTTCCCGAAGACTGTGTCTGCACTTACTGCTGGAACGGCAAGGGTTAATCCCAAATAAATTCATAAGTAAAAAATAAAAATAAACACAAAAATTACTGAAAGGAAACGGGTAAATTAAAATGAAGAATTCCCAATCACAGTCCTACGCAGCTGCCGGTGTTGATATTACTGCCGGCTACAAAGCTGTTGAACTCATGAAACAGCACATCGCAAGAACAATGACAAGCGGAGTATGCTCAGACGTTGGAGGCTTCGGCGGCCTTTTCGAACTTGATATCACAGGCATGGAAAAGCCTGTTCTCGTATCAGGCACAGACGGCGTTGGCACAAAGCTCAAAATCGCTTTCCTCATGGACAAGCACGACACAGTTGGTATTGACTGCGTTGCAATGTGTGTAAACGACATCATCTGCTGCGGTGCAAAGCCCCTTTTCTTCCTTGACTATATTGCTTGCGGCAAAAACTTCCCTGAAAAAATTGCTGACATCGTTTCAGGTATTGCAGAAGGCTGCGTACAGAGCGGTGCTGCTCTCATCGGCGGTGAAACAGCTGAAATGCCCGGCTTCTATCCTATTGACGAATATGACCTTGCAGGCTTCTCAGTAGGTGTTGTTGACAAGAAGAACATTCTCAACAACAAGACAATGAAGGAAGGCGACGTAATCATCGCTCTCCCCTCAACAGGTGTTCACTCAAACGGCTTCTCACTTGTAAGAAAGGTTTTCGATATTGAAAACTGCGATCTCAAATCACCCAGAGAAGAACTCCAGGGCAGAAGCCTCGGTGAAGCTCTTCTTTGCCCCACAAAGATTTATGTAAAGCCCATGTGTGCTCTCTTTGAAGAAGTTACTGTAAAGGCAGTTTCACACATCACAGGCGGCGGCTTCTATGAAAATATTCCCAGAAGTATTCCTGACGGCTTCGGTGCTGAAATCAAGAAGGAAGACGTTAAGATTCTTCCCATCTTCGACCTTATTGCAAAAACAGGTAACATTCCCGAAAGAGATATGTTCAACACATTCAACATGGGTGTTGGTATGAGCGTTGTTGTTGCAGCTGAAGACGCTGACAAGGCTCTCGAAATTCTTAAGGCTAACGGTGAAGACGCTTACATCATCGGTAAGATTATCGAGTCAGAGGACAAGGTAACAATTATCTGAGAGGAGAATTCCTTTGAATAAAGCAAAGAAAATTGCCGTTCTCGTTTCAGGCGGCGCCACAAATCTCCAGAGTCTCATCGACTGTCAGAAAAACGGTATGTTCGGCGAAAGTGCAATCACTCTTGTGGTTGCATCAAAGCCCGGCGTATATGCTCTCGAAAGAGCAAAGAATGCAGGCATTGCTTCTGCTGTGCTCTGCAGAAAGGATTACGCAGACATTGCCGCTTATTCAAAAGCTCTCACAGAAACTCTCAAGGCAGCAGATATTGATCTTGTTGTTCTTGCAGGCTTTCTCACAATTATTGACGAGCAGGTTTATGAGGCTTATCCCAATGCGATTATAAATATCCACCCCGCACTTATTCCTTCATTCTGCGGAAAAGGCTACTACGGACTTCACGTTCACGAAGCTGCTCTTCAGAAGGGCGTAAAGGTTTCAGGTGCAACCGTTCACTTTGTAACTCCGGAATGCGATGCAGGCCCCATTATTCTTCAGAAAGCAGTTGAGGTAAAACAGGATGACACTCCTGAAACCCTTCAGCAGAGAATTATGGAAGAGGTTGAATGGAAAATTCTTCCTGAGGCTGTAAAGCTCTTCTGCGAGGATAAGCTGACGGTAAAGGACAATAAAGTATATATAGGAGACTAAAACATGAAAGTTTCAACTATCAAAGAAGAACTCAATTCTCTCTCATATCACGGCAGAGGTATTATTATCGGCAAAAGCGCTGACGGCAAAAAGGCAATCACTGCTTATTTCATTATGGGCAGAAGTGAAAACAGCCGTAACCGTGTTTTCGTTCTTGAAGGCGACGCAATGCGTACCAAGGCTTTTGACGAAAGCAAAATGACAGACCCCCACCTTATTATCTACTATCCCGTAAGAGTTCTCGGCAACAAGACTATCGTTACAAACGGTGACCAGACCGACACAATCTATGACCTTATGGATAAGCAGATGACCTTTGAACAGGCTCTTCGCACAAGAGAATTCGAAGACGATGCTCCCAACTTCACACCCAGAATTTCAGGCATCATCCGTTTCGAAAAGGACGGCATGAATTTCGCAATGTCAATTCTCAAGAGTGCTGAAGGTGATGATTCATCATGTGAAAGATTCACTTATGCTTACTCAAACCCCAAATGCGGCAGAGCTAAGTTTATCCACACTTATAACTGCGACGGCAATCCCCTTCCCTCATTTGAAGGAGAACCCAAAACACTTGAGCTTCCCGATGCAACCATTGACGAGCTTGCAGACCTTATCTGGGAAAACCTCAACGAAGACAACAAGGTTTCACTTTTCGTAAGATACATCGACATCGAAAGCGGCGAAACCGAAACAAGAGTCATAAACAAGAACAAATAAGAACATAATAAGGAGAAAGAGTAATGAAAGAATTTGAACTCAAATATGGTTGTAATCCCAACCAGAAGCCTGCAAAGATTTATATGCACGACGGTTCAGAGCTTCCTATCGAAATTCTCAGCGGCAGACCCGGCTTTATCAACTTCCTTGATGCTTTCAACTCATGGCAGCTTGTTAAGGAAATCAAGGAACAGACAGGCTATGTTGCAGCTGCTTCATTCAAGCACGTAAGCCCCACAAGTGCTGCAATCGGTAAGGTTCTTCCCGAAAAGCTCAAGAAGGCTTGCTTTGTAGACGATATTGAAGGTCTTGACGAATCTCCTCTCGCTTGTGCTTTTGCAAGAGCAAGAGGTACAGACAGAATGTGCTCATTCGGTGACTGGATTGCACTTTCAGATGAATGTGATGCTACAACTGCAAAGCTCATCAAGAGAGAAGTTTCAGACGGTGTTATCGCTCCCTCATTCAGCGACGAAGCTCTCGAAATTCTCAAGGCTAAGAGAAACGGCAACTACAACGTTGTTAAAATTGACCCGAACTATGTTCCCGACCTTGCAGAGCGCAAGCAGGTTTACGGCATCACATTTGAGCAGGGCAGAAACAACTTTGAGATAAGTGAAGCTCTTCTTGAAAACATTGTAACAGAAAACAAGGCTTATCCCGACGATGCAAAGCTCGATCTTATCATTGCTCTCATCACTCTCAAATACACTCAGTCAAACTCAGTCTGCTATGCAGTAGACGGTCAGGCAATCGGTGTCGGTGCAGGTCAGCAGTCAAGAATTCACTGCACACGCCTTGCAGGCACAAAGGCTGACACATGGCAGCTCAGACAGCACGAAAAAGTGCTGGGGCTTCCCTTCCTTCCCACTCTTGCAAGAGCTGAAAGAGACAACGTTATTGATGGCTATATCAACAAGAACGAAGAAGACGTTTGTGCAGACGGCAACTGGCAGAAATATTTCACCACTCAGCCTGAAGCTTTCACAAGAGAAGAAATGGACGCTTATCTCGCTACAATCAGCGGCGTTGCTCTTGCTTCAGACGCATTCTTCCCCTTCTCAGACAACATTGAAAGAGCTAAGAAGAGCGGAGTAAGCTACATTGCTGAGCCCGGTGGTTCAATCAGAGACGATGCGGTTATCGATTGCTGCAACAAGTACAATATGGTAATGTCCTTCACAGGTATGAGACTTTTCCATCACTAATTTTTTCAGGAGTAGAATAATGTTAGAATATTTCAACGAGCTTAACAAATTCGACAGTGAAGTTTTCGCAGGCTGCGAAAAGGAACTTAAGAGACAGCAGAGCTTCATTGAGCTTATTGCTTCAGAAAACATCGTTTCTCCCGCAGTTCTTCTTGCTGCAGGCAGCGTTCTTACCAACAAGTATGCTGAGGGTTACCCCGGAAAGCGTTACTACGGTGGCTGCCACTGTGTAGACGAGGTTGAAGAAATCGCAAGAGAAAGAGCAAAAAAGCTCTTCGGTGCTGAACACGCAAACGTTCAGCCTCACTCAGGTGCAAACGCAAACCTTGCTGCTTTCTTCGCTATGACTGAGGTCGGCGATACAATTATGGGTATGAACCTTTCAGAAGGCGGTCACCTTTCACACGGTTCACCCGTAAATATTTCAGGTAAATACTGGAACATCGTTCCTTACGGCGTTGATGAAGACACAGGACTTATCAACTACGATAAAATGAGAGAAATCGCTCTCGAATGTAAGCCCAAGATGATTGTTGTAGGCGCAAGTGCTTATTCAAGAGTTATTGACTTCCCCCGTTGCAGAGAAATTGCTGACGAGGTCGGTGCTTACCTTATGGTTGACATGGCACACATTGCAGGTCTTGTTGCTGCAGGTGTTCATCCCTCACCCGTACCCTATGCTCACGTTGTTACTTCAACAACTCACAAGACCTTAAGAGGTCCCCGTGGCGGTCTTATTCTCTGCAAGGAAGAATTTGCAAAGGCAATTGACAAGGCTGTTTTCCCCGGCACTCAGGGTGGCCCTCTTATGCACGTTATTGCTGCTAAGGCTGTTGCCTTCGGTGAAGCTCTCACAGATGACTTCAAGGCATATCAGACTCAGATTCACAAGAACGCTCAGGTGCTTTCAAAGGCTCTTCTTGAGGAAGGCGTTGATCTTGTTTCAAACGGCACAGACAACCACCTTATGCTTCTCGATCTTCGCAAGTTTGACCTTTCAGGTAAAGAGCTTGAACACAGACTTGACGAAGTACACATCACAGCAAACAAGAACACCATTCCCAAGGATCCCAAGAGTCCCTTCGTAACAAGCGGTCTTCGTATCGGTACTGCTGCAATTACATCAAGAGGCTTCAAGGAAGAAGAAATGGTTATGATTGCAAAGTGGATCAAGGATATTATCACAGACTTTGAAGGCAATAAGGAAAGAGTTACCAAGGAAGTTATGGCACTCTGTGAAAAATTTCCTATTTACTAAGATTTAATGTGGGGAGATTCGTCTCCCCTACTGACTGATGAACAAACTAAATGTCACTCAAAAGGAGACAGAATTATGAAAATTATGGTTGTAGGCGGCGGTGGCCGTGAACACGCCATCATCAAAAAATTAAAGGAAAGCAAAGAAATCACAGAGATTTTTGCTCTTCCCGGCAACGGCGGTATTGCTGCTGACGCTACCTGCGTAGCTGTTAAGGCTACAGATATTGAGGGACTCGTAAGCTTTGCAAAGGAAAACGCAATTGACTATGCAGTTGTGGCTCCCGATGATCCCCTCGTTCTCGGTGCAGTTGATGCACTCACAGAAATCGGTGTTCCCTGCTTCGGCCCCAACAAGGCTGCTGCTATCATTGAAGGCAGCAAGGTTTTCTCAAAGAACCTTATGAAGAAGTATGGCATTCCCACTGCTCAGTATGAGGTTTTCTCAGATATTACTGCAGCTCTCAGCTATCTCGAAACTGCTCCCATTCCCACAGTTATCAAGGCAGACGGTCTCGCACTCGGTAAGGGTGTTATCATTGCTATGACAAGAGATGAGGCTAAGGAAGCTGTCCGTTCAATGATGGAAGACAAGGTATTCGGTGAAAGCGGCAGCAATGTTGTAATTGAAGAATTCCTTACAGGTCCTGAGGTTTCCGTTCTTTCATTCACAGACGGAAAGACAGTTGTTCCCATGATTTCATCAATGGACCACAAGAGAGCAAAGGACAACGACGAAGGCCTCAACACAGGCGGTATGGGTACAGTTGCTCCCAACCCCTATTACACACCTGAGGTTGCAGAAATTTGTATGAAGGAAATTTTCCTTCCCACAATAAATGCTATGAACGCTGAAGGCAGAACATTCAAGGGCTGTCTCTACTTCGGTCTTATGCTCACACCAAACGGCCCCAAGGTTATTGAATATAACTGCCGTTTCGGTGACCCTGAAACTCAGGTTGTTCTTCCCCTTCTCGAAAGCGATCTCTTCACAATTATGAAAGCTACTACTGACGGCACACTCGCTGAAACAGAGGTTAAATTTGCAGACAAGAACGCTTGCTGTGTAATTATGGCTTCAGACGGCTATCCTCAGAAGTATCAAAGCGGTTTTGAAATCAGGATTGCTGACGACGTAAAGGACAACGTTTATGTTGCAGGTGCAAAAATCGAAGACGGTATTCTCAAAACTGCAGGCGGCCGTGTTCTCGGTGTAACAGCAGTTGAAGACACTTTAGAAAAAGCAATTGATTCTTCTTATGCAAAGGTACAGAAGGTTTCCTTCGACAATGCATATTACAGAAAAGATATCGGCAAAAAAGCCAAGGAGGCTAAATAAAAATGGTATATCGCATTTATGTTGAAAAGAAAAAGGAGCTTGCTAACGAAGCAAGAGGACTTCTCGGTGACATCAACTCACTTCTCGGCATCAAGAGCGTAAGCGGACTTCGTGTTATCAACCGCTACGATGTTGAAGATATCGACAAGGATCTTTTCCAGTCAGCCGTACAGAACGTATTCTCAGAGCCTCAGCTTGATATTACAAGCGATGTTCTCGATGCAGAGGGTGCAATCGTGTTTGCTGTTGAGCCTCTTCCCGGTCAGTATGACCAGAGAGCTGACTCAGCTGCTCAGTGTATCCAGATTATCTCTCAGGGCGAAAGACCCACAGTTAAAACTGCAAAGGTTTATGCTCTTTACGGTGATGTAAGCGAAGCTGACCTTGCTGAAATCAAAAAGTACGTTATCAACCCCGTTGAATCAAGAGACGCTTCTCTTGAAACAGTTGATACTCTCAAGACAAAGTATGACATTCCTACAGAGGTTGAAACTCTTGACGGCTTCATCGACCTTGACAAAGACGGACTTGCTGACTTTGTTAAGAAGTATGCTCTCGCTATGGATAACGATGATATTGCTTTCTGTCAGGACTATTTCAAAAAGGAAGGCAGAAACCCCACTATCACTGAAATCCGTATGATTGATACATACTGGTCAGACCACTGCCGTCACACAACCTTCCTCACAACAATCGACAGCGTTAAGTTTGAAGATGAGCTTCTTCAGAGAGCTTACGACGATTATATTGAGACAAGAAAAGAACTCGGCAGAACAAAGCCTATCTGCCTTATGGATATCGGTACTCTTGCAGGCAAGTATCTTAAGTCAACAGGTCACCTTGACAAGCTTGACGAATCAGAAGAAATCAACGCTTGTACAGTTAAAATTGAAGTTGAAATCGACGGCAAGAAGGAGCCCTGGCTTCTTCTCTTCAAGAACGAAACTCACAACCATCCCACAGAAATCGAGCCCTTCGGCGGTGCTGCTACTTGTATCGGCGGTGCAATCCGAGATCCTCTTTCAGGCAGAAGCTATGTTTACGGCGCTATGCGTGTAACAGGTGCATCAGATCCTCTCAAGAGCGTTGCTGAAACAATTCCCGGTAAGCTTCCTCAGAGAAAGATTGTTCAGACTGCTGCTGCAGGTTATTCATCATACGGTAACCAGATCGGTCTTGCAACAGGTATTGTTGACGAGCTTTATCATGACGGTTATATGGCTAAGAGAATGGAAATCGGTGCAGTTGTTGCTGCAGCTCCCGCAGAAAATGTAAGACGTGAATGTCCTGCAGACGGTGACGTTGTAATTCTTCTTGGTGGCGCTACAGGCCGTGACGGTTGCGGCGGTGCTACAGGTTCATCAAAGTCACACACAATGGAAAGCCTTGAAACCTGCGGTGCTGAAGTTCAGAAGGGTAACGCTCCCGAAGAAAGAAAGCTTCAGAGACTTTTCAGAAACGGCGAAGCTTGCCGCATGATCAAGCGTTGTAACGACTTCGGTGCAGGCGGTGTATCAGTTGCTATC
>JAZRJR010000018.1:0-26199 GCA_045645885.1 Acutalibacteraceae bacterium | reverse complement strand
CAGCAAATCTCTTGATTTTGAACAAAAACGCCTCGGTGTACTCTGCCGAATTCTCGACGGTGATTATAATTATATAGTATGCTCAATTGAAGCGGCAATTCAGCTGACAATCCCACCCGAAGAGCTTCAGAAGCATATATTGAAGCTCACACCTGATATGGAGATAACTCCCCATACTATTATAAAGCTTCTCATAAGTGCGGGCTATATACGCACAGAGCAGGTTGACGGTGTGGGACAGTTTTCCCTTCGCGGCGGAATTTTCGACATTTTTGCACCTGGTCATACTGCACCCTGCCGAGTGGAATTCTGGGGTGACACAATTGATTCAATTTCACTTTTCGACCTTGAAACGCAAAGGCGTACAGAGGTGCTTTCTGAGATAAACATCACTCCTGCAACAGAGATTCTTTTTGACTCACCTGAAGAGATGAAGAAAAAGCTTGAAGAATTTCTGCCCACAGTAAAGGGTAAGGGCAGTGTAAAGGTGAAAGCCTCAATCGGTGAGGACATTGAGCGCCTCAGCCACTTTATGCATATTGCATCGCCCGACCGTTACCTCTCTCTTGCCTATGAGGGCGTTGCATCAATTTTTGAATATATGAGCGGAAATCTGCTTTTCGTCACAGAAAGCAGCAACGTCAAGCAGAAATTCACAACCTCATCCCAGCTTCTTTTGGAAGATGTACGTGCCGCTTTTGAAGACGGTCTTCTCACTAAAGGTCTTGATACCTTCGCACTCACCTGGAACGAGGTGCTCTCAGAATATAGCGGCGGCAGAACTGTTTTTGTAGATAACCTTGCAAGAGGCAGCTTTGATGTGCCCGTAAAAAATCTTGTCAGCGTAACTGCACAGCAGACCTCACGCTGGGACGGTACACTGTCTTATCTTATAGATGACCTTGAACCGGCACAAAGGCTGGGCTATACCGTTGTGGTTATGGCAGGAACCGAAAAAAGCGCAAAGGAGCTCGCTTTTGACCTTGAAACTGAGGGCATAAAGTCGAGATTTTTCCCTGTTGTGCCTGCAGAATTTCCTGAAAAAACGGTCAGCGTAATTGCAGGCAGTGTATCGGGCGGTGTTGAATATGCCTCAGAAAAGTTTATGCTTTTCACTTATGGCAGAGCTACTCCGAAAACACAGAAAAAGATTCAGCGCAAATTCAAAACCGGCAGAGGACTTACCTCACTTGAAGAAATCGCAAAAGGCGATTATGTCGTTCATGCCGTTCACGGAATCGGTGTCTTTGACGGCATCAGGACAATGAATGTTGCAGGAAAAATCAAGGACTATATCAAAATCAACTTCCGTGGTTCAGATGTGCTTTACCTTCCCGTAACTCAGCTTGACCTTCTTGCAAAATATGTTTCACCGGGTGATACCGACAAGGTAATCAAGCTCAGTCGTCTTGGTTCGGATGAGTGGAAAAACACACAGAAAAAGGTGCGTACTGCCGTTAAGGATATGGCAGCACAGCTTACAAAAATATATTCGGCACGAATTAACTCAAAGGGCTATGCTTTCTCTCCTGATATGGATATGCAAAGCGATTTTGAACGCCGTTTTGAGTTTGAAGAAACCGATGACCAGTTAATTGCCATCAACGAAATCAAATCCGATATGGAAAGAAGCAGTCCTATGGACAGACTTCTTTGCGGTGACGTTGGCTTCGGTAAGACAGAGGTGGCTCTCCGTGCGGCATTCAAATGTATTGCAGACGGAAAGCAGTGTGCAATTCTTGTGGCCACAACAATCCTCGCTTTTCAGCATTATCAGACAATTAAAAAGCGCTTTGACGGCTTCCCTGTAGAAATTGAAATGCTCTCACGCTTCCGCACACAGAAGGAGAGAACAGAAATCAAAAAAGCTCTCAAACGAGGTAGTATTGATATAATTGTCGGCACACATTCAATTATTGCAAAGAGTGTTGAATTCAAAGATTTGGGTCTTCTTATCGTTGACGAGGAACAGCGCTTCGGTGTTGCACAGAAAGAAAAGCTGAAGGAAAAATTCCCGCTTGTTGACGTGCTTACCCTTTCTGCAACTCCCATTCCGCGTACCCTTAATATGGCTATGACGGGTATTCGTGATATGTCTTCGCTTGAAATTCCGCCCGTTGGCAGACACCCTGTACAGACCTATGTTGTGGCTCAGGATATGGGTGTGCTTGCCGAGGCTATGGAAAGAGAGCTTCGCCGTGGCGGTCAGGTTTATTATCTTCATAACCGAGTTGACACCATTGAAAAAACTGCGGCAAAAATCAAGGAGTATCTTCCTGATGCAAGAATCGGCCTTGGTCACGGCAAAATGACTGAGGAACAATTGAGCGAAGTGTGGCGACAGCTTCTTGAGGGTGAAATTGATATTCTCGTCTGCACAACAATTATCGAAACAGGTGTAGATGTACCCAACGCAAACACCCTTATTATTGAAGATGCAGACCGTCTCGGACTTGCTCAGCTTCATCAGATACGAGGACGTGTAGGCCGTTCATCAAGACGTGCATTTGCGTACTTCACCTACAATAACCGCAAAGAGGTCAGCGAAATTGCACAGCGCAGACTTTCAGCAATAAGAGAATTCACCGAATTCGGTTCAGGCTTCCGTATTGCAATGCGTGACCTTGAAATCCGTGGCGCAGGTAATATTCTCGGTGCACAGCAGCACGGTCATATGGAAGCGGTCGGCTATGATATGTACCTGAAAATTCTTTCTGAAACTATTGAAGAAGAAAAGACAGGTGAGGAGTTCAAGCCGAAAAAAGAGTGTCTTATTGATATGGCAATTGATGCTCATATTCCCGAAACCTACATTGACTCCGTTAAAAACCGAATCAATATGTATAAGCGAATTGCCGAAATTGAAACGGGCGAGGATGCAATGGACGTTATGGATGAATTCATTGACCGTTTCGGTGATCCGCCTGCAGCAGTTCAGGGCCTTGTTGATGTCGCACTTCTGAGAAGCTATGCGGCAA
Organism: Acutalibacteraceae bacterium; assembly: GCA_045645885.1. GTDB lineage: Bacteria > Bacillota > Clostridia > Oscillospirales > Acutalibacteraceae > UBA6857. The sequence continues at coordinate 23,221 of JAZRJR010000018.1, read as the reverse complement.
AGCTGGGAATTTATGAAATCAAGCAGCAGGACACAGTTCTTTTGATTTTCATCAATGAACTTAAGCCTGAAACATTTGCGGCCATCGGTCAGCACTTCCGTGGCAGAGCTATGATAAGCGCTGCTAAAACAAGTCCGTATATCACTCTTAAGCTTGGTGGTAAACCGCCCGTTGAGGCACTTAAAGAATTTATCGGTAAGGTGTCAGTAACTGAATAAAAAAACGGAGAGTTCAGACTCTCCGTTTTTTGCGTTTGATGAGAATTATTATAATTGCGACTACAAGTATGGGGATAGCTATAGTAGGTATGCCGAAAAGTATAATAAGAAGAATAACCGAAACGTTGGTCATTGATGTGCTCGATTCAGAAGCTTGTGTTTTCAAAGCGCACAAGGTGCTCACTGTCCGATTCGTAGGGAACAGACGTGCTGTCATCACCGTAATAAACCGATTCGTTTGCTTCAATACTCGGCACAATGTATTCATCAGGAACTACACTTGTAATTTCTTCCAAAGCTATTATACTTCCTGTATTAATATTGTTGGAGAATATACTGTATCCGAAAATTCCGATGAAAATCGGAAGAAGAAGCATAAAAGCGATAATACAGATAAGAAGAATAATGATGAGCTTTTTTGCAGATTTGTTTTTCTCAGGCACAGAGGAAAATTCCACCTGAGGTGCTGTTAAATTTTCAAATGAGGGCGTATCGTTTATGGGCGCTTCGGCTTCATCATCAAGAAGATAATCGGTTGTAACACCGAAAAGCTTGCTTATAGCAAGAAGCTTACTCACCTCAGGTGTGGCTTCACCTGTTTCCCATTTGCTTACGGACTGCCTTGAAACTCCTAACTTTTCAGCAAGAGCCTCCTGCGAAAGCCCTTCCTTTTTTCTGAGCTCATATATTTTGTCGTGCAGCTTCATAATAATCAGCCTTTCTTTATGTTTTGCTGATTTTATTGTACTTTAAAGACGGTGGAAAAGCAAGAAACTTTACTTGGAATTTGCGCAACCGTTGGTTGCAAAGGCAAAAAAAGACTGCTGCAAAACTGCAACAGTCTTTGATTTTACTATAGATTAAGCTTCAGTAGCAGCAGCTTCTCTCTTTTCTCTTACGAAAGCATAGATGGGTTCAAGTCTTTCCTTTGTAAGGGGATAACCGAATCTCATAAGAAGCCATACGCCTGTGTAAACAACTGCGGGAATAATTGTACAGATAAGCATAATCTTTTTACTTGTTCCGTTTTCTGTGATGAAACCGTTGCCTGCTGTTGTGCTGTCATACTTAGCCCACTGAAGAAGGAAGAGACCTGCTGTGTCAGCAATTGTCTGACCCATTTTTCTTGAGAAAGTATAAACTGCGTAAATAGCACTTTCACTTCTGATGCCTGTGGTGTATTCCTGATAGTCAATAACGTCCATTACAACTGCCCAGCAGGTAAGGCTTACAAATGTATAGCCGAAGCCGATGAGAAGAAGTGCAGCCATGAACATCCATGCGGGGAAAATGCCCTTTTCGGGATTGATCATATCAATGAAGCTCTGGTTGTTTGCAAGAATTGCAAGAACAACTGATGTGATAGCTGCAATGATTGAGAACTTTCCGCAAAGCTCTTTCTTGCCGAATTTTGCTGAAAGCTTCGGTGTGAAGAGAACAAGGCAAACCATGGGAAGATAGTTGCATACTGTTCCGAGAATGCCGAGGCTTGTGTTTGTAAAGTAGTTCTTATAAAGGTATGTATTGAATGAGTTGAACTGAAGCTGACCTGAAATGAGAACACCTGCAAGTGCAACAGTAACGAAGGGGCGTGACTTGAGAAGTCCGAGATAAGTCTTCTTGAGGTCAACCTTGGGATCAGCCTCTGAAGGAACTCTTTCCTTCGTTGTCTTGTAACCTACAAGATAGAAGATGATTGAAAGAATACCCATAACAAGACCGAAGATAAACATCTTGTTGCCGTCTGTTATTTTAACAACTTCCTGAGTAATGGGGTCGATTACCTTTTCACCGTTTTCCATCTTTACGGAATAGATAAGAAGGGGAGCAAGAAGTGAAACAACTGCGCCGCCGATACCTGAGCCGATTGAACGGAAGGTTGAAAGAAGGTTTCTGCCGTTGGGATCGTCAGTAATTACTGATGCAAGTGAACCGAAGGGAATGTTCATACCTGTATACATCATACCGTAAAGACAGTATGTAATGTAGCAGATAGCAAGAAGAAGTCCCTGACTCTGTGTGAACTGATGATAGGGCAGGAAACAAAGAATTGTTGCAATACCGAGAGGGAAAGCAACCCACTTGAGATAAGGACGGTATTTGCCGTCAGGGCCGGGAGCCTTCTTTGCAACAATTGCACCCCACATAGGGTCGTTGATGCAGTCCCAGATACGTGTAATCATGAACATAACGCCGGCTTTTGCGGGTGAAATGCCGAGAACGTCAGTCATGAACATTTTAAGGTAACTTGAAATGTAGGTAAGGTTGAACATATTGCCTGCTTCGGCAACAGTATAGCCTGCAGCATCTTTTATGCCGATTTTGTTAGGATGTTCATTTACCGGAGTTTCTTTCTGCTTTTTTTCTTTTGCCATTTTGTTCTCTCTCCTTTATCCGAAAAATCCCTCTTTGATTGTTATAACACCGGGTGTAAAGCCTGCCTCTTCAACAGCCTTTATAAGAAGCTCGTCGCTTACTTCACCTTTCATTGTAACAGTCGCAGAGTTTTTCTCAGGGTCAGCCTTTACCTTGCCGACACCGTCAATTTTTTTGATTTCGTCTTCAACTGCTTTTGCACAGTGCTGGCAGTGCATACCTGTAACTTCGATGATTTTTTTCATTGTACTTCTCCTTTCAGCGGAAATTTGACTTTTTCTATAATATATAGCATAACATTTTATCACAGTAAAATGCAACACCTTTTTGGAATTTTTTAGAAAATTAATTTGAATTCCCTTTGTAAGTATTGCACGGATTTCTTATGATTTTTTGTGTAAAAAACCGAATAGGCGAAAGGCGGAAAAATAAATAGAAAATCTTTTCACAAATTTACGCAAAACTGCTTGACTTTTTCCGAATTTTGTTGTAACTTTATTAAGTAAATGTTTGCGTGTCTTCAGATGCGAAGCATAATACGGAAAAAAGCGCCGGAGAAAAGGCGTAAATTTTTGAAAGGGGTTTAAAAGACCATGAAAAAAGAAATCAAGGTTGTTGCCATTGTTCTCGCAGCCCTCATCATTTTCTTAAGCGGCTTCGGCATCGGCGCAACAAAAGGAATCAACGTTAATGTTAAGTACGAAGGTGCAGCTGGCGAAGTAGCAGCTCCCGCTCCTACAACACAGGCTCCTCAGACAACAGCTCCCACAACACAGGCTCCTCAGACAACAGCTCCTTCAGCTGATGCTGGTGACAGCACAACAAAGGCTCCTGAAGCAAACGCTCCCGCTGGTGACAGCAAGGTTCCCTCAACTCCCGCAGAAGTTGTTGCAGCTTACAACAAGGCTATCAACGGCACAAAGAACTACACAGGTTCATGCCACTTCAAGAAGGAAAGCGTAGTATCACTTCAGGTTACAGACTGCCCCGGTGGTGCTACAGTAGCTAAGATCGTTCAGCCCGTTATTGATAACCTTGCAGGTGCATCAGCATGGGAAGCAGATTACAACAACGGTGTAAATGATGCTGACGGTAAGCTTTACAACGCTCTTACACCCGGTGACAGAGATGCAGCTCTCACAGAAGAAGCTTGTGCATCAGCTACAGCAGTAGCAGCTGGCGACGGCTACAAGATGACAATCGTTATCAAGCCCGAAAGATCAACATACGACGGTACAAACACAACATACCCCGTATACCACCAGCAGATCACTAACCCCCTCAACCTTGCTGAAATCAACGCTGATCCCATCGTTATCACAGCAGCTGATATGTCATACGCAGGCGCAACTGTAGAAGTAACAGTTGACGGTGAAGGCAGAGTTACTCTTATGACTCTCAAGATGCCCATCGAAGGTTCAGGTACAGGTAAGGCTGCATTCATCAACGCTACAATCGGCATTGCTGGTTCACTTGATGACACTTACACAATTACATACTAAGATTTAATCTTAAAGCTTAAGCCACTGCAAATTGCAGTGGCTTTTTTGCTGCTTGTTCAAGGTGCATAAAAAAAGACTGCTGCAGCTGCAACAGTCTTTTAGTTTTAAATTAAGCGTTAAAGAGTGCCTGCATAAATTTGAAGAAGGCATTCATTGTTCTGGAAAGGATGAGATAAAGCTTTTCCATCATTTCCATTGTATCACCGCTGTTTGAACCAAACATAATAAATCTCCTTTATTTTATTAAAGCATCAGGGATATGTTGCGGGAGGCTTAGGACCGTCTGCAAGAACATACATAAGCCATGCAACTACAGTATCCATAAACTTAAGCCATTCCTGCCATACCTGCATGAAAGCATTCCAATCGAAAAAGTTGAACATATTTCGCACACTCCTTTTTATCACATATTCCTGAAGGTATAAACCTTAAAGTTATAATTATTTTACTACTCTTTTCCTTTCTTGTCAATTGATTTCCTGAAATTTGTTCATATTTAGTTAATATGCACAGTTTGAACAGCATTTTTTTCAACAGCAAAACCCACAAAGACTTTTGTGTATTTTTTATATTGCAAGATAAGCACCTTTTCTTGTATAATTAATTTGTAAACTGAATATCTTATCGAAAGAGGTGTTTGTTGTGAAAAAGATAATTACAATCAGCCGACAGTTCGGCTCAGGCGGAAGAAGCATCGGCAGAGAGGTTGCTGAAAGACTTGGCTATGAATATTATGACAGCGAGCTTGTTTTACAGGTGGCTGAAAAAACAGGTCTTCATCCCTCTTACATTGCAGATGCAGGTGAGTACGCCCCCGGCAAGAGCATACTGTCTTATGCTTTTTCATCCGGCATAAGTCCGGGATCCATGAATGCCTCTGACTATCTCTGGAGTGCGCAGTGCAGTGTTATTATGGAGCTTGCTGAAAAAGGTAACTGCGTAATTGTCGGCAGATGCGCAGATTATATTCTCCGTGAAAGAAAAGACTGTCTTAATGTGTTCATTTATGCTGACAAAGACTACAGAGCAAAGCGTATTGTTGAGCTTTACGGTGTAAGAGACAAGAGCCCTGAAAAGCGCCTTGAAGACAAAGATTCAAAACGCAGAGTTAACTACAAGTATTTTACAGGCAGAGCATGGGGCAGTGTGGAGAATTACCACATCTCCCTTGACAGCAGCGCACTCACACCTGAAAAGTGTGTTGACATAATTGTTGACTTAGCAAAATAAAAAGTAAAGGCTGGTGCATTGCATCAGCCTTCTGTTTTAGTATTCAACTGTGCATTTATCTGCACGCTTTTTTATCATTTTTTCTATACTGTCCATTTTCATATGCTCAAGAATTTCTTCAGAATATTGAGCAAAGGCATCCTCATCGTTTGTGGCAATAACCGCACGTTCAACAACATAAACCGATGAACCTGACTCCACAACTCTCGCAAAACCGTGGGGGATATTCATAACTGCATCAAAAAAGCTTTCTTCATAAAGTCCGTCGCCTTTTTTCGCAAGAATTACGGGGAGGGTGTCTGTGACAATCAGACCTGCTGCTTCGTTATACTGTTCGTTCAGCTGGTCGATTGTGGCTGACTTGTTGTTTATTTGTGCTGCCATAGAGGAGAACTGTTTTTTCAGTGCAGATGCTTCCTTATCGTTTAAAGCTACAGTTTCACCCATTTCGTTTTCTTTGGTGAGACTTCCCTCAATAGCCTTGAAGCCTATATACAAATCAACGAACTCTTCTTTTAAATCGGCAACCGAAACAGGTTTTACTCCGTCTGTGCCGTAGTAGTGGTGAAGAATTTCTTTCCTGATATATCGGTTTAAAACAACTGCGTTAATGTCTGATTTTAAAATATCATTATCTTTGTAATGCTCACTGAACATATTCCATAGAGCCTCGGTGTCTTCTGCGGTTTTTCTTTTGAAATATGTCCTTACAGAGAGGTTTTTCTCTTTGAGGAGAATCTGTGCCGCTGCAAATTCTCTGCACTTCTGAAGGGCAATTTCATCTACTTTTTCCTTATCTCCAATTTCTTTTTCCGCTTCGTCAAGATAGTAGTTATAAACACCTTCTTTGATTTCTACTCCGTCAACAGTCATTTTTATGCCTTTGTCAGAAGAGCAGGAAGCGAAAGAGAAAAGCAGAAAGCAAAGAAAAGACACAACAAATAAAACTTTTTTCATAATAAGAATCCTTTTCAGATTATAAATACCACTTAATTATATACTAAAAGTATTGTAATGTCCACCTGAAAATAAAATAAAAAAACATAGAAAAACCCTTGACAACAGTAGCAATAACTGCTATAATCTTTAACTGTTGCAGTATGTCTGCGACAAAATTCCTTGCTCTGCACAAGGATGTAGGGCCAGAGACCATAAGGAGGTAAAAACACATGAACAATTATGAGACAATGTTCGTATTTTCAACTGCAAAGGGTGAAGAAAGCGTAACAGCACTCACAGAGAAGTTCAGCGCTCTTATTGCTAAGAACGGTACACTTGAAAAGTGTGAGCCCTTCGGTGCAAACGGTGGTGTTCGTACACTTGCTTACGAAATCAACGATGAAACAACAGGCGCATACATTCTCATGAACTATGCCGGTGAAGCAGCACTTCCCGCAGAAATCGACCGTGTTGCTAAGATCACAGACGGCGTTCTTCGCGTTCTCACAATCAGAAAGTAAGGAGGAGCCTAAATTATGCTTAACTGCGTAACACTTATGGGCAGACTCGTTGCTGACCCGGAGCTTCGCACAACCACAACAGGCAAGTCAGTTTGTGCTTTCACAATTGCGGTAGAGCGTTCATTCGCAAAGCCCGGTGAACAGAGACAGGCAGACTTCATCAACATTGTTGCTTGGGAAAGTTCAGCTAACTTTGTTACAAGATATTTCTCAAAGGGTTCAATGATTGCCATCAGAGGTGAAATCCAGACCCGTAACTATGAGGATAAGAACGGTAACAAGAGAACTGCTTTCGAGGTTATTGCAAGAGAAGTAAGCTTCTGCGGTTCAAAGGCAGAAACAGGCACAGGTAACTATAATCCTGCTCCCGTATCAGCTGCAGCACCTGCTCCCTCATATCAGACAGCAGCTCCCGGTGATTTTGAAGAAATCACAGACGACGAAGATTTACCCTTTTAATTGCATTTGATGCAAAGTTAATTTTACGAACAGGAGGAAAATTCTCATGGCATTTGAAAAAGGCGCTCGCCAGAACAGAAAGTCACGCAAGAAGGTTTGCGCATTCTGTGTTGATAAAGTTGAAGAAATCGACTACAAGGATGTTCAGAAGCTCAGAAAGTTCACATCAGACAGAGCTAAGATCCTTCCCCGCCGTGTAACAGGCACATGTGCTAGACATCAGAGAGAACTTACAACAGCAATCAAGCGTGCTCGTCAGGTAGCTCTCATGGCTTACACAGCTGACTAATTTCAAAAAACATAAACGGACTTCGTGAGAAGTCCGTTGTTTTTTATTATATAATTGTTTTAACTGTTAAGGTATGGTATAATGCTTTTAATATGTTAATTTAAGTGGGTGACGGTGTGAATTTTAAAGAGCATTTATCATGGATACTTGACAAGAAAAATCATAAATTTGGCGATGATAAATATCAGGAGAACATAGATTTCGTTCATTCGCTGGGTAAAAAATGTGACTGTGTTGGTTGGAGTGAGCTGGATTTTGATGAGCCTGATGCAGATGAGGTGCTCGATAAAATTCAGATGTTTTGCAAGAAAAACGGTTGGCGTGCCCGTGGATGGTATAAAAGAACATATACAGCCGCTGAAAGCGAATGGTATGAGCTAAAGCCCGAGAATTTTAAAGATAATACTGTAATTAATGTATTTCATATTGAAACAGAATCGGGCAGAAAACTATATCTAGATACAATTAGTGCGTTTCATGAAATAAGCGTTGCACCTAAAGAATGTCACCACATATGTGTGCCAGACCGTTTCAGAAAAGCTTGCATAAAAAATGGTGTAACTGACGTTGATTTCTGTTGGGTACAGGATAAGGGCAGATATGAAGCTGAGCAGTATTTTCATATTTTTCCGCATACACATATTCCACGTATTATTTACGACAGAACAATTGATAAAAAACAGACTGCAAGATTGCAGAGTCTTGGTGGGTATCTGCCTAAGATAGCTACGCTTTTCTATGATTTGGACTATATACATCTTTATGACTGCTACCTGAAAAGTGATATGCCTTCAGGTGGTATAGTTTGTGTATATTGCCGTTCTACAAATGATTTCTGCGGAAGATACAAGATTTTGATGCATAAAAATATTGCAGAAATGCTTATAAATGAAAAAGCTCTTTTAAGGTCAAATCTTGTCCCTGCCTGTATTGTGGATGAATGTCCAGAAGGTTATGAGCTCGATAAAGCAGATGAAGCACCAAGACCATCAGAAGAATATATTGAAAAGGCTTTTAAGGATTATGAAAAATTGAAGGCAAAGGGCAGACCTGAATATGTTGTGAAAGAAAAGGAAGCTCTTAAATTTTTGAGAAAAACAAAAACTGAGAGAAAAGAGGATTTCAACAAAAGGCTGACTAAGAAAGTTGCAGAATCGATAACCGACTTTCCGTACAGCGCTATTCTGCCATATTATCTGATTAGTGATGGAGGTATTCTTTCAGATGAATATACATTTTTGTCTTATGCTGATTCATTAAAGACTACCGAAGAATTTTATGAAAACCTAAAAAAGGAAGAACTGCTTGAAGAAAAGCCTGATGGAGTAGTTATCGCAACTTGTGCAGACGGTGATTTTGTAATGTTTACGGATAATGAAAAAGTCATACGTTTCAGTCATGAAGCACCTGAGATTGTAAGCGAATGGCAGAATGTTGCCAAATTCTTTGTCGAGGCAATAAATGAAGATGAATAAAAAAGTGACTGCATTTCTGCAGTCACTTCATTTTTTTACTTGTTAATTCCGAGAACTTCAAGAAGCTTATCAAAGTCTGTGAGAATCTTGAAAAGGTCCATAATAAGAGTCTTTACAAAAGCAAAGATGTTGCGGTTCTTTTCAGGTTTTGTAACTTCCATATTGTCTTCGTTTTCTGTGAAGCTGTCGGTTTTTTCATAAGTGAAAGTAGCAAGTGCAGCTGAGTGGTCAGAAATTGATTCGCCCTTGCTGTTTTTGTAATATTTATACTCAAAGGCTGTGGGAGTGAGCTTTACACCGTCACCGTCTCTGTAGAGCAGCTTGTCAACTGAATCCCAGTTTCCCCAATAGTCACCTGACCAGGATGAGAAATCCTCATAGTTACCGCCGTTTTTAACCTCGATCCAGCTATCCTTAAAATTGCAGCCTTTAACAAGAACCTCACGATAAACCTCAGCGCTTGCTTCTCCCTTGAAGTGGTGAGATGTGTTGAAGTCGCCTGAGATGATTACAGGACGCTTTGTGCCTCTTGCCTCAATGATTTCAGCAAGCTGTCTGAAGTTGTCACTTCTTGCCTCGACTGAACCTGCATCACCGTAAGCATCAGCGTGGATTGTATAGAAGTCGAGATAAACACCGTCTTCAAGTTCAATACATGTGTAAAGAATACCCTTGGGAGTAAGCTCGTCTGCGCCGCCTTCAATAACACCTGAAAGTGAACGCCAGGTTGTTCTTTCTTCGTTGTTGAGCTTATATTTTGAGAAGATGTTGAGACCGTCACCGCCGGGTACGCCGCCGGTATGATATGTCCAATAGGGATAAATTGATTTGCTGAGACCTGCAACCATCATTTCGTGGAAGGTGAAATCCTCCTGAACAGCAATGATGTCATAGCCGCTTTCATTGAACATTTCTCCGAGAGCTGCCTGATTGAAAGGTACATCTGTGCCAACAGGAAGACCTGCAACGTTGTAGCTGATGATTTTCAGCTCCTTGGGTTCAGCAGCTGTTGCACAGATTGAAAATGCTGATGCAACAAACAATAATGCAAGCATCAGTGAAACGATTTTTTTAAATTTGTTCATAGTTCATTCTCCTTTAGATTAATATAAGGTGAAATAAGTATACAATAATTGTTAAATGTCGAACAAGCAAATACTATGAACAGAAAATGAATAAACAATGAATTTCTATTGTCGGAAATATAAAAAACAGTTGCTTCAGAAACTTGTGCTTCCGAAACAACTGAAATATATTTTATGATTTTATATAGCTTTTTCAAGCTCAGCTCTGATAGCCTTAATGAATTCCTCTGTGGTGAGAGCCTCAGCCTCGCTGCCTTCCCAGAGACCTACAAGGTCTTTTGTCATTCTGCCGCTTTCAATTACATCAAGTGAAGCCTTTTCAAGCTTGTCAGCAAAAGCCATAAGCTCATCGTTGCCGTCAAGCTCACCACGTTTACGAAGTGCGCCTGTCCATGCAAAAATGGTAGCGATGGGGTTTGTTGAGGTCTTTTCGCCTTCAAGGTAGCGGTAGTAGTGACGGGTAACAGTTCCGTGAGCAGCCTCGTATTCATAGTTGCCGTCAGGTGAAACAAGTACGCTTGTCATCATTGCAAGTGAACCGAAGGCTGTTGAAACCATATCGCTCATTACGTCACCGTCATAGTTCTTACAAGCCCAGATGTAGCCGCCTTTTGAACGGATAACTCTTGCAACAGCATCGTCGATAAGAGTATAGAAATATTCAATGCCTGCCTTTTCAAAATCTTCCTTATAATTTTCGTTGTAGATTTCTTCAAAGATAAGCTTGAATGTCTGGTCATATTTCTTTGAAATTGTGTCCTTTGTTGAGAACCAGAGGTCCTGCTTTGTTGAAAGGGCATATTTAAAGCATGAGTGAGCGAAGGAACGGATGGATGTATCCTTGTTGTACATACCCTGAAGTACACCGCCACATTCAAAGTCGTAGATTGTTGCTCTCTGGATTTCACCGTCTTCACTTGTGAAAACAAGCTCAGCCTTACCGGGCTTTGTGGGACGGAATTCAGTTGATTTATAAACGTCACCGTAGGCGTGACGTGCAATTGTGATGGGTGCCTGCCATGTTCTTACTGTGGGTTTTACACCGCTTACAAGAATAGGTGTTCTGAAAACTGTGCCGTCAAGAATTGCTCTGATTGTGCCGTTAGGACTCTTCCACATTTCCTTGAGCTTATATTCTTCAACTCTCTGAGCGTTGGGAGTGATTGTTGCACACTTTACACCGACATGATACTTTTTGATTGCTTCACCTGCGTCAATGCTTACCTGGTCGTTTGTTTCGTCACGGTAAGGAAGACCGAGATCATAATATTCTGTGTTGAGCTCAACAAAGGGAGAGAGAAGCTCATCCTTGATCATTTTCCAGATAATTCTGGTCATTTCGTCGCCGTCCATCTCGACGATTTTACCCATTTTGATTTTTTCCATTTTCATAATACTCCTTTAAGTGAAATACAAAACCAATTTTAACAGATTATTTCTTTAAGGTCAAGATTAACTTTAAAAAAACTCCCTGCAAAAGCAGGGAGAAAGCTTATTTCCCTAAAAGCTGATTCATAAGCTCAGGCTTTCTTGTGGTGATATTGTCGGGAGCAAGGGAAAGGGCTTTATAAAGCTCTTTCTCGGTCTTTATAGTCCAGATTGAAACAAGCAGACCTTCTTCACGGAAGGTGTCAACTATAAGCTCTGAGGCGTTTTTATGGTTAAAGTTAATGCCGATTGCACCGTTCTTTTTCACTTTGTCAACAAGGGTGAGAACATATTCCTTTGTCTGATTCTTTGGCTGAACATCAACCTTTACATTGAGGAAGTATGAAATCTTCGGACTGTCTTTTTTTGCAGCAGGTACAAACTTTTCCTCGACACCTGTATAGAAAATCTGTGAAAGCACTCCGTACCTTTCAGCAATAACTTCAACCTGTTTTAAGTTGGTGGTAATTTTTACGTCAACATTACATTTTATGTCAGGGTGTTTGCTGAGAAGTGAGAAAGCTTCTTCAAGTGTAACTTCGCCACCCTTAGGCTCATCATGTGAAAGTACGGGAGCATTATTTTTGTCGAATCTCAGGTCAAACTCAACAATGTCAGCACCGTTTTTTATGCCTGCTTCCATAGCCTCAAGTGAATTGTCTTTTGTGCCGCTGCAGCCTGTGTGTGCTGTAAGATCGCAATTCTGAAGAGTGGAGAGAAGCTTTCTGAGCTTTTTCGGATTTCTTGTAGTGATATTGTCAGCACCGAGAGAAAGAGCCTTCAGCATTGATTTTTCATCGTTGCAGGTATAAAGTGAAACGAGAAGTCCTTCTTTGTGAAATGCATCAACAAGCTCTTTTGTGCAGGGCTTGTAGCTTATGTTAATACCGAATGCACCGTGCTTTTTCGTTTCGTTTATGAGAAAATCTATGTAACCCTTCTTGCGCATCTTGAACCTTGTTACGGTTTCGTTGAGATAAAAAGGAATTTCGGGAGTGTCTCTTTTTGCTGAAACAAGCTTTTCCTTTTCAATTCCTGTATAAAGAATTCTGTTTTCAACTCCGTGCTTTTTTGCAAGCTCATAAACCGCAGTAAGGTCGGGGCCGATTTTAACATCGATATTCATCTTTGTGCCGTCAAGCTCTGAAAGTACTCTGAAGGCCTCATCAAGAGAAAGTGAGCTTTTCTTTGCAAAGGTGTGAGCAAGAACAGGTTCGCCTTTTTTAGTAAAGTTAAGATCAACTTCAACGATTTCACCGTACTGTGCACCGACACGGATCGAATCAGCTGAGTTATATTCAGTGTTTTCACAACCTGTGTGAGCAGTAATTGTAAAGACTTCCGGTAAAGATAGTCTGTTTTTCATTTATCCTTCATCTCCTTGAATTTCTCTTTCTGTATTTTAACAGATAGAAAGGTGTTCGTCAAGGGCGGGAAGTAATGAATATTTTTCATTTACAAAACCTTTCTTTTATGATAAAATATTTAAGTTAACACTAAAAAGAGGTGAACAGAATGAAAGCACCCTTGGCAGACAGAATACGTCCGCAGACAATTGATGAAATGGTTGGTCAGCGCCATCTCTTAGGAGAGGGTAAAGCGCTTCGCAATATAATCGAATCAGGCGAGCTTCCCAATCTTATTTTTTACGGCCCGTCAGGTATAGGCAAGACAACCCTTGCTTCAATTATAGCGCTTCGTACCAACCGAAAATTCCATAAGCTCAACGGCACATCAGCTTCAACGGCTGATATAAAAGCAATTGTTGCAGAGCTTGATACTCTTTCAGCACCCAACGGAATTCTTCTTTATCTCGATGAGATTCAGTATTTCAATAAAAAGCAGCAGCAGACCCTTCTCGATTATATTGAAAGAGGGGAGATAACTCTTATTGCATCCACAACAGAGAATCCCTACTTCTATATTCACGGAGCTATCCTCAGCCGTTCAACTGTGTTTGAATTCAAGAGTATCACTCCCACGGACATTGTTCCCGCTGTTGAAAGAGCCTTCCGTTTTCTTGCTGACGACAGAAATATCACCATCAAGGCAGAAAACGATGTGCTTACATATATTGCCCACGCTTGCGGCGGTGATGTAAGAAAGGCGATGAATTCTGCAGAGCTTTGTGTGCTCAGTACTCTTCCCGATGAAAACGGTGAGGTTGTTATTACAAGAGAAAAAGCAGAGGAGCTCACTCAGAAAAGCGCAATGAAATATGACAGGGAAGGCGACGAGCATTACGACATACTTTCAGCTTTTCAGAAAAGTATGCGTGGCTCTGATCCCGATGCTGCACTTCATTATTTAGGCAGACTTCTTGAAGCAGGGGATCTTCCTTCAGCAACAAGACGACTTCTTGTCTGTGCAAATGAAGATGTAGGTCTTGCTTATCCTATGATTATTCCCATTGTAAAAGCAGCAGTTGATACTGCTCTTATGGTGGGTATGCCTGAAGCGAGAATCCCGCTTGCAAATGCAGTTGTGCTTGTGTGCAATTCACCCAAGTCAAACAGTGCTTATATGGGTATAAACGAGGCTATGAATGATATCAGAAGAGGTAACAACGGCCCCGTGCCTAGACAGCTTCAGAACAAGCATTTTGACGGTGAAGACAACAATAACAAGGGACAGTTTTATAAGTATCCCCATGATTATCCCCACCATTATACCCCTCAGCAATATCTGCCTGACGCAATAAAGCACAAAAGATATTATGTTTACGGTGACAACAAAAATGAGCAGGCGGCAAAAGATTATTGGGATAAGATAAAAGGAGAAAAATAATATGGAATACGCAAAAAAGGCTGAAAGTAAGTTCGGTAAATATATTTTCTGCTACTTTGTAGGAAACGGTGAAAATCAGGAGAGAATTCATCTTGCAGTGAGCGAAGACGGATATAATTTCACTCCTCTCAATGATAACAAGCCTGTTATTACTCAGCGTAAAGGCAAAAAATGTGTTCGTGACCCTTACATTTTCAAAGGTCAGGACAACTGCTATTATATTATCGGAACAGATATGCGTTGTGAAGAGGGTTGGGAATCCAATCATGCACTTGTTACATGGAAATCGGTTGACCTTATTAACTGGACAGATGAAACCATAATTGATATAAAAGAAATGGGTGAAGAGTTCAGAAACACCACAAGGGCGTGGGCACCTCAGGCAATATGGGACGAGGAAAACGACGCCTATATGATTTATTGGGCACACTCAACTAAAGAGCTTAATCCTGCAGGTATGTATTACGCTCACTCAAAGGATATGAAAACCATTACAGAGCCCAAGCCTCTTTACTGCAGAAATGTGCAGACAATTGACGGTGATATTGCCTACAACAAGAAAAACGGCAAGTATTATCTTTACTTCAAGCACGAAGAAAAGCAGGCTATTGCCTATGTAACATCAGATAAGCTGACAGGCCCTTATGAGGATAAGCCTGTTATTGTTTCTCTTTCCAAAGAGGGTGTTGAGGGAAGTGAAATCTATCCCATAAACGGCACAGATACCTTCGTTATGGTTATGGACGAATACAGCACCGATATTTTCTTTATGCAGCAGACAGAGGATTTTGAAACCTTCCTCCCTGTGAAAAAAGAGGATTATTCAATGAACTTCAATCCGAGACACGGCTCAATCTGTGCAATCACAGATGAGGAGTATGAAAAGCTCTTAAAGGCTGATTTCAGTCAGAACTGAATAAAATAAAAAAGGTCGATTCAATCGACCTTTTTGTTTTTATAAACTTACTGATTGTTTACGTTCATACCAAGAACATTCTTCTGGTTGTTATATTCAGCCTGGAAGTTCTTGTTAACCTCATTGATCTGATCAAGACTTGTCTTAGCAACGTTCTGATAACCTGCAAGGCTTGAAATAACGAAGTCGTGAGCGCCCTGAACAATACCGATTGCCCAATCTCTTGACTGTGTTTTGAGTTCGTTGCACTGAGCTGTTGTTTCAGCGATCATATTCTTAGCCTGAACCTCTGTGTTAGCCTTGATCTGTTCGCTGTGTTCCTTAGCCATACGAGTGATGCTGTGCTCCTGAACCATAGCTTCAGCCTGAGCCTTTGCGCGCTTGAGAATTTCTTCAGCGTCCTTCTTACCCTTGTCTGTTGTTGAAGCATAGAAGCTTCTTGCGTTTGCAACGATTTCAGCTTCCTGCTTACGTGCATTTGCAATGATTTCGTTTGCTTCCTTTGTAGCCTGACCAACAATTGCAGCCTCGTTGTCGAGAATTGCCTTTGCATCGATCATTTCCTGGGGGAACTTGTTCTGGATATACTGTGAAAGAGTTGCAATTTCCTCAGCTTCTACAACTCTCTTCTTCTTTGAGAAGAAATATTTCTTGCCTCTTGAAACGAGAGCTTCCATTTCGATGATGAGCTTATCGAATTCCATGCTGCCCCATTTGTCTTCAGCAGCTGCTTCGTCATAGGTGCCGAATTCGGTAATTTCCTCGTATTCTTCCTCTGTTTCAATTGTGTTTGACTGAAGAGTTTCAAATTCTTCTTCAGCTTCTGTGTCAAGGTCTGTTTCTAAATCATAAAAATGTGACATTGTTTACACCCTTTCTTTTAGCCTTTCTGTAGCTTTTCAATTATTTCATTTGAAACTTCCTCCGGTAAGAACGGAGAAACGTCACCGCCTAAGAGGCACACCTGCTTGATCATGCTTGAGCTGAGGAACATGTGCTCTGTGTCTGCGGCCATAAATAAGGTTTCGATATCTGCGTTGAGCCTTTTGTTGATAAGTGCCTGCTGAAATTCATCTTCAAAATCAGAAACCGCTCTCAGACCTTTGATGATTGCAATAGCGTTCTGCTTTTTTGCATAGTCTGCAAGAAGTCCCATTGAAGAATCAACAACAACATTGGGCAAGTCTTTTGTGCATTTTCTGATGAATTCCACTCTCTGCTCAACCGAGAAAGCGTAAGTGCCCATTTTGCGGTGGTTTGACATAACAGCAACAATGAGCTTGTCAAACATTCCCGCACTTCTTCTGATTATATCCAGATGACCGCTTGTTACAGGGTCAAAAGAACCGGGATAAATTGCGATTTTTTCTTTCATTCAGCATCGCTCCCTTCGTTTAACCGATATACGAAGAGTCCTGTTTTACCATAACGATACTTTTTCTTAAGAATGAAAGTTCCTGCAGTTTCGGGAACCTCATCCTTGAAAGGTGCTTCGCAGATTACAACACCGCCTTCATTCATTACATCGGAAATCTTTTCAAGTGCCTTTTCAAGAAGTCCTACCGAATAAGGTGGGTCGATAAATGCAATGTCATATTTCTCCGTTCTTCTTGAAAGAAATGAAATTGCATCTGTATTAACTACAACAGCCTGTTTGTTAAAGCCTGTTGTTTCAAGATTCTTTTTTATAACCTCAACGCTCTTTTTTGATGCGTCAACAATAACTGCACTGTGAGCACCTCTTGAAAGTGCTTCAATTGCAAGCTGACCGCATCCGCCGAAAAGGTCAAGAACCTTTCTGCCCTCAATTTCAAACTGAATGATTGAAAAGAGAGCTTCTTTTACTATGTCGGTGGTGGGTCTTACATCGTCACCCTCAAGGGTTAAAAGACGTCGTCCTCTTGCTGTACCTGTAATAACTCTCATCAGACATAACCCCCCATATTAAATATAGTATGTATTATCACATTTTTTAAAGAAAAATGCAACACTATTTTCTGAATTTCTGCAGATTTACTCAATTTTCCACTGTATTATGACAAATTTTTGCCAAGTTTAGTCAAGAATTGCCTTAGGTTTGCTTTCTTTTCTGCCGTGGTTGAAGAGCTTTCTGTTATCAAGAGCCCACATTCTGCCGGTGAATTCACCTTCTTTTACTTCACCGACTGCGCTTGTTATTTCATAAATTGTTGCATCAAGAGTGTCAAGCTGGCTGAGAATTTCAGCTTCAAGGAACATAGGTCTTACTGCAGCACCGAAATCAGGCTCACCGTGGTGAGAGATAACCATATGCTCTAAAAGCATAGCCTTTTCCCTTGAAATACCAAGCTCAATTGCCTTCTGCTCAATTTTCATTGCACCCATTACAAGGTGGCCGAGAAGCTCACCTCTTACGCTGTAGGCTGAAACGAGTCCTGCAGGATTAAGGTCGAATTCGTCAATTTTGCAAAGGTCGTGAACAATGATTCCGCAGGTGAGAAGGTCTTTGTCAACTGAGGGATAAAGCATACACACACCCTCACTGAGCTTAAGAATTGAAAGGGTATGGTAGAGAAGACCGCCTCTTATTGCATGATGAAGCTTGAAGGCTGCAGGCCAGGTGAGAATTTCTTTTTCTCTTTCCTTGACAAGTGCATAGGTGAGAGTTTTAAGATCTTCATCCTTAACAGAAGCAATTGCATTCATAATTGCACCAAGCATCATTTCACCTGAATATTCAGCTGTGGGAACAAAGTCGGAGATATTAACACCGTCTGCTGCAGTAACCTTTCTGATTTTCTCAATTCTCAGCTGGTCAGCACCGTTGAACTGAGTGACGGTGGCTCTGACTTTAATGAGCTCACCTGCATCAAAGGTGCCGTGTACGAGCTCGCTGTAATCCCAGAGCTTTGCTGAAATTTCACCGTCTTTGTCGCAGAGCATCATATCAAGATAAGGTGCTCCCTTTACATTGGTTTTTCTGTCAACTGTTTTTATAAGCCAGAAGCCGTCATTAGCCATTATTGTCTTCCTCCTCAATTATTATATCGAAAAGTTCACGAAGTCTTTCGATGTTACCTTTGAGATAAAGATAACCGAAAAGAGCTTCAAAGCCGGTTGCATAGTGATAATCACCTTCGGAGGCATTTTTTGCCTTATGGTTGGTGTGGCAGTTTCTTCCACGTCTGAAAACTGCAAATTCCTCCTCAGTAAGCATATCCATAATCTTCTTTACCGCATTTGCCTGAGACTGGGCATTGACAGTTTTTGAAGCAAGGTTATGAAGCTTGTTTACAGGTCTGTTTGCCTGACAGATAAGTCTTTCACGGACAAAAAGGTCAAAGACTGTGTCTCCCATAAAAGCAAGGGTGAGGGGACTGAGATTATTCACATCGCAATCTTTATTGTAAAATCGTTCCATTCTGTTATCCTTAGTTCATAAATTCAAACTCGAAGTCGTAAATACTTACAATGTCGCCCTCATTGATTCCTTTTTCTCTGAGAGCATCAATAATGCCGCTTGAAATAAGCACTCTCTGGAAATACTGAAGTGATTCATAGTCGTCAAGGTCTGTGTGGCAGATAATCTTGATAAGCCAGGGTGCTTCAACAATATATACATCGTCTTCAACCGTAATTTCAAAGCCTGTGTTCTGCTTTGAAAGAAGCGTTTCAAGGGGAATTTCTTCTCTTTCATACTGCTTTACGGGAGGAAGCTTACTGAGCATTTCAATTGCCTCATCAATAACTTCCTTAGTACCCTCAGTAATGGGAGCGCACATTTCAAGATAAGTGTAACCCTGCTCTTCAATATAAGCTCTGAATTCTTCTCTCTGCTCATCTGTTGCAAGGTCAATTTTGTTGCCCACAACAATCTGAGGTCTTTCTGAAAGCTCAGGATTGAATCTTTCGAGCTCAAGGTTGATTTTTTCAAAATCTTCTTTAGGATCTCTGCCTTCAGAGCCTGCAACGTCAACTATATGAATAAGCATTCTGCAACGGTCAACATGACGGAGGAATGCGTGTCCGAGACCGACACCTTCACTTGCACCTTCAATAAGACCGGGAATGTCGGCAATTACGAATGAACAGCCTTCACCTCTTGAAACCACACCTAAAACGGGAGTGATTGTTGTGAAGTGGTAGTCGCCGATAATGGGCTTTGCCTGACTTACAACAGAGATGAAGCTCGACTTACCTACATTCGGAAAGCCTAAAAGCCCAACGTCGGCAAGAAGCTTAAGTTCAAGAGTAACTTCCCATTCCTCACCGGGAGTGCCGGGCTTTGCAAAACGGGGAGTCTGTCTTGTTGCGGTTGCAAAGTGGCTGTTACCCCAACCGCCTTTACCGCCTTTTGCTGCAATAAAGGTGTCGTCAGTTGACATATCTGCCATTATAACGCCGCTTTCGTTTTCTCTGATAATTGTACCTCTCGGCACACGGATAATAAGGTCTTCGGCTTTTTTGCCGCTTCTTCTTCCGCCTTGTCCGTCCATTCCGTTAGGAGCTTTATATTTTCTTTTGTATTTGAAATCGTTGAGGGTTGAAAGGTTGTCGTCAACCATAAATACAATGTCGCCGCCTTTGCCACCGTCACCACCGTCAGGTCCGCCTGAGGTGATATACTTTTCACGGTGGAAAGCAACTGCACCGTTACCGCCGTCACCTGCTTTGATTTTAATGACCGCTTTGTCAATAAACATTGTGTCAGCCTCCTTCTTTACACATAGTTTGGCATAATCAATTTATTATACTATATAATAAGTTTTTTTTCAAGATTTTTTATTGAAAAGAAAAAGAGGCAGAAAATTATAAAAACACCTTGCAACACTCACTATAATTTAGTATAATAAAGACTTAAGTTGGCAGATTCGCTGCCGTTATGGAATTGGAGTTATAAAAAATGAATCAGAGACGCACAGCCGGTGTGCTTATGCACCTTACCTCACTGCCCGGAAAATACGGTACGGGTGTTATGGGTAAAGAGGCTAAACAATTTATCGACAGACTTTTTGCAATGGACTTTCATCTGTGGCAGGTGTTGCCCTTAAATCCCGTGGATATGAGCGGTTCACCCTATTGCTCAGTAAGTGCCTTTGCAGGAAACATCAGTCTTATAGACCCCTTCGCACTTTTTGAAAGTGGACTTATTACAGAGGAAGAGCTTCGTGAAAATGAATATTACGGCTCAATTTATGTGACAGATTTTGCTTTTGCATACGGCAAAAGAATGGAAACTCTCCGCAAGGCTTTCAGCAGAATCACAGATGACGATAAAGAGCTCATTTCACTTTTCCTCGAACAGAATTCGTGGGTAAAGGATTATGCCGTATTTATGGCTCTGAAAGCCCATCATCAGGACAAGCCCTGGTGGGAGTGGGATGAAAAGTTTGTAAGATACGAAAAGGCAGTTAAAAATGTTACTTTTCTCAAAGACGAAATCGACTTCTATGCTTTCACCCAGTATGTTTTCTACACTCAATGGAGAAAGCTTAAGGAATATGCAAACAGTAAGGATATAAAGGTTCTCGGTGATATGCCCATTTACGTAAGCCGTGACAGTGTTGACGTGTGGAGCAACAGAGGACTTTTCGAAATCAACGAAAGCGGCCTTGCTCCTACCCATGTTGCAGGTGTACCGCCCGACTATTTCTCTGAGGACGGCGATCTTTGGGGCAATCCTCTTTACAACTGGGCTAAAATGGAAAAAGACGGCTTCAAATGGTGGACAAACAGAATTGCAACCTGTCTTCGTCTTTACGACAAGGTAAGAATTGACCATTTCAGAGCTTTCGCATCATATTGGGCAGTTCCTGCCGAAAGCAAAACCGCAAAGAACGGCGAATGGCGGGAGGGTCCCGGAATGAAGCTTTTCAACAAGGTTAAGAAGGCACTTCCCGATGCAGATATTATCGCTGAGGATCTCGGCACCTTCGGTGAAGATGTAGTTAAGCTTCTTGAGGATACAAACTTCCCCGGTATGAGAGTTATTCAGTTCGGATTTGATGCTGACGGTGACAGCACTCATCTTCCCCATAACTATCCGAAAAACTGCACCGCTTATGTGGGCACTCACGATAACAACACTATTTTAGGTTGGTTCTTCGAGGCAAACGAAAGAGAAAGAGCTTATGCTCTTCGTTACTGCTGCTTCGGCGGACAGAACTGGGGAGAAGGCGGACCTTACAGCGGTTCTTGCAGAGCGGTTATTGAAGCAGTATGGAAAAGCTCAGCTGCTACGGTTATTGTTGCCCTTCAGGATATGGTAGGCTACGGTGCTGACGCAAGAATGAACACACCGGGCACAACAGAAAAGAACTGGTGTTTCAGAATCAGCGAAGACGCTCTTAATCAGATAGATGAGAAGTATTATAAAGAAATCAACGCAGTATACAGAAGATGGTAACTTTTTCAAGTGTGGAGTGTGAAGAGTGGAGAGTGGAGTTGCAGTTGCAATTTTACACTTCTATAAACAGCTCATTATACTCCGCAAAATATAAAAAGCTATAAAGGGTAAAGAGTGAATAATATCCGTTTTAAGAAAAGCTAAATGAATAAAAATCTACCCGCCGAATTTATATTTCTGCTTTGGCGGAATGAATATAAAGGTTAAGCAGTAAATTGAAACGGATATAATCGGAACGAAGTGACCCTTAACTTCACACTCCACTCTTCACTCTTAACACTTCAAATATGAAAGGATTGATATAAATGTTAGATATTATCAGACACGGTGTGCATCTTGTTGACGGCAGACAGCTTGTTGACGGAACACCCGACGAACAGAAGGCTCAGCTGAGTGCTATGGGCCTTTCAGAGAGAAACGACAGAAACGGCACAATTGCTTATTCAATTCTGAATTCTCACAACACAAAGCCCGACTCAGATAAAATGAGAATCAAGTTTGACTCAATGATTTCTCACGATATCACTTATGTAGGTATTATTCAGACTGCAAGAGCAAGCGGACTTAAAAAATTCCCGCTGCCCTATGCAATGACAAACTGCCACAACAGTCTTTGTGCTGTAGGCGGCACAATCAATGAGGATGACCACGTTTTCGGTCTTTCAGCTGCTAAGAAATACGGCGGTATCTATGTTCCTGCTAATCAGGCGGTAATTCATCAGTATGCAAGAGAAATGATGTCAAAGTGCGGCAATATGCTCCTCGGTTCAGACAGCCACACACGTTACGGTGCTCTCGGCACAATGGGTGTGGGCGAAGGCGGTCCTGAGCTTGTAAAGCAGCTTCTTTCCAATACCTGGGATATCAAAAAGCCTGAGGTTGTTCTTGTTTATCTTGAAAACGCTCCCAGAAGAGGTGTCGGCCCTCACGACGTTGCAATTGCTCTTTGCGGTGCAGTGTTCAAGGAAGGTCTTGTTACAAACAAGGTGCTTGAATTTGTCGGCCCCGGTGTGAAGAATCTCAGCATGGACTTCCGTATCGGCATTGACGTTATGACAACAGAAACTGCCTGCGTTTCATCAATCTGGGAAACTGACGAAAAGGTTAAGCATTTCTACACAACTCACGGCAGACCTGACGATTACAAGGCTCTTATGCCTGAAAAGGTTGCTTACTACGATATGGCAATCAGAATTGACCTTTCAAAAATTGAAAGTATGATTGCTCTTCCCTTCCATCCCTCAAACGCTTACACAATTCACGAGCTTCAGCAGAATCCCGATATTCTCTACGAGGTAGAAAAGGCTGCAAAGGCTCAGTTCGGTGACAAGGTTGACTTCAAGCTGAGAGACAAGGTTGTTGACGGAAAAATCTATGTTGACCAGGGTATCATCGCAGGCTGTGCAGGCGGTATGTTCGAAAACATCTGTGAGGCTGCTGCAATTCTTGACGGCAAGAGCACAGGTGACGGCTATTTCTCACTTTCAGTTTATCCTTCAAGTGTGCCTGTTAACCTTGCACTTCTCAGAAACGGTGTTCAGGGCAAGCTTCTTGAAGCAGGTGCAGTGTTCAAGCCTTGCTTCTGCGGACCTTGCTTCGGTGCAGGTGATG